>MEKX01000087.1 GCA_001767075.1 Acidobacteria bacterium RIFCSPLOWO2_12_FULL_54_10 | reverse complement strand
AGTGTGTTGTTGAGCATTGGAATTGCAGCAGCTCAGGTAACGACCGGAACGATTCTTGGAACTGTTGCTGATACAACGGGAGCGGTGATTCCGGGAACGTCCATCACCTTACGCAATACGGACACCGGCATCAGCCGCACCGTTTCAACCGATGAGGCGGGCCGTTACCGGGCCCCGCAGCTTCCCTTGGGGAATTATGAAATCATCGCAGAGACGGCTGGGTTCCAATCAGCGGTTCGAACCGGCATCGTGCTGACAGTGGGCCGCGAAGCGATGGTGGACTTTTCCATGCAAGTAGGCGCTGTGGCAGAGCGCATTACAGTCACGGGAGAAGCGCCATTGATTGAGACGACCAATGCCACGGTCGCCGGTCTGATCGACGAACAGAAAATGCGTGACCTTCCCCTCAACGGCCGCAGCTTTACCGATTTGGCCGCCATTCAGCCCGGCGTCGTAGCAGATATTGGGATAGCCCCCACGGTGTTTGGCGGTGGGAAGCGAATTTCAATGAATGGAGCGCGGCCTCAGCAAAGCCTTTATTTGCTGGATGGCCAGGACATTGTGGCTCCCTACATGAATGTGACGCCCAGCAGCGCGTTGGGAGAGTTTTTAGGGGTGGAGACCACGCGTGAATTTTCCCTGATCCAAACCAACGCCGGTGCGCAGTATGGAAGAGCCATTGGCGGGATTGTGAATGCCGTAACCCGTTCCGGAACCAACGAATTTCACGGCAACGTCTTTGAGTTTTTCCGGAACGATAAACTGGACGCTAATGATTTCTTCCTGAACCGGCGCGGTGCGGAACGCCCGATCACGAGACGAAATCAATTTGGAGCCACCCTGGGCGGACCGCTCAATAAGGACAACACCTTCTTCTTCTTGGCTTATGAAGGGCTAAGCCACCGCAAAGGGAACGCCACCGTCCAGACCGTATTGACCAAAGAAGCGAGGACGGGATGGATCACCCATTGTGCAACAGGGGTTGCAGTGTGTAGCGAGCCGGTGCCACAGACCCCGGCGGATACAGTTACGGTGCACGAGCAAATCAAGCCGCTGCTGCCTTTGATTCCTTTACCCAATACAGGGCTTTACCGGAGAGAAGGAACCAGCCAATGGGTGGGCGCTCTGAAGGACTCGGGAAGCGAGAATTACGGGATGGTACGGATCGACCAGAAAATTTCCGATAACGATACCCTCTTCGGGCGCTTTTCGATTGATAACAGCACGCTGGACCAGCCCAAACTTGTCAGCCTAGAAAGAGTACCGACTGGGATGATCTTGAACTCCACCGTGGGTTATCGCTTTGCAGCTCTGGAACAGACCCATATCTTCTCCCCCACCCTGTTGAACACTGTTCGTCTTGGCTTCAACCGATACAATGGGGTTTCGCAGGATGTATTCAACCCCAGCGAATATCCGGACGTCGCCTATGTTATGCCCGACCCAAGCGCTCCAGGCGGAATCAATCGGACAGGGCTTCCCAGCATCAATGGAGCCGGTGGGCTGGTATTGAGCGGTGCTGGTTTGGGCGGCGGGTCATTCACGCGCTTTGTGGACAATACCTTCATTTACAGCGACACCGTGAACTGGAATCCGGGAGCCCATTCGGTAGCGTTTGGCGGAAACCTAACCCGCTACCAGATGAATGCAGACACGCGCCCCTGGGGCTATGGGGATATCAGCTTTGCCAATGAGAGAAACTTCCTGCGAGGCATTGTCCGGAATATGATCAATCCGATCACGTTCCCGGACACATACCGGGGCTGGCGACAAACCTACGGGGCATTCTTTGTCCAGGATGACTGGAATGTCCGTCCCGGCTTGACATTGAACTTCGGACTGCGGTGGGAACGGGTTACGGGTCCCAAAGAGGTCAATGGCAAGATGGCGGGGCTGGAGCGAATTCTCGAGGACGTTGAGTACACCCAGTTCACCGATTCTCTTTTCCACTTGACCGATCCGCTCAAAGGTTTCGCTCCCCGCGTAGGATTTGCGTGGACACCCTTTGCGGATCAGAAGACCGTCTTCCGAGGGGCCGTTGGCGTTTTCAAAGAGATCATGCTGGAGTACCAGTACCAGTTGGCTAGTTTCGTCCCTCCGTGGGCGGAGAAGTTCAATTTACAAGCTCCCCCCTGGCCGGACCCCATCCGGCGGGCAACAACCCTCACTGCGGGGGAACCCAATGTGATGGATCGCAACATGCTCTATCCGTATAACCTGCAATGGAATTTCGGAATTGAGCGGCAGTTGTCTGAGACTATTGTGGCCAAGGCCACCTACATAGGGACAAGGAGCTTGCACCTGGTGGGCACGGCTAACGCCTATCAGAATATCCCTGTCAAGAAATTCGATCCCACGGTGGGATACGAACGCTGGTACACCCCGACGCCCCGCACGAGACCCAACCAGACTTGGGCCTCCACACGGTCCTGGCACAATATTGGAAATGCTTGGTTTAACTCGCTGCAACTCCAGGTCGAGCAACGCTACAACAATGGATTGAACTACAACGTTTCCTACACCTTCTCGAAGAACCTGGACACCATAGGGATCGGAAACAAGTGCGGCGAGCTTTCTGGGGCTGGCGGAACGTTTTATGTTTACAACCTGTATGACATAGCCGCGGACAAGAGCCTTTCGAATCTCCACGTCCCGCACAACTTCACATTGTCCTTTGGCTACCAGTTGCCGTTCGGCTCCGGAAGGCCGATTGGGTCGGACTGGGGCGGCGTCCTGAATGCGCTGGCGGGAGGCTGGCAAGTCAATGGCATCGCCACCACCAGAACCGGAGTGCCGATTAAAGTCGCCAACAACTTCGACCGGGCCGGGAACGGTTCGGGGAACATCGCAGATCGCCCGGATTTGGCCCCAGGGCGCAACAACAACCCCATCAACGAGAACTGGACTGTGGATGCTTACTTTGATCCCAGCGCCTACGTCTTACAGCCGGCCGGCTTTTATGGGAACCTGGCTCGGCTTCCATTGTTCTCCCCCGGGATTACGAACGTAAACTTCTCGGTCTTCAAGCAGTTTGCCGTGGGAGAGGCGCAGGACCTGGAGTTTCGGGCCGAGTACTTCAATATGCCGAACCACCCCAACTTCGGCAATCCTGGCAATACCATCTTCACCAACGCGGCGGGAAATCGTAGCGCGACGGTTGGGCAGATCACCTCGATGCGGACGAGCCCCCGGCAGATCCAGTTCGGTTTGAAGTTTACCTTCTAGGCATCGGAACGTGTATCTTTGGTTATTTCCCTTGGGTGTCCTTAGGACACCCAGGGGAGTTTTTCCATCCGGTTGGCTCACGCCGCCCAATTCAAGGAGCAAGAAAAATGAAAAGAAAAATGATTGTGCCTCTCCTGTTCGTTATCACTGCCGTGTGGCTTGGCGAGATCAGGCTAACAGCCCAGCAAGCGCCGCCCGATACGATTCTGTTCAACGGAAAACTTGTGACCATGAATGAGCATGGGATCAATGGCAACTTAGGGACCATTGCCCAGGCCATTGCCATACGAGGGGACTCAATTGTCGCCGTGGGGTCCGACGCCCAAATTCGCGCCCTGGCCGGTCCCAATACGAAGAGCATGGACTTGAAGGGCCGGATGGTGACCCCGGGTATGGCTGCCACGCATGACCACCCTATGGATTGGGACCCGCTGAATCCCTACATTATCCGTAAAGTTGTAAACGACAACATGCATATTGAACGGTTCTTGTGGGAAGAACCTCCCGAGCAGCAGGTTCAGATGCTGCCCCGTTTATTAGAGGAGGCGGTTCAAAAGGCGAAGCCGGGTCAATGGATTCGGATCAGCATGTTGTATGGGAAGGAATACAAGGGTCGCAATATAATACAGGGATCTTTTGGCCGGCAGCTGACAAAGCAGATGCTGGATATGACAGCTCCTAATAACCCGGTGATTCTGCGTGCTGGTTTCGTGGGAGTGATAGTGAACCAAAAGGCAATTGAGGAAACAAAGAAGTGGTACTCGAATTGGGGCTTTACTGATTTCAGCTTGATCGAGGCGGTGGCCGCGGAAAAAACCGGCGTTTGCAGTACTTGTTATCGAGAGGTGGAACAGGATGTTCTCTATTCTCCAGAGACTTTTAAGGAAATCGTGGGTCTGGGCACCTCTTGGTGGGCGGGATACGGCCTGACCACCAACGGGTCCGCTCTGTACACAGCAGGAGCCCTGAACGCCTACAATGCCCTGGACCGGGAAGGCCGGATGGACATTCGGATTCCCTGGAGTTGGCTGGGCAGTGCAGTGGGGAATGAGATATTCAAAAATCCGTATTTTCTGGCTGCTATGAACGTCATCTGGAAGAGAGGCTCCGATTATCTGTGGAATGTGGGAGTCTGGCCAGCCTCTTCGGGTAGCGACTGCACCACGCTGCCCGGCACCTCTCCACAAGTGAAGCAAAATGAGGCTAAGTGCAACTTCGACCCTGCCACCGAACAAGGGAATCGGCAGGCCTTTTACAATTCCATGAAGGCTGGGAACCGGTTTTCCGCTGCGCACACAGGAGGTGATAAGGATATTGACTACATACTGGAACTGATTGAACAGGGGAGTAAGGACTCCGGTATGACACCTGACCAGATACGGGCCAAGCGGCATGTCTATGACCATTTGGCAATCAGCCCGCGTCCCGACCAGATTCCGCGAATCAAGAATCTGGGCATGATGTTAGGGGGGTGGGATATGTACATTTATGAAGGAAGAGCGCAAACGGTGTTAAAGAACTACGGAGAGGAAGCAGCACAATGGGTTGTCCCGAGGAAGAACATTCTGGATGCTGGCGTGAGACAAAGCGTCGAGATTGACCGGCCCTTTGGCTACACTGATTTGACGTTCTTCACTATTTTGCATGCAGGCATAACGCGAAAGGATCAGGAGGGCAATATCAACGCACCGCAGCAAGCCATCAGCAGAGAAGTGATGCTCAAGTCGGCTACTCTTTCAGGAGGTTACTACGCACTCCGCGAGGACAAGATGGGTTCTCTGGAACCGGGCAGATTTGCTGATCTAGTTGTCCTGGACCGAGATTACTTAACCATCCCAGTGGATGACATTGCGAAGATCCGGGTGCTGATGACCATGTTGGGCGGCAAGGTAGTGCACTTAGTTCCGTCGCTGGGCCGGGAAATTGGGATGCAACCCACCGGTTCCCAGATCACCCTGGGGGGGCCAGCGGCGCAATGGTGACTACAGAGAGAAGGTGTGTTCAAATTTTCTGGATAACAATGATGATTAGGTAAGGGAGGAAGTAATGAAGAAACGATGGACATTTAGCATTGTTGCGGTTCTGTTCCTTTCGATGGGAGGGAAAAATCTTTGGGCGCAGCAGGCCCCGGAAATGATCCTCTTCAACGGCAAGGTTATCACGGTGAATAACCACGAAGTCAATGCGACCCTGGGCACAATCGCGCAAGCGCTTGCGATCCGTGATGGAAGAATCGTGGCCGTTGGCAGCACCACCGACATCCAGCGGCTGGCAGGAAATGGCACGAAGTCCCTGGACATGAAGGGACGGACTATCATGCCGGGGATCGCGCTGACTCATGATCATCCCCAGGACTGGGATCCGCTCAACCCGTACATCATGAAAAAGGTGGTCACGGATGACATTATGGTTCAGCGCTTCCTGGATGCGCCGCCGCAACAGCAGCTTGAGCAGTTCCCTCAGGTGCTGACCGAGGCGCTTTCAAAAGCCAGGCCGGGGCAGTGGGTCAGGATTACAATGCTCTTTGGAAAAGATTATCGCTGGAAGGATGCGATTACGGGTTTCCTAGGAC
>MEKX01000086.1 GCA_001767075.1 Acidobacteria bacterium RIFCSPLOWO2_12_FULL_54_10 | reverse complement strand
CTACCGCCGAGGCGCTCGAAAAAATCCTGCCGGCGCTGCAAGGCCATTACCGGTTGGTGACGATTCAGGAAATGTTTGGGTGTGGTAACTAAACGAAGTATTTGTGCTAGAGACGAGCTTGGAAAATTGCCTTATTTATTGCATTTTTTTAGCTCCGCATTTATGGCGCTGTTATCCAATTATTTGGCTCTAATAATCAAATTTCATCTGGTTCATGATTACCTTTTGGTGGCAGATTTCTGGGGTCGTGCGTCAATCACAAAAATAGACGGAACTTTCTTGCCGACTTTGATCGCATTATCGCGCAACTTCTGAACGTTCTTAATGGAAGCGTCGGAACCAGGCAGACGCATTATGAGATACACCGATTCCCGGGTCGCTTCGCTCTGCTGGTATGCTGGTAGTTGGGTTTCAAACCCATGTATCAGCCGTGGGCTTGATGAGAGTTTCACCTCAACGAGAATGCGTCCCGTGTAACCAGAACTGAGTTTAAAATCCACCGGTCCATTGCCTGCATTGGGTTCCCTGCTGATGTCAATGTTGTTTGCTGCGCAGTAGGAGTCAGCCACAGCATAAAACAGCCTCTGGCTGAATCGTTCGAGGCGCGGCTTTAAGTCGTCGTCATAAAGAACTTCATACAGTTTATTGTCCTCCACATTACGCTGGAACTGCCGAATGATCGCGTTTACTATGGTTTTCAACTCCGCGAGACTTGCTGGCTTACGAATTTCCAGGTTGAGTGGAAACTTGATAGCCACTTCCCGCCCAATTTCGTCCCAGTCGAAAAGTCCCTTAGGATCACGATCAAAATCGTAACCAACTGGATTAGACTTCCTATACACTTCAATTAAGTCTCTGAGGTTCTTTGGGTTTTTCAAAAACAGTTCTCTAATCTCATGCTTGCTTGGACGCCGTTTCTGCTTTGTTGCAGTAGCGAAAATCTCACTCCAGCCTATGCGCACCTCTTCATTAAACTTAGAGACCTCATCTATTTCTGACCTGGCGAGAGCTATTGGCAAGTCGTTAAGAAGCTCGCAGGGGATGAATATCAAAGGCGTCTTTCCGTCTGGATGCAATGGCAGATGCCAATCATTTCCTCCGAACCTGAATTTCGCATTTGGTTTTAGATCCAACGCCGAAACCACCCGTTGAGTGTACGAATGAAATCTCTTATCTAGAATCCCAACGGCCATGTCGCTGAGCCGATCTGCCCCAAAACCTTCTTCGAATAGCGGGATAAGCTCGAAAATCACGGGATCGTCAATGCCGAGCGCAACAATCTCAGCAGCCCTCGCGCAAAGCCGCTTGGCTAGTTCAGGGCCAATAGCCTTCCCATGACCACCGGCTCCTGAATAACCTAGAGCAGCCCCGTTCTCCTCCTCGAATGTCAACTTGCTGAGTGCTGCACTCCACGCGACATCCCCTTGTCGTTTTGAGGCTCTCAGCAGCCGTATCACCTTACTAAAATAATCTTCAACTTCTGTCCGAGAATTTTTGAACTCAGAAACCTTTGCTGTTTTTAGCAGTTTCGGATCAACGAATAGTGAATTATCCAAACCAATTAGAGCATTAAATACGCCCAATTTGCGTAGCTGCAGGGCGGAGATTTTGAAGTATCGGCTCAGCTTTATAGACATGCGCCAAAGCTTTCTACAGGTTCAGCAGTTCCCGCAACCGTTTCGTCTGAGCACGGCTAACGGGGATCTCGGTTGCTTTGCGGTCGTCCATCTTCAATTGGTAAGAGCTTTTGAACCACGGCACGACCTCTTTGATGTGGTTGATATTGATGAGATAGGAGCGGTGTACGCGCCAGAAAGTATTGGGATCGAGATGGGCCTGCAATTCCTCGATTGTCTTATAATTTGACTCGCCCTCGAAATCTTTGGTCACCATCGTGATGAGGCCGCCTTCAATGCTGGCATAAATCAAATCGTGCGCATCCACCAACAGCAAATGCTGATTGCACCGCACCAGCAGCTTGCTCTGCTGCGGGGATTGCTCTTTGATGGTCTTCATCAAGCTCTGAAGCGCTTCAGTGTTGCTTGAGGTGTCATTTTCCATCTGGCGGCGTACGCGCTGCAAGGACTGCGCCAACCGAACCTTGTCGATGGGTTTCAGCAGATAGTCGATGGCGTTCAATTCAAATGCCTGGACGGCGTACTGGTCATAGGCGGTGGCGAAAATAATGTGAGGAATTTTGGAAATCTCCGGGCTATCGATCAACTGGCGCACCAGGCCGATGCCGTCCAGGCCGGGCATGGCGACATCCACAAAGACAACATCCGGTTCAAGAGACTGAATCAGCTCCAGCGCTTCCAGCCCGTTATGTCCAGTGCCCACCACCTGCACATCGGGATGCGCACGAAGCAGGAAGCTCAACTCCTCGCGTGCCAGAGGCTCGTCGTCCACAACAATCGCATGGATCGTGCCGGACATGGCATCGCTGCGCGCGGTAATGTTGCGCTCGCTGCTGGCTCCCTCTTTCATCTTCCCCCCGCATAAATCAATGCCCGCTTAATGCACAAAATTATAGCAGCATCGCGGTCTTGCCCCAAGCGGCCCGCCATCGGGCAGCCGCACTGGCATGGTATAATCCGCGTTTGCGCTGTGCTTAGCCCGTTTCGTAGGGCGAAACAATAAGAGGAGATTGAAGATTTCCAATCGCAAACTATCTGCATCGCAGAACACATCACGCCTGCTTTTTGAAGGCAGGGTGATTTCAGTCCGCCTGCACTCGGTTGTCGAGCCGGACGGCGTTGCTGCCACTCGCGAGATTATTCATCACCGCGGCTCCGCGGTCATTTTGCCTCGCAACGATGACGGCAAGGTATTGCTGGTGCGGCAATTCCGGTTCGCTGTGGGCGCGTACATGTGGGAGTTGCCCGCAGGATCGCTCGACGCGGGCGAGACGCCTTTACAAGGGTCGCGTCGCGAGCTTGCGGAGGAGACTGGTTGCCGCGCGTCCTCCTGGCAGAAGATCGCGGAGTTTTATCCCAGCCCTGGTTTCTTGAGCGAGAAGATGACCATTTATCTTGCCGAGGGCATCCGCACGGGCACAGCTCGGCCGGAGTCGGATGAGCGCATCGAGACGCGCTGGTTTACGCCGCGCGAGTGCCGGGAGATGATCCGCAAGGGCCAGATTTGCGACGCCAAAACCCTGGTCGGCCTAATGTGCCTGTGGGATGCTCGATTGAGGAAAGGCAGCGGGACAGCACAAAAAACGGGAAGGAAGAACGCACGATGAGCAACTCTGAATACACTCCGGAACATGCGCGGCTCGGCCTGGACGCCAAGCTTCCGAAACTGGAGACGTGGCCGAATCAGTTCCCCAATTACGAGATCACCATCACTGTGCCCGAATACACTTCCATCTGCCCCAAGACCAGCCTGCCTGATTTTGGAACCGTGACCATCCGCTACACGCCGGATAAACTCTGCGTGGAACTGAAATCACTGAAGTACTATCTGCTCGGGTACCGCAACCTCGGAATTTTCTACGAGAACGCCATCAATCGTATATTGAAGGACGTCGTCGCCGCCTGCCACCCCATCGAGGCCACCGTCACGGGCGAGTTCAACGTCCGCGGCGGCATGAAAAGCACCATCGAATCGCGTTACAAACGCCCTGCCAAGCGCCGGAAACGGTGAAAAATAACGATTTCGGCATCACTACTCGCCCACCTATTGCCGTTCCGGAACAGTTGTGGTAATATTAGAAATTGCACGTCAGTAGAATAAATCTATGAAACCTGGCATCCATCCCGAATATAGCCAAGTCACTGTCATCTGTGCCTGCGGCAGCGTCTTCAAGACCGGCTCCACCAAGAAAGGCGAGATCCGCCTGGAGATTTGCTCCAACTGCCACCCTTTCTTTACGGGCAAGCAGAAGCTGATCGACACGGCTGGCCGCGTGGAACGGTTCCAAAAAAAGTACGCGAAGAAGCAAGAAGCTCCTGCACCAACGCAGTAAGTTTCCGCATCTGGCGAACCCAGCCGGATTATTTTCTCCCGTCTTTGCCGCAACCTTCTCACCCTGGTCTATTTCCGGTACAATCGCCCAATGAGCGTAGCGGACACGACCGGAACTTCGCGAATTACTAAACCCGTCGTCACGCTGCGCAATTATTTTGACAAGCCATTTGATTCCGCGGTCGCCGCAGCCCGCACCTGCTATTCCTCGCGCGTCATTTCACCGGACGAAGTAACCGACAAGCAGCGCGTCGCCATCGGCTCGGCCACGTTTGATGGCGGCCACCACACGGTTTTCCAGCACGCCCATTTCGAATTTGGCCTTGAAAACGTCTCGCGGCAGTTCGTGTGGAACTTTTTGCACAGCCATCCGTTTTACAACTCCGAGCAGCAGAGCCAGCGCTACGTGCGCATGGACCAGGTGCAGGCGTACATCCCGCCGCTGTCGGAGGAAGCGCACGCGGTTTACACGGCTGCTCTCGAAAAAGCGTGGGATTATTACCGGCTGATCGGCGAAAAACTTTCTCCGCGCACCCGCGACGTGCTTTACGACGTTTGGAAAATCACTCCGCAGACTGCTGACAAGCGCCGCCAGCGCATCGAGCGCCAAGTCGACAAGAAAGCCATCGAGGTGGCGCGTTATGTGCTCCCCGTCGCGGCATTCACTTCCATGGTTCACACCATTTCCGGCATCGTGCTGCACCGGTTGTATCGTATGCGCAATTCCGGTGACACGCCGCAGGAAACCGCATTGGTCATTGATCAAATGGTGGCCCGCGTCAAGGAAGTGGACCCGCTGTTTTTCGAGCGCATCGGCAAAGGCCCGCTGGACCTCGACCGCATTCCGGAACAGAAATACATTCGCGAAAATAATCCTGAGCGGACCCGACAAGCCCGCATGGAATTCGACCGCGAGCTTGGGTCGCGCACTTCGCGTCTGATCGCGGCCACGCCGGATGCGGAATCTCTGCTGGCACGCTCCCTGCGCTACGTTTTAGGCCGCAGCGAATCGGAAATGAGCGAGGATGCGGCCCTCGACGCGCTCCTCAACCCGGCCCACAATCGCTATCGCCTGGAGACGCTGAACGTCGGTGTGCACTCGCCTATGATGCGCGTGCTGCAACATGTCTCGTACACGTTTTTGAAGAAGCTGAGCCACACCGCGGATTCCCAGGACCAGCGGCACCGCATGGTTCCGGCCTCGCGCCCGCTGCTGGCGGCCACCGACTGTCCCGAGCCGGACTACATCACTCCGATGCTCATTCGCGGCAACCCGGATGTTGAGCCGATCTATCGCCAGGCGATGGAAGAGGCCTGGGAGGCCAAGAACCGGTTGCTGGCGCTGAGTGTGCCGCCGTCGCTGGCGATTTACGTGCTGCCCAACGCCGCCGCCATCCGCTTGGTGGAAACGGGCAGCCTGTTGCACCTGATGCACAAGTGGACCATGCGCACCTGCTTCAACGCGCAGGAGGAAATTTATTTTGCGTCAATGGATGAACTGGAACAGGTGCGCGAATTACACCCGCGCCTGGCGCGATACTTAGGCCCGCCCTGCTTCATCCGCCAGAAACTCGCTTATCCGGTGTGCACTGAGGGCAGCCACTTTTGCGGCGTCCGCGTGTGGGACGCCTTCCCGATAGTGGAGCGGAAACTGTAGCATCATTTCTCTGTTGTAACCACATCCCATTTCCAAACCTGCTCGCGGTGCCTTATACTGATTTCTTTGGCCTTTTAGGAAAATTCCGGCCTATCATTCAACGCTATAGAGGGAGCCTCCGGGTGAATCTGAAAAAACTGTTTGGAAAATCGGAACGAATCGTGGTCTTGGCCGCTGATCATCGCTATTTCGGCGTAGTAGC
>MEKX01000085.1 GCA_001767075.1 Acidobacteria bacterium RIFCSPLOWO2_12_FULL_54_10 | reverse complement strand
CGCTCGCAAACTGAGCGGCAAGCTGCCCTGCAAGACCGGACAGCAACTCCACATCGCTTTCCCAATCTGCTGTCCGCTCGACAATCTTCAGTGGCGTTCCGGTTTTTTCTCGCAATTGTACAAACAAAGTTCGCTCAGCCCGCAGTCGATCCCGGATAAACTGCCAGTCCCCGTCATTCGATGCTGCATTGCTCATCGCATCCGTTAATGTCTCCGATGATTCTTCCCGCTTAGTCAGTGCAGGTGACGTCAGGTTGCACAAAATTGCTTTGGGTTGAATTTTCAAATCATTTCTGAGCTTCTCGCAAAGCTCTATGGTTTCCTGTACGGCCATCTCCTCCAGAGTAGTAACCGGCAGAACCGAGAGAACCGAGGGAACCGAGAAAAATTGAGTCAGTTCTTTGCCCATCAGGGCGAAGGGCCCGGAAAGATATTGCTCAAAATCCCGCGCTGCTTTCATCGTTTGCAGAAAGTGCCCCGTCGCTGGCGCATCCCACACGAGCAGTTCAAATCGCTGTCCATCGATCTGCTTCGTTTCTCCCTGCACAAGCTGCCGCAAGCGGTCCAGAAAAACGATTTCCTTCAATCCCGGCGCAACTTCCACGAGGCTGTTGTAAATCCGGCTCGACAGCACCGCCTTCTGCAAAACGCCGGATGGAATGTATTCCTTGACCTTGTCGTTCAGAACGGCGCGGGGTTCCAGGCAGACGATAAATAAATGAGATGCTGCTTGCGGAAATTGTTCTTTCAGACCGGAGAGCGAGATGCAGGCAGCCAGTTCAGGCAGCGGATGCGAAGTCACCACCACCACGGATCGCCCCAATTCTGCCTGCCACAAGGCGAAGGCTAATGACAATGTTGTCTTGCCCACGCCTCCTTTGCCGCAGAAAATGGTGAATGGGGATGGCGAATAATTTGCCGTCATGAATCCTGATGTAGTGATGGCGTCAACAGGATAGAATTTGTGGTAAGTATCGCGCCGCCGATTAACCTTGCTCGGATTTCACCGTATAGGTTTGTCCCATAACCCAAATCTTATAGCCGACCGCGGTTTGCACCACGCTGAGCAGACGCTTCACGGGCCGCCTCTTTGCTTCCGGGCTGGGCGCTTTCTCAGCCGCAGGCGATGGGGCTGCTTTCATCGGCGCGCTGCTGATATACTTCCGCAGCGCCGTGCCTGTATCGTCCAGCAGCTTGTTGCAAATTTTATCGACCATAAATTTCGGCACCATGAAACCAGCGTCAATGTCCAATTCCGCGAGCACCACAGTCCCCAAGCCATCCGCTGAATCCATCAGCCGGTACGTGCCGGCGTACGCTTTCAGTTCTTTGCCCTTCGTCATGCGGAATTTTATGGAGTGGACCGGTTCGGAATCGAAGCGCAGGCCCATTTCCATCCGCTTCATGCTATTGATGACGATCTGCGTGTCGCATACGTTTCCACTTTGTGAAGTCACCGCGCAGGATTCGCAGCCCGGCACCCATTCCTTGTAGCGGGAAAAGTCGGTCAGGATCGTATAGACATTGTTTTTCGGCGCTTGTACTTGAATCGCTGATTTAATCACGGGGTCCCTCCGGCGCTGGCGTCATGACATATTTTTTGCCGCGAATCCAGCAAACAAATCCTTGGCTGGTTTCCACCAAATCCAGAATCTTTTCTCCGCCATCTCCCGCGGCAGCTTCCGGCAGAAAGGAAGAGATTTGCCGTTGCAGGGCTGCCAGGCATTTGCCGGCATCCGGCATTCCTGACGGTAATGGCAGAAAATTTCGCCACGAGCTTTTTTTTTCGAGCGTGAGCGATACTTGGCTCTGTCCGCTTTGCCCGCCTTCAATGTCCCATTGCAATTGCGCGATGGGAATCTCTCCTCCGATCGTTCTCCAAAGAACCATCTGGTCGCGAGTGTGGATGCATTCCACCACCCACTTGCCTTTGCGCGGAGGTCGCAGCTCGAATTCCGCCACGGACAGATCGCCCTCCGTAGCGAGAAGTTTCGAGCTTTTCACCAGCGGCAGCCATTCTGCGTACTGGTCGTAATCGGTCAGAACTGAATAGGGCAACTCTGCTTTGCAGGGCAGAGCGATAGACGATCGCTTGGCCATGGTTCACTCCATCTGGGTAATTTCACGATAAATTAAATAAGCGAGCAGAGCGGCTGCGCTGCCGCTGAACAACTGCATCAGGACACTTCCAGCATTAATGAGCACTTGCATGAAGAAAAAGAAACCAACAAGCATGACAGCGGTTCGTATCAGAGCGGAAGTCCTGCGGTTTTTCCGTGCCTGGGAAAATTCAGCCTTCTTATGTTCCACCACAAGAGTCAGGTTTTGATCCGTATCACGCGTCCGCTCCATGGCCACTTCCGCCTGCCGGAGCGTCGAGAAAAACAGCAGGAAAGAACTCATCAGCCAGTCCTGGCTTTTCTTCGTGGCGATCAGATCCGTAGCGTGACAGCGCAGGACACGTCCTGTCACCGGCCACATTGTTTCTTTCACTAAATCTTCTTCCGCGTGCAAGGCTTCGCAATACTCCACAATAGCAGCAAGGTTACGGTGGAAAAGCTGCAAGTTTAGTGGCAACTGGCGCGCGCATCTTGCAGCCGCTCTGCCGCAGTTTTCAAATAAGATCAGTGATCCACTATGCAGCTTGGCGCCCAATTCCGGCTGCAATGAGGAAAGCTTGGTCGTCAACTCTTGTTCCACGGCCTTACAGTCTTCTCCGGCCACCAGACGCGAGAGCATTCTCACTGATCGAGGGATATCGCCCGCAACAGTAGAAGCGACATATTGGAATGTTTCGTAGTATCCATCCACGGGGACGCCCAGGAAAGGAGGCACCGCTCGAAACCCAAGTTTCCCTTCGGGCAGCACGACAAAATTTTCCACCTGCATTTCGACGTCAATCAGGGAATAAACGAAAGTCCGCTCCAGCATTCCCTCCACGAAAATTTTCAGATAATCGATTCCCCCCGTCATTTCTCCGCCCTCTCCCATTGGGGTGCCATCGTATTTCTCATAGGCCAGGCAGGTGGCGGATTGCAAATCTGGAACGAGTTGCGGAAAACGATTGATCCCCAGGCTGGAGTTTTCTTGCAGATTGGTCAGTATCGCACGGCGGGCGTCGATGTCGGCCTGTATCCGCATCCATTCCCGGAACTGCTCCAGAACCCACTGGCGTGCCACCATTTCCTCCGGTCCCTTCGCCAGGAACTGAATTTCGCGAACGAAGATGTCCCAGACTGCTTCATCAATCTGGCAGGCATCCTGCAAGAAAAATTCTGTTATAACGGGCTGGCCTTGGTAAACGGCTTGATACACTTCCGTGCAAGGAGTGGTGCGGACCCACTCGAATTCCGACAGGCCTCCTGAAAATTTTCTTTTGAGCAAAGTTCCGGGGCTGGCTCGTTTTTTGGATCGGATTTTTCTCAGTCCGCGTACGTAGTGGCGGGGCAGAAGGTCGGTTCTCAAAGATAAAAACTGGCCGAACAGCGCGAACAGCCCTCCGGCCTCTTCCAGCGCCAATCGGAGCTGATCCTGCCGCCGCAGGGAGGGCAGCAGAGCAGGGCTGCCTCCAATCTGCGAACGGCGTGACCGCCCTTCTATTAGTCCGTGCTTATCCCAGTCCGGCACACCGGTTTTGGGTTGTGCAGACTTGCGGAATCGGCCAAATACGGCAAGGCTCATTCAGCTTCCTGGGCAGGCGTAGCTTCTGCGGCGGGTGCTTCTTCGGCTTTTTCTTTTTCTACTGCTTTTTCCACGGCGGTTGCTGCACGCGATGCCCATCGCGATGCGACATCGGTGCTCTTTTCCAGCAGGTCGGTGGTGACGCGCAACACTTCCCTCGGATCCATCACTTCCATTCCTTCCATCGTGCGCTGGACTGTTTCCGAGGATAACTTAGCCATGGATCGGAGCGTTTCTTTCTTCCTGTCGTCCATCTCCCGGGTCAAGACGTCGGTCATGGTGTCCAACGTTTTTTCGATGCCTTCCATCGTCTTTGAAAGATTATCCTTGCCCTCAATTGCGTTCAATGTTTTGTCGAACTGTTCCGCGCCAAACAATGTGAGGGCGGCGGAAAACCGCAGCATGGATACGACAAGATTCTGCATGATCTTTCTCCTTTAATTCCTGATTAACCGCTTGGCTAAATGATTTGCAACTTCAGTAATCGTATTCTCCGCCGTCTGACAAGCATCAGGAATCGCGCTATTGCCATGTTGGCAACGGCTGCGCGATCGCTGATCGTATCAGGATGCCAGTGCTTCCGCAGCAAGCACGGGCTGTGGCGCATCGTGCGCAGCCGGCGTTTCCTTGCCGATACCTGCCAGGAGTTCGGCAATCCGGCTGGGGTCTGCATATCGAAGACCCTTGAGCGTGAAGTCGATAGCTTCTTCGCCTGCTTTGGTCACGGCTTGCAACATCTCTTTTTTACGGTCGCCGATCTCGTGCTCCAATGTTACCGAGCAGGTTGACACGGTGTCGTTCATCTTGCTGACGAAATCGTGAAAATCCTTGCCGCTGCGGATCGCTGCGGCTGATTTAACACGATCCAGCCCATAAAGAGCCATGGCGGTAGAAAGCCGTGCCGATGAAGCTGCCATCTTTTGTAAATTCTGGACTATCGGTTCGCCAGCTTGCGCATCAGAGAAATTAGCCATATCGTGCATCCTCCCCAGAGTCCGGCCATGAGATAACCAACGCTCCATAAGGAGCTTGAAAAAAGTGTTTCGCGGCTTGAAATTAATAACACCGCCGCAACCATCCAACTGCTCGTTACCATATAAGCCCGCAGACGGAGGGCTTCTTGTCCATCCGTGCCGCGCGCCGGCTCGGGTTTTCGCGATGCCACGCCAATTTCTAAAAGCTCAACGGCGCGCAATGCGCGTCCAGGGCCACCCAGCATCCAGCCGGTGATTCCTGCAAGTAGAGTAAGCGCTGCTCCCTCGGAGAATATTCTAGCCTTAGCTTCCTGCGAAAGAAAGTCCTCGCAAATGGTTCTAATCTGCGGTGCTAAGTCGAAGCCAGGTGCCAGACGAGTTACCAGTCCATCCGACAGAATCAGGGATCGAATGTATTTTATCATTTCTCGGTCTACAAGGAACCCATAAGTCCGGCATAATGCTAACAGGTCGAACATGGCTACCGTCAAGCTGCGGTTCAGGTGCGGCACGCCGGCAATGGCCGGCACTCGATACCACTGCTGGCTGCGCTTCTCCAATTCACGGCGGAAACCCGCTGGGTCCGCTCCCGCGGTGCAGGACGAAATGTCCATAAAGGCCGCGAAGATTTCCTCCGATCTGCCTTGTGCATACGCCATGCTCAATTGAATTTGCTTTCTGCGCGCCACCGGCGTCATATTGCCGACGATGCCAAAGTCCACGTATCCCACTACGTTGTCTTTCAGGATGAGCAGATTGGCAGGATGCAGGTCGGCATGAAACAGCCCATGCCGGAAAGCATCGCTCAAAAAATTGCCTATGACATTGGAGACGAATTTCTCCGCATCGAATCCGATGGTTTTCAGGTGCGCGATCTGTTTGGCGTTACCCTCTTCGACAGCCCGCAGGTAGTCCATCGCGGTGCAGCCTTCCAGGAATTCCATCGTCAGGATACGCGAAGTCGTAAATTCACGGTATACCTTGGGGATCGCTTCTGCAGGATTGTTCCGAGCATTTCTCCACAAGACCTCTGCATAGGCTGCTTCCCGGCGGTAATCCAATTCTTCCAGCACCCACTCGTTGAACTCGCGTACCGGATCGCGCATGAAATATAGCGTGCGGATGCGGAAAAGAAGAATGAAGCGGACGAAAAATCGCAGCAGCGCTGCGTCGCGAAGAAATTCTTCCCGCGCATCGGGCCGCTGTACCTTGATCGCCACGCGCGTCGCATCCCTCAGCACCGCCTGGTGCACCTGTCCGATGGAAGCCGAAGCGACCGGTTTGTAATCGAAATGATCGAAGAGGTCTTCCGGAAACTTCCCCAGTTCTTCCGCAAATATCTGCCGCACTTCATCCTTTGCAAATGGAGGCACGCGGTCCAGCAGCGTCAGCAGGGCATTGCAATATTCTTTAGGCAGGATGTCCAATTGCAACGACAGAATTTGGCCAAACTTTACGAAGCTTCCGCCGAGATTCTCCAACAGCATGCGCAGTCGCTGCGGCCCGGGCAAGTCGGGCTGCTTGCGCAGGCGGCGATACGCTGATTTAGAATACGATTTCAGGCAGATACGGGCGATGTGAAAGGCGCGATCAATGTACTCGAGCGATTTCATTGGGTTGCCTTAGCCTTCTGCCACACGGCTTCAGATTCCGCGAGAGGAACTCTCTTTTGATAAGCTTGGTATTGCTATTTCTTCCACGGATCGCGCTTGGCTTCTTATGCGATCCCCTCTTTTCAGGAGACGAATGGGGGATTGGAGGGGAATTTCCAGGTGCAATTGATCGTTGCGATCGATTGCCTTTTCATACCTTGTGATGGATACTCGCGGGTTTTTCCGGGACCGGATGGGGCGAAATACAGTCGCGGAAAGATGTCCGCTGTCAAAAGCCTCGATGTGGATGGTCTGGTGCATTTCTGCCGGATACAAGGTCAGCTTAACTCCCTCGATGGTTACGCTATGAACTCCGCTGCCCTCCGTAAGGGGGCGCACGGTGACCGGACAACCGACAATTGATAACGAGTACTTGGTCATGGCCTTT
Source organism: Acidobacteria bacterium RIFCSPLOWO2_12_FULL_54_10 (assembly GCA_001767075.1). Lineage (GTDB taxonomy): Bacteria > Acidobacteriota > Terriglobia > 2-12-FULL-54-10 > 2-12-FULL-54-10 > 2-12-FULL-54-10. The sequence continues at coordinate 775 of MEKX01000085.1, read as the reverse complement.
GCCAGGTACAGATTCTTGAAAATATCCACCATGAACTCCTTCGCCTGGGATTTGGTGTCGGAGTATATTTTTATGACATCGCCGCCGGATATCGGCAATTGGAAAGGCAGACCTGAGGAAGATTCGTTCTGCGGTTGCGCCTCCGCTGAGGCTTCGGCTTGAGGCGGCGGTGGAGCGGCGCTTGGCTGCTCCGCAGGACGGGTCGCGATCTTTTCATTCGATGAGCGAATGCGGCCCACCAGTACCTTGACCATTTGGATGGCGATTTGCGGATGCTTGTTGACCAGCTTGGAAAAGCTGTCCCGCGTCAGCAGCAGGCAGCGGGTGTCCTCCATGCAGATCACATTAGCAGAGCGCGCCTTGTCGTCGATTATGGACAGCTCGCCGAGAAAGTCGCCTTCTTGCAACTCCGTGATGGCTGCCCGCACCCCATTGCGCTCGATTTCAACTTTAGCGCGTCCCTGCGTTATGAAATACAGTCCCAGCCCGGATTCGCCCTGCCGGACAATGTAATCCCCTTCGGAAAACTGTCTCGCGATGCATTGCTTCGCGATTTTCTGAATGATTTTCCCGTCCAGCGGTTCGAAAAACTCCAGTTTTCGGATGAGATCAGTATCGGGGAGCAAGGCCTGTTCCTTTCATCGCAATACTGAAAATTTTATATAAAATACTCGAGGTTAGCAATGTGGTGTGCTGGAAAACATCTCCTGCATCGTGCCATAGCGAGCCAATATCGATCTAGACCATTTATACAGTTAGTGTATAGCATATCCAC
>MEKX01000084.1:10172-10560 GCA_001767075.1 Acidobacteria bacterium RIFCSPLOWO2_12_FULL_54_10 | reverse complement strand
TATAAGGGAGCAAGCCCAGGAGTTCGCCGTCCACCTGGAGATAGACGGGATCGGCGGAGGAGGCGGGCGCGCAGGTGATTTCCGTGGCGGCGAAACGGCTGACGTCGGACAGGCGGTCCAGTTTGCCAGAGAGCAGGGCGAGGGCATAGAGGACGTAGCGCAGGCGGCTGCGGGAATGGAAGCAGTAGACAAAGAACTGGTTAGAGAAAAGGTCCGCCTCGCGGGCCATGCGGATGGGGCCGTAGTGCTGCGCCTTGGCGATGCAGGCGAAGGTGCTCAAGCAGGAGTGCGCTGCGGATTTGAGCATGAAGGGAAGCGGAGCATGAAACAGGCCTTGCCGGAGAGCCTCAAAGATGTAAGTGGCCATGCCGAATGTTTTCTTGTGATG
>MEKX01000084.1:1358-10143 GCA_001767075.1 Acidobacteria bacterium RIFCSPLOWO2_12_FULL_54_10 | reverse complement strand
GGAAGTCCGATTTCACGGGCCAGGACGTTGGCCGTGCCGCCCGGCAAAATAGCCAGCGGAACCGGAGAATGGGCCATGCCGCAGACCGCTTCATTGATAGTTCCATCGCCGCCACAAACGATGATGAGCTGGGCGCCGCTACGCACTGCTTCGCGTGCCAGGTCTTCCGCGTGGCCTGCTGCGGAGGTTTGCTGCGTCGTGATTGAAATACCCGCTCGCTCCAGTTCGCTGGCGACGGCGTGGATTTCCGCTGGCCTGCCGGTGCGCCTGCGGCCAGCAGCGGGATTGAAGATCAGAACAGCCTGGGAGGGCAGGGGATTTAGCAAGGCTGGAAGCTCACGTCTGCGCTTTTAAGTAGGTCGGCGATTGCATCCATTGCCACGCGTTCGAAACCATGTCGCGCAGGTTTCGGGATGGTTTCCATTGCAGCAATTTGTTGGCGTGCGAGGGATCGGCGATGAGCGCCGGCGGATCGCCCGCGCGGCGAGGACAGACGCGGCGGGGCAGAGGTCGCCCGGTGACTGCTTCCACCGCTTGCACGACTTCGAGCACGGAATAGCCGGTGCCCGTGCCCAGGTTGAAAGCGGCAGATTCTCCGCCGTTGTGAAGATAGCGTAGGGCGAGGATGTGCGCGTCGGCGAGATCGTTGACGTGAATGTAATCGCGAATGCAGGTGCCGTCGGGCGTGGGATAATCCGAACCGAAAATCTGAAGCTCCGACCGCTGGCCGGAGGCGGTCAGCAGCGCGTTAGGAATCAGATGGGTTTCCGGGCGGTGCAACTCGCCAATCGCGCCGCTCTCATCCGCGCCCGCCGCGTTGAAATATCGCAAGCTCGCGTACTGGAGGCCATGCGCCGCGCTGTAAGCTTCCAGGGCATGTTCCAAAGCGAGCTTGGTAGCGCCGTAGGGATTGATCGGCAACCTGGGAGTGTCGATGGGAATGGGAACCCGGCTGGGGGGGCCGTAAACCGCGCAGGTGGAGGAAAGAATGAAATAGCGGATGCCCGCATCCAGAACGGCGTGAAGCAGAGACAGACCAGTCTGCACGTTGTTATGAAAATACTTGCGCGGGTCGCGCACGGACTCGGAAACGCCCGAGAAGGCAGCGAAGTGCATGACGGCATCCACGCGGCGGAGAGCAGCGGAGAGGGCATCACGATCCGCGAGGTCAGCCACAATCGAATCCATGCCCACGAGCGCGAAGGCGTGGCCGACGGAAAGATTGTCAAAAATGACGGGCTGGAAGCCCGAAGCCTTCAGACGGCGGGCCGTATGACTTCCGATGTAACCTGCGCCACCCGTTACCAGAACTCGCATGAATTTCCGTCACCGATCCCGTGATGCAGCGGCTGCCGACTCATTATTTGCCAGAGGTGATTATAAAGCAGCGGAGGGAAAGGGGGAAGCGGACCAGAGCCGTAACGAACAATACCGTTCCCACGGCTTGCGCCGAGGGCTAGGGCATTTTCATAGTAAGTTTAGAGGACGGCCTGATGAAGCGCCGCCATCCTGGCGGCACAAAAGGCCAGCGGGACGCTGGCGCTACTCTACACCAACCCTGAAAATGCTCTAATTCCTGTTAAACGATGCAAACCGATTTATGTAATCATCGAATCTGAAGGCGGGGTAATCCGCTGAGGCCGGGAGATTCAGTTGAAGCTGTTGATGGCGGCTGTCTCGTCGTCGAAGATTTCAAAAATCGACTGGAGTTTAGTGATGCGCAAAAGCTCACGGATTTTTCCGGATACATTCAGGAGCTTCATGCGGCCTTGGCTTTCCGTGGCGGCTTTGTAGCACTTGACCATGGTTCCCAGTCCGGCGCTATCCACATAGGAAACCTCCGCCAGGTTGAGCAGGAGATTGCGCTCCCCCTGGCCGATCAATTCTTTCGCCGTCGCCAAAAGCTGGTTTGCGGCATCCCCGAGAATAATCTTCCCGGAGAGGTCCACGACGGTCACCAAGCCCGATTTGCGGTGATCAATCTTGACAGACATGAGGAGTCCTCCTGGAGCGAATGCGTTTGGACCGCAAGTGAAATTCGTTTGGAACCCGCCATTGCACAGTGTACACTCCATCAATCATAGAGGACAGCTAATAGAGGCACCGAACCGAAAATGCAAAAACTCAGTTATGCCTGAAAAAGAGCAAGCATACCAGAGTTTTATTGGATTTTTTACAATAGCATTTGGCGGCGTGAATGCGGCGGTTCCTCCCAGGAGAACCTTAGGATGCAGACCGGGGCCATCAGTTTTCGAGTCGCGGATTTCCTCAAGCAGCACCCCCCTTTCCAGTTCATGGAGGAGCCTGACCTGCTGGGGTTGGTGGCACGGGGGCGCGTAAAGTTTCACGAAGCCGATGAATGCATCTTATGGCAGGGGTCCGCGCACGGCTCCTACGTATCTGTAATCCAGCAGGGCACGGTATCGTTGTGGGAGGACCAGGGAGGACGGGAGCATCTGCGCGACATCCTGGGGGCGGGCAGCATCCTGGGCATGGATCGATTGCTCGGCTCCGAGACCTGCCTTTATTCCGCCAAATCGCAAAGCGATGTAGTGGTGTATGCGCTGCCTGCCGCTGATTTCGAGTGGCTGGTAAACAAGTATCCGCAAGCCAGACAGTTTGTAGCTTCCCAAGCTTCGGTCATCTCCTCGTATCAGCCTCCGGATCAGCGCCAGGGCGCGCATCAGACTTTTCTCCACGAGGCAAACCGGCAGAGGGAACCACTGATGTGCGGCAACCAGGAAACTCTGCGCGAGGCCATCCGGCGCATGATGCTGGCTGGCGTTCGCGCCATCGCCGCCGTGGACAACGAGAAGCGACTCCGGGGCGTGCTGACGATTGATCGCGTCCTGCATTCGATTGCATCAGGGGAATGCGATCTTGAGTCTCCGGTAGAAACCCTCATGGACCAGCAGCCCTGTACGGTCCGGCCGGATGCCGTCATCAGCCAGTCCGTGCTGGCCATGGCGGAAGCTGGTGATGAGGTGGTGGCGATTACCGAAGACGGCATGGCGGGAAGCCGTTTGCATAGCCTGTTGTCGGCGCAGGACCTGGTGGTGACCTTTGGGGACCAGCCCTCAGTCCTGTTCCACGAGATCGCACATGCCGCAAATGCGGCGGAGTTGCGCGGGTTGCAGCAGCACGCCCGTGAATTCGTTCTGAGCCAGTTGTCGACTCCATCAGCGCTGGATTGGCTGGCCCGGCTGGCACATCTGGCGGATGCCAGAATTCTCGCCCGCATCATCCAATGGAACCCGCCACCGGCCGGGGAGTATAGCTGGTGTTTTTACGGCGCCGCCGGACGCGAAGAATCCCTCACTTCAGTTCTCCCGGAGTCCGCCGTGATTCTCGCGGACGCGAGCCGCCAGCCGGATTTTGTTGCCTGGTATCGCAGCGTTCAGGATGTGCTGGCAGGGTGTGACTACCTGGCGCCGGAAACTCCCGTTGACGCCTCGTTTTGCTGCGCCGGAATCGCAGAATGGAAGGAACGATTCCGGGGCTGGGTGGAGAACCCGGTGCTGAACGAGGTTTATGAGGCGAGGCCGCTATTCGATTTGCGGCTGGTGATGGGAGCGGGGTCAGGGCAGCAGTCCGGGCAGGCCCTTGTGCAGCAGCTCGAATCCACAGTCCGGGAATTGATCCGCGGGGAGCGAGATTTCCTGCGGTTGCTGGCGCACGATTGTCTTGCGAATCTGCCTCCCCTGACTTTTTTCCGCGATCTGGTGATCGAGGAGTCCGGCGAGCAGTCGAGCGTCTTTCAACTGGAACTGAGCGCGCTGCGGCCCCTGGTGGATGTCGGCCGCGTCTTCGGCCTAGCCGCCGGACGAGTGCTGGGCGGATCAACGCTCGAACGCCTGTCGCTCGCTAAGCGCATGATCCCGGAGCAGGCCCTCGCATTTCTGGAAGCGGCTGAAACCCTTCGCGTAGTGCTCTCGCTGCAAGCGCGGGTCGGTATTCGCCAGCACAGCGCTGGTTTCGAGCTGCCGCCGGCACTGCTCAGCCATCACGACCGGCAGGTTTTGAAAAGCGGGTTTCGGTCCATCCTGCGGTTGCTGGAATTCGCGGAGAGCTACTCCTGGCCGGAGGCTGGATGACCGAGGCGGCGCTTGCTCGCGAGCACCAACGGTATTTTGAGGATACTTGGGTCGACAGCGCGCCGACCCGCTCCGTGCGCTTTGTATTGCTCGATTCCGAGACCACTGGCCTTGATCCCCGCAAAGATCGCATTATTTCCATCGGCGCGGTTGCAGTCGAAGACGGCGAGATTCGGCTGGAGGATTCCTACGAGGCGCTGCTCAAGGTCGCCGTCAACACCAGCGCGGTGACCGTCCACGGGATCACCCGGGAAGAAAGCCTGCGCGGCATGGACGAGCCGGAAGCTCTGGAACAATTCCTCGCATACCTCAAAGACGGCGTGATCGTGGGACACCACATCGCGCATGATGTCGAGTGCTTCAACGTTGGCTACGAACGCCACTTTGGATTTCGGCTGCGAAACCGCAGCCTGGACACCATGGCGCTGACGTTGCATCTGGAGCGCGACGGCGCATTCGCGGGACGCGAAGCCATCAACCAGTTCACCCTGGACGCGCTTTGCGAGATGTTCGGGGTGGTCCCGCACGACCGCCATACCGCGCCCGGCGACGCCTTCATCACGGCGCAGGTGTTCCTGCGTCTGCTGCGTCTGGCCGCCAAGCATGGGCGCACCGCGCTCGGCCAGATAACCCAACCCTTCGATCCGGACGCAGCGTGAGCGGCTGAATCGGAATGGGAATCGTTGGTAGTAACACACTTTGATTTTTTGTCCGCCTTGAGGCCTGAGGACTGGCCATATATGCTGGGACACAATTCGTTGTGAAGGAGATTGATCACAAAGACCACTTGGTGCTTAACTCTAAGTTATGCGAGCGATCCTAGTCCGTGTAGCTGTCGATCATTCATATGGATGCTGGAATGCGCCTGTCGATCCCAGTTCGGGCCGGTTTGTTTACGTGCCCATTCCAGAAAAAGACGGCACGACGTTTCTTTCGGGTTTGGCATATGGTTATGACCGGGTCATGCCAGCACTGAACGAATTCTGCGAGCAATTCTCACTCCATCCGACCGACCGCCTGGGATTCCCTGAACCGCTAAAAAAGCGGCACATGCACCTTGATCCAGATTTCGAGCACCTCACGTATGGCGACCGGGGCGACCGTCGAGGCGCAGGTATCAGCGAGATGACGGAAAGCGATCTTCTTGTTTTCTATTCAGGACTCCGCCCGATTCGCCCGGTGAAGGACAAATTGATCTATGCCATTGTCGGCCTCTATGTTGTACGAGACGTTGTGCTGGCGCGAAACGTACCGCACGACCTGAGGTATCAAAATGCTCATACACGAAAAAAGGAAATCGGGGACCCCGACATCGTGGTCAGGGGCAAACCCGGAGTTTCAGGCCGTTTGGAGCGATGCATCCCGATTGGGGAATGGCGAGACCGGGCATACCGCGTGCGAAAGGATTTACTCAAGGCTTGGGACGGACTGTCTGTGAGAGACGGTTATATTCAAAGAAGTGCAGTCCCGCCGACCTACAACAATTCAGAACGATTCTATGACTGGTTCAGACGCCAATCAGTAAAATTGGTGAACAGGAATAATTGAGATGACAGAAACAAAAGTGGTCGTCGTGCATCTTCGACGGCCCCGCCTTTCAAATCCGAAGGAAAAACGCTCAGATCCTTTCTGGGAATTCGGAAGCTTTGGTTTAACTGGATGTCATTCCAAGAATCTAATGAACCCAAACAAATCATCTGAATTGAACGGCGTGCGGTTCGCCTTTGCTCAGGGAGGCAGATTGGGCATGCGGCTCGTCTACCTTTCGCCCCCGGTCAAGATTGTTCGACATGGAGATTTGTGCGAAGCAATCTGGAAGCCCAGCGAAATGCCGTTCAAATATTTGGCCGCACCATTGCTGATTAACAAAGACGAACAGACGAGCTTTCCACTGCTCAAGCGCTTCCTGAAGGAAACAAGACGTGACGGTTGGCTAGGGAAATTTTCCAGCCGGTTCAGATCAAGGAGACGACTCCTGGAAATGAAACTCAGCGAGGAGTTAGTGCAGGTGTACGAAAACCAGCGGAAGTCTTCGCGCCCGTCTGCAATCTCCCGCCACTACACCGATGCTCTTCCGTATCTGCCGCCTACGGTGGATGAAGACCGTGAATCGACCTATAGCGAGTGTCTCGAAGCAGTCCGCGAACGTGGCATCCAAAGTTGCAAACCTAAACGAAGCTGTCGCTGTTGAATTTTATCCCGCAGTATGGGGCCATTTCTGATCGTGCTACGACGCGTATGTGCGTGGACCCCACCTCTTCATTACAGCCCACATTTGTCTTCAAATTGAGTCGCTACCGAATCTTCCATTGACTCGTTTCGCCCGCATCCCTAAGATACAAAGTGCAGGATAGCGATGCGCTTGTCTCGATAGCTGGTTTCGACCAAAAGAGTCTTCGGAGCGAAAAACCGCTTGCCCACTCTAGACTTCCATTCATGCACAGGAGTTTACTGATGCCACGCCCCCGCCTGGAATGGTGGAATGCAAAGGGTCAATTTCAATCCTATCCGCTGAAGGACCGGGAGGTCATCGTCGGACGGGATGAAGTTGCCGACATTACTCTTCCCTGCGATCCGGTATCTCGCCGCCACCTGAAAGTTTTCAAAACCGGTTCTGGATATTCCATCCAGGACCTGGGCAGCACCAATGGAACGTTTCTCAATGGGCAACGGCTCACACAGGCGAAGGTATTGGCTCACGGTGACAGTATTACGTTGGCCGATAATCAATGGACGTTGCATTATCAGGACGCCGAAGACGGGCAATCCATAGAGGACTCGAATGTCACCGTTTTTTCCGCAGATAAGGAAACCAGCCAGCTAGTCACTGTGCCCGTGGTCGTTGAATCCCGGCCTGCGGAGATTTCCGAACTCGACAAAGTATCATTCCTCTTAGATCTTCAGTCGCAATGGGGCAACGCTTTTTCGCCAGAGAAGATTTTCGAGCACATTCTGAAATCCGCGCTCAAAATCAGCGGAGCCGAGCGCGGCTTTATATTGTTGCGGCAAGGCAGCGGATTCACCTATGCCAGCGGCATCGACTCCAGTGGCAGGCAGATGTCGGAATCGGAATTTCAAACCAGCTCGAGCGCCGTCGAGCGAGTGGTCGCCGAAGGAAAGCCTGTTTTCATGACCGAGGGTCTTGATGACGCTATGGCCATGCAGGCAAGCATCGTGGCGATGAACTTGCGCGCCGTGGCCTGCCTTCCGCTGCAAGGTTATTCCTCATCCAAAGAGGCGACTGATCTGCGCGGCATCCTGTATCTGGACAGCAAGCGATTTATGTATGCCCTTTCCGGTTTGGATCACAAGCTGCTCGCCAAACTCGCCGAGGAAGCCGGGCATGTTCTGGCCAAGGTGGAACTCATCAAGTCGTTTGAAGACCGCAGGAAAATGGAGCAGGAGCTGGCCCTGGCGGAAGAAACCCAGCGCAGCCTTCTGCCGCATACTCTGCCGCAAGTCAGCAATTTCCGCATCCGTGCTTTCGCCAAGCCAACGCGCTACGTGGGTGGTGATTTCTACGATTTCATGCTGCGAGGAGACGGTGAATTGGTGGGAGTTCTGGGGGACGTCACGGGAAAAGGAGTCCCCGCCGCGCTGCTTAGCTCCATGCTGCTGGGATGCCTTGATCTGCAGCTTCGGGCGGGAGGCGATCCCTGCGACGCCCTGCAACGCATCAATGAGACCCTGTGCCTGAAGCAGGCGAGTAATTGTTTCACCAGCCTGTTCCTTTTCACGCTGGACCCCGTCGGACGCGGCCAATTTGTCAGCGCCGGGCATCCGCCCGCTTATGTCTATCGGAAAGCAACCCGCACCCTGGATGACCTGCAATCCACCAGCATGCTGATGGGCGCATTTTCGTCCGTCACTTTTGAAGCGGCACCGCTGGCCATCTATCCTGGCGATATTTTGCTGGTCTATTCCGATGGGCTGACGGATGCGGAAAATCCGCACGGAGAAATGTTTGGTTCCACAAGAACGGAGGAGATGATCCACGCCGGCGCATCGGGTGGAGCCGAAGTACTGGAACAAACCATGCTGGGAGCGATTCGTCTTTTTACGCAAGATCATCCGCAGACCGATGACATCACCCTGGTTATCGTCGAACGGTTAGCTTAACAGCGCCAGAGTCCTCAACCGCACAGCAAACCCGCTTTGCCGGGAAAGCGACTTGCCACCTTCTAGTAATCCGCCTGCGGAATAATACGTGATTATATTCCGGCAAAACTCCTTGACAAGCAAGAAGTCGACGAATAAGATCAGGGCATAATTGGTGGGGGTCCTGATGATCCCGAAGTCTCGACATTTGATAATAAATATCTCGCCTGTACGAGAGCGATCTTTTCTAATATCCTGCGCAACAAATTTGCATAATCAACTTACATCTATTTCCAGGCATGCCTTCTTTTTAATTAAGAAGATTGTTCGGTAGCGGAGTTAGAAGACAAAAGCGAAATTGGACCCAAGCAGGGCCGGATTTTTGCTTCTAATTTCAAACATCGAAAGGTCTTCACAGCCAGGAGGTTACAAATGCAAAAGCTAGTCAGGCTTGTGACTGGGGTATTCGTGTTCGTTTTTTTCTTGGGCAGCGCGGGATTAGCTCAAGTGACCACCGGACAGGTTTCCGGTACGGTTGCCGATAGCACCGGCGCTATGATTCCTGGAGCTACGGTTACGCTCCGGAATGTTGA
>MEKX01000084.1:0-1274 GCA_001767075.1 Acidobacteria bacterium RIFCSPLOWO2_12_FULL_54_10 | reverse complement strand
ATCAGGCAATAGCCGCACGGTTCAAACCGATGCGGCGGGGGTTTACAGAGCGCCCCAGCTTAAATTGGGGCTGTACGAAATTACGGCCGAAACCGCTGGCTTCCAAACCGTGGTGCGCACCGGAGTTGAGATGACCGTGGGGCGGCAAGCGGTTGTGGACTTCACCATGCAAGTCGGGGCGGTGTCTGAACGAATCACAGTGACCGGCGAGGCGCCCCTGCTGGAGACCACCAACGCCACGGTGGCTGACCTAGTGAGCGAATCCCAGATGCGCGAGTTGCCTCTGAATGGGCGGAGCTTTACGGACCTCACGGCAATTCAGCCAGGGGTAGTGACGGATTTGGACATTCCCGCCGGCGTATTCCAGGGCGGGGGCAGGCTAGTGGTCAACGGCGCCCGTCCACAACAAAGCCTGTATCTGCTGGACGGAACCGATATCGTCAGCCCTTACTCCAATGTAGCTCCGGTGAGTGTGATGAACCAGACGCTGGGGGTGGACACGATCCGGGAATTTACCGTACTGCAAAACAATTACGGGGCGCAGTACGGCCGCGCGATCGGCGGGGTTATCAATGCCGTAACCCGTTCTGGAACGAATGAATTTCACGGCAGCGCATTTGAGTTTCTGCGGAATGAGCAACTGGATGCGAAAAACTTTTTTGACGTGCCGGACTGCAAGGATCGGAAGAATACCCTCACTTTCTCCTGTGGTACCATTCCTCCCTTCAAGCGGAACCAGTTCGGCGGGACGATAGGCGGGCCGATAGTTCAGGATAACACCTTCTTCTTCTTTTCCTACGAGGGCTTGCGGCAGAGCTTTGGGACGACGGATTTTGGGGAAGCGCTGACCGATGAAGCGCGCGTAGGACTGATAACAAATTGCAAGATGAATCCCGCCACCCCCGGGATACGATTTAGAACCTGCAATGGAGTGGGTCCCGGCCTGGATCAGGCGGAAATATCAGAGAGTCTGCTGAAAGGGGTCCATCCGGACATGAAGCCCTTCCTAGGGTTGATTCCCCGCGCCAATGGGCTGTATCTGAACGACGGCAGCCAGGAACTGCGAGGCACCCGAACTCAGCCGGGCCGAGAGAATTACTACATGTGGCGTGTTGACCAGAGGCTAAGCGACAACGACAACATCTTCGCCCGCATGGTCATCGACAGCAGCAGCAAGGAGCTTCCAGACGCTCAATTTATAGGCGATGGCAAGACCCACACCAGTACCAACGACTGGGGTTCCTATAACTTTATAACAATGGAGTGGACACGGA
>MEKX01000083.1 GCA_001767075.1 Acidobacteria bacterium RIFCSPLOWO2_12_FULL_54_10 | reverse complement strand
ATAGCCTTATTGATTTCATCCACTACATCATAAATAACGGTGTGGAGGCGAATATCAACCTCCTCCAACTGCGCCAGATCGGCTGCTTTTCTTTCAGGCCGAACATTGAAGCCGATAATGACGGAATTCGATGCTGAGGCCAGGAGCACGTCGGAAATCGTGATCGCCCCGACTCCTGCATGAATGATTTTTGTTTTTACGCGTTCATCGCCGAGTTTCGACAGCGCGGTGGCCAACACCTCGGCAGATCCTTGCACATCGGCTTTTAACAAAATAGGCAGCTCTTTGATTGCGCCTGCACGCAGCTGATCATGCAATTGATCGAGCGTCAGCCGTGGTGTTTTGGCCAAACTTGCTTCGCGTAGTTTCGCTTCGCGGAAAAGAGCAATTTGCTTGGCTTTGACCACATCTGTTACAGCTTGAAACTGATCGCCAACTTGTGGCAATGTTGCCAATCCCAGTACCTCGACAGGCGTGGATGGCGGTGCAATATCAATTGGCTTGCCTAAATCGTCCAGCATGGCTCGTACTTTCCCGAATACTGATCCCACCAGGAAAGTATCACCGACTCGGAGCGTGCCATCCTGCACCAAAACAGTGCAGACCGGCCCACGGCCTCTGTCCAGCTTGGCTTCCAAAACGGTTCCTAGAGCAGGCCGTTCTGGACTTGCTTTTAGTTCTTGAATCTCCGTTACGAGCAGAATCATTTCCAGCAGCAACTCAAGATTCAGTTTCTGCTTGGCGGATACTTCCACCATGACCGTATCGCCACCCCACTTTTCCGCGACCAGACCATGATCGGATAGCTGCTGCATGACGCGGTCCGGCTGTGCGCCGGGCTTGTCAATTTTATTGATCGCCACCACGATGGGAACTTTTGCGGCGCGCGCATGGTTGATGGCCTCCAATGTCTGCGGCATGACGCCATCGTCTGCCGCGACCACGAGCACAACCACGTCGGTCACTTTAGCGCCACGTGCCCTCATTTGCGTAAAAGCTTCATGGCCTGGTGTGTCGAGAAAAACGATTTTGCGGCCCTTTATAGATACCGCATAAGCTCCAATGTGTTGTGTGATGCTGCCTGCTTCCTTCGCAGCAACGGAAGTCGAGCGAATGGCGTCGAGCAGCGATGTTTTGCCATGATCCACATGTCCCATGACGGTGACAACAGGTGCGCGCGGTACCGTTGCAGTAGTGACTTCGGTGGTCTTGACTTCTTCCAGCGCCTCTTCTTCAAACGTAACTACACGAGTATGGGCGCCAAAACTCTGAGCTACCTGCTCAGCGAGGTTCTGATCCAGGCTCTGATTGATCGTAGCCAAAACGCCCATATCAAAAAGACGCCGAATCAAATCTTTCGCTTTTACTCCTAACCGCTCCGAAAGATCCTTCACCGTGATTCCCTCACTGACTGTGATCTCCCGATCCACAACGATAGGAGTTGGCGCGGACTTTGGCCTTTGCATATCCCGCAATGGCCGCTCGCGCGCGGATTCCGGCACTCGCCCTCGCGCACCAAGACCATGCGGACGACCGCGAACTGGATGCGGACCGCGACGGCTGACGGGTTCTACTGGAACCGATGTAACAGGCGGCCTGCCCGGCCTTGATCCAGGACGCTGCGGAGGTGATGGTCTCCGAGTGTAAATCGGTTCACCAGGTTTGGCAGGGCCTAAAGAAGGAGCGGTGCGCATGGGTCCCTTGCCCGGTGGACGATACGGCGAAGGCATTCTCGGTATCGTTGACGATCCAGGCCCTGCAGCAGTCCGGATCGGCGCACCCCGATCAGCAGGTTTTGCAGCTAGTGGGGCAACAGGCATTTTCGCAATCGGCGCTGCGGGCGGAGGAGATGGATGCGTTACGACAGCAGGCGGCTCAGCAGACGTGGTTTTAATCGGCGGACGCAGCGGAACTCTGCGCGGTGGTGTTTGCGCGGGTTCGGCTACAGGCGGCTTACGGCCTGCAACAGAAGATTTTGCATCAAGAGTAGAGTCGCCCGCCAATGACGCAGGCTTCGCACCTGGTGCGGCTGCTATGCTGGCTCGCTGTTTAGCGGCTTCCTGTACTGGAGGGGGATGAACTGGCGGCGGAACAACGATTGGTTTTAATGACTCTGCTTTACCACCGGAATCTTTGCCTTCCGCTTTTTTGCCTCCCGAGAAATGTGCTTTCACTCTCTCAGCCAACTCATCCTCTATCGAACTGGAGTGCGACCGTTTATCCTCCACTCCGATCTCGTCGAGAAAGTCCAGGATGGCTTTGGCTTTTACTTCCAAATCCCGGGCTAATTCATTGACTCTCATTTTCACCATTCGGCAGATATTCTTTACATTGAAACTAACAACTGCGGATTTTTACTTTTCCTTCGGCTCCTCATCCTCAGTTTGCGCAGTCGGTTCATTCTCAGCGGGAGCACTCACGATTGCAACATCAATGCTAGGTTGAGTGGCAGCAACCACTTCCTGGGACGATTCGCTTGATTCATCAAACTGAGCATAGTAATTATTCACCGCAAGACGGATTTTTTCTACCATTTTCGGGCCTATGCCTTGAATCTCTTCCAACTCTTCCGGCGTCATCTCACCCAGCCGCTCAATCGTTGAAATTCCATGCTCAACAAGCTTTTCAATCGTCTTTTCACCAACCCCTTGCAATTCCTGGATAGGAGTTTTCTGCGCTACTAGCTGCTCCATTTGCGATTCAACTTCTTGCCGTTTTTCCTCTTCACTCTTGATGTCGATTCTCCAGCCTAACAGCTTGGACCCCAAACGAACATTTTGTCCTTTTTTCCCAATCGCCAGGGAAAGCTGTGTGTCATCCACGATGACTTCCATATGCTTGCTTGCAGAATCCAAAATAGCAACGCGATTGATCTTCGCAGGGCTCAAGGCATTTGCGGCAAAAACATTGGGGTCCTCGTTATATTCGATGATGTCAATTTTCTCGCCGCGAAGCTCCCGAATGATGGACTGCACTCGCATTCCCTTCATGCCAACACAGGCGCCCACACAATCAACGTCCCGGTCTTTGGAAAACACGGCGATTTTCGTTCGCTCGCCGGCTTCGCGTGCCACGGAGCGGACGATCACTGTACCGTCATAGATTTCCGGAACTTCCATCTCAAACAATTTGCTGACCAGCGCGGCATCGGACCTGGAAAGGATCACCTGCGGTCCTTTTGCCGATTTGTCCACTTGTACGATGATTGCGCGAAGCCGTTCTCCGATCTGAAAACTTTCCAACCTGGATTGCTCGCGGCGCGGCAATCTGCCTTCTGTTTTGCCTAAGTCCATGATCAGGTCAGGCCCCTCCGTCCGCTTCACCAGGCAGTTCACCATCTCCCCAATGCGCCCGCTATACTCGCTATATACGTTTTCTCTCTCCGCTTCCCTCACCTTCTGGAAAATGACCTGCTTGGCTGTCTGCGCAGCAATGCGACCTAGCACGTCAGTAGGCTTCGGAAAGCGCACCTCAGAATCGATCACCGCGGAATCAGCTATCTTTCGTGCATCCTCCAAGCTGATCTCGCGTAAAGGATTAATGACAGTTTCAACTACCTTCTTTACCGCAAACACTTCAATCACGCCGGTTTCCCGGTTCAGTGATGACTTCAATTCCTCGCCTGTTTTGAAATACTTCCTGGCTGCAACCAGAATGGCGTCTTCAATCGCAGCATAGATGATCTGTGGATCAACTCCTCTTTCACGGCTCAGAAGATCCACGCTCTGAAGTAAAACGCTCGACATTTTCCCCTCAAATCCACTGGTGCTCTGCGGTCATCTGCGCACCATCTGGATTAAAATTCAACAACTAGGTTGGTTCTTTCTACTTCGCTCAGCTTAATATGAATCGTTTCCCCGCCCTGCATCTCCAATAGCACTTGGCTTCCTTCTAAACCGAGCAACTTTCCCTGATATCGCTTTTGACCGTGGCGCGGAACCTTCAGAAGCAAATTGACCATTTTCCCAGAAAATCGTTGATAGTCGCTTTCTTTCAGCAGTTTACGATCCAAGCCAGGGGAAGATACTTCCAATACATATCGCGTAGGGATCAAGTCCTCTACATCGATAATGGCCCCGACTTGTCGGCTGATTAACTGACAATCGGCATGAGTGACTCCTCCGGGTTTATCCAGAAAAATCCGCACGACGCTCGCATGCCCGTGCCCTTTGTATTCAACGTCTACCAATTCCATACCTTCGGAATTTGCCACACGTTCTACAATTTCCCGGATGCGATCTTCCACTTTCATAGCGAATAAAAAAGTGGGCTTTCGCCCACTGTGGTCTTCCACAATAGTCCGACCTAAGTATATCCGAGAAGCTACTCATTCGCAAGAACTAGTCATATCGCCTCCACGAAGTGTAGGATAAATAATGCTGTCAGTTTTCAGGTCCCTTTAGCAATTACACTTCGTGCGCCGAACGGTTTGTGTGAACAAACATGCGAGTTGATTTTGACGAGCTGCAAGAATATCCGGACGCTTCACGCACCTTCGCCAGGAACCGCAAAGCAATCGCTTTTCTGAGCAGCCTCGGCCTAATGAATTCTGCCTATCTTTATTTATTTCAAACCGGAAGAATCAAACACCTCTGGTGCCCTGGATTTGGAAATTCCTGTGAATGTATCGTCTCTTCACCGCTAGCCTATCAAGGCAAAATTCCCGACTCCTTGCTCGGCGCAATTGGATATTCGGTTCTGCTAGGGTTCGCATTGGCAGGTGATGAGCATCGCCACGGAAATCAGCGCATTCTTCCTATCCTAATGGGCGGTTGTTCTTTTACGGCTTTGGGTTTGAGCGCCCTGCTGGTCTATGTCCAGAAAAAGGAATTCGATGATTACTGTCTATGGTGTTTGGCCTCCGCTGCTATATCATCATTGACTGTTCCTTTGGCCTTGCCCGAATTCTTGGAAGCCTTGCGCGCTCCAAAGCCTGTTTCAGCCAGCCCTTCCAGCTTTCGATGAGATTAAAGGAAATGATTTATCCTGATACTTGGCTGTTAGAGAATCATTTGATCGCATCACATTATTTACACACCGGAGATTACGTTGAATTTACAAACTGACGTTCCAATCCCTCAAAACCAGCCTGCTGTAATCATGCTTTCCGGGCGATGGTTCGTTGCGGGCTGTACAGTTGCCGCATTGATTTTACTGCTGGCCGGCCAATTCATCGATATGCCTGTGTGGCTCCTTGCAGGCGAGGTCTTCACCACCATCATTTCGCTTTTTCTTTTTGGATCATTCCGATATCAGATTCATAAAAATGCTCTGGCCTATGGAATGATGTTAATAATTATTGCCACCTTCTGCGGATTGCCATCGTCGGAATGGCACGCGGAAATCACTTTAAACGGCTGGTTGCACTGGTTTCACAAACATGTTCTTTCGTTTCATGGCCTCGATGATTTAATCCATGCCGACACCATGTTGTTTATCCTTGGACTCACCTTCTTTGTTTCCGTCATCGCCCAGACGCGTCTGTTGGAGGGCATTACCTTCTATTTGCTCCGAAAAAACAAAGGAGCGATCTTGCCCACGATAATTGCTGTAACAGGCGTCGTTGCATTTTCTTCCGGCATCCTGGATGGAGTCTCTATGATTGGTCTGACCATCCGAACGCTGGTGATCATCTTGATGCTGGCTGCCGCTCCAACCGCATCTATTCGCTATGCCGTGATGGTCAGTACGGTCGTAACCACAGTCTGCGGCATCTGGCTTGCCTACGGCGAGCCTCCAAATTTGATCATGAAGGCCAATCTTTTTCCATACTTGGACAATCAATTCTTTCTTCGCTATTGCGCACCGGCTGCTGTTGCGAGTTACCTGGTGATTGCATGGAAACTCAGGAAGAAACTCGGCGGGTGGCGAGTCAATTTGGAAAAGTTGGACATCATCGACGCCAACACTGGCGATGTGCGATTTTTGCAGGCAATGAGACATGGCGAGGTTTTAACTCCATACGAGCTTGTTGAAAGCCGTCGCGATCATTTGGGCGATCACACTGACAACATATTATCGCGGCTGCGCGGAGGCAGTTCGTTGGGCATCGCGATGGTTAAAGAAAAGGTTCCTGGAGATATCCGAAAAGAGATGTTAGGACACTACACCAGCGATAGTTTGGCTGAATCGCTAGACCAACACTATGTATTGGAAGCGGCCGGAGATCATAAAGGCGCTGTCGAAGCTGAAAAATCTGTGCACAGCGTCCTGGAGGCCCTGGGCGACGTGAGGCGTCGCGCGCAGAAAATCGGGGCATTCGCACTTGTCCCGTTTATCGGGTTGCTAATTCTGCATGGAATCAATCATGAAGTGCCTCTTTTCCTGGCATCTTTTGCAGGTTTTTTCGTAGCACTGCTAGGAATCGCCGACATTCAAAAAATGCGCCAACTCGCCCTGCGAGAAGCTAGGCACGAGTATGCCGAATACTATTTCCTTTTCCCCTTATTCTTATCGATCACCCTTCTGACCAAGGCTTCATTTTTCGACCGCATTCAAGATTTGATTCGATATGGCATGGATTCGCTCGGCCCTGCTGCCGTGGCAATTGGACAATTTCTCGGAACAACGTTGCTCTCTGCAATTCTGGATAATAATGTCGTTGCCGACTTCGCTTCCCGCGCACTGCACGATCTCGACATTGGCATCTTGCATCTTTTTGCAATGGCACAGATTGCTGGTTACGCGCTGGGCGGCTGCTGGACGCACATCGGCTCGGCGCAGTCGGTTGTCGCGTTTGCCTTCATCCGCCGCGATGTCGATGAGCATTACACTCCACTGCAATGGATCAAGGAAATGACGCCGGTGATTCTGGAAATATTTGTAGTGCTCGGAATTCTGATTTACGTGGAATCGCTGCTATTGAATTGGCTGCATTAACTACTGCAAGAAAAAAGGAGGCCAATTTCTGGCCTCCCTAAGTTTTGATTTGATTGTTTTATATTCTTACCACTGCGCCGCAGGACCGCCCAACTCCACTTGAGCACCCACCGGCTGCATGCCCCACTTCCGGGCCAGCGATGGAATCAAGTGCCGTATCGTTCCCCCGCTGAACGTCGCTAACACCCGGATGTTCTCGAGGTCCGCTTCTGGAATCGTCAGA
>MEKX01000082.1 GCA_001767075.1 Acidobacteria bacterium RIFCSPLOWO2_12_FULL_54_10 | reverse complement strand
TTGAATCGCTGGTCATTCTGAAAGGAAAACTTCGAACCGCGTGGCAGGTATGGAGACTGCGATATGCCGCCGTCATCAACCTGCATGGCGGACCGACCAGCGCCATGTTGACGCGGGTGAGCCGTGCAAAACTGACAGCCGGGTATTCGTTTTTTCGATATGGCAGCGTCTACAGTCATCATGTGCCAATCGCGCAGGAAATCCTCAGACAAAAAGGTCCAGTGCATACAGCAGAGCACGTAGCTTCCTGTTTCTTTTGGCTGGGAGTGCCATATGCCGAGATTCCGCCTGCTGAGGTTTTTGCTTCAAAAACAATTCAGGAACGAGTGTCGGACAAGCTGAGCGCACAGGGGCTGGGAGCGGACGAACCGTATGCGGTCATCCATCCCGCCGCCGCGTATGAAAGCAAGCAATGGAAGAGTAAGGGGTTTGCGGAAGCAGGCAATTACCTGGAGCAGTCATATGGTTTGCGACCCGTATATATCGGTGCGCGTGAAGATGCCCAGGTAATGGAGGATGTGGAGCGACACAGCAGTGCTCCCATTCTCAAGGCAGACGGCTGGGCTATCCGAGAACTCGTGGCGCTGATAGCGGGAGCAAGAATATTTATTGGAAATGATTCTGGACCGGCGCATATTGCAGCGGCAGCCGGGAAACCCGTGCTGGTAATTTTCGGTTCATCCGATTCCGCGGTCTGGGGCCCGTGGAAAGCGGTCCGTTCCGCGGTTGTGCAGAATTATTTTGATTGTAATCCCTGTCCTGGCGACCGCTGTGCGGTTTATGACGAACCCCGCTGCATACTCTCCATAACTTCAGAACAGGTTAAGGTTTATTTGGATGCGTTGCTCCGACCTGAAACATCTCCACAAAAATAGGTTGGGATTGAGAGATTCAATCGATAACCACTGGGCTAAATCGGCGGTGGAAAACTAAAACTCATATCCTTTTTATCCACCCAGATAGAAAAAGTTCTTCTGCGATTGAAACGAACCCGAACGACAATTGCGCTACCTCGCGATCTGGAAGATAAAATCCGATAGCGAGTGATAACGCCATACATTCCCGAGGGACCCCAGTCGGCAAGGAAATCCTTATATTGGTAATATTGGCTAGGCTTCCAAATCTGATATGCCTGCTCATAGTTCTGAGCCATCAGGGCGGTGAAAAATAAGTCCACACGTTGTTCTTCTTTGTGGAATCGAAAAATAGAATAGACATACCCGCCCAGCAAAACGGAAAGCGACAGCACTGTTAATAGGAGTCTTATATGACGGTGGGCTTTAGAGGACTGCCATGAAATTAGATCAAACATTGCGAGGTTTTAACCAGGGTGTTATGGAGGACAGTTATTAGAATACTTCTGTCGAAAGAGATGCATGGGGGCATGCAAAAACTAACTAAGCGATCTGCTGGTCCTCCAATGACCTGTTTTTTCTTGAATCAAATAAGAGAAATCCTGCAAGGATTAATACGAGAGAAATGCCAAGAATTGCGCGCCGTTGTCCGCGCACAAGCCAAAGATTTGCGACAGAAGCGGGGAAAACGCGCAGCAGACCGCTCTCCGGTTCTTCGAAGGGAGAAAAGCTCAGGCTTTTGTCTGATTTCTCTGCCCACAGCAACAATGGTTTATTTCCGTTGAGAACTATGAAAACTAACACGCCAGAACCTTGCGAACGGGAGTTTCCAATTTCAAAACTATTGACCTGGCCGATGAAACCATCCGGCCCCCAATCTTCCATAAAGTTCTTGAAAGTATAGGATGACGCCGGTTTCCAAATTTCGTAAGCATTTTGGAAGTCTTGCCGCTGAATGGCGGACAAGAAATTGTCAACTTGCCATTCCTGCGGAAGGGTCCTAAATTCAAAATAAAGAAAGCATGCCACTAGAAGGATATAAATGGCGCCGAAAATCCAGCGCCACTTCCGTTGTTCGGATCGGAGATCGAGGGGGCGTATATGTTCAAACACAACAAACTCCTTGGGAATCGCGCTTGAAGACGTATGATTACGATTTAATCCATTTTATGATAACTGATCCAGGAGATTCGAACAGGTTATCGAGCCTGCGCCCCTGCACTTACGGAAAGTAATTATCTGAGAAATTTGTCATGGTGTCGCCATAAATATGGAAATCTTGGTTTGGCTACTGGCTGCTGGTCTTGCGCTCTGGCTCGCTGCATTGATTGCGAATCTGCTTTACAACCGGAGCGCGCTGATTATTTCCAGCCGTATGGAATTTCCATTATCCGAACATCCTAAAGTTTCTATTCTCATCCCAGCGCGGAACGAAGCGAAAAACCTTTCCTTAACATTGCCTGGTTTGCTGGCTCAAGAATACCCCAATTATGAAGTGATCCTAGCCGACGATGCATCAACGGACGAAACAGCAATTCTTGCAGAGGAATATTCCCGCAAACACCCTGGGAAACTAAAAGTGGTTCGGATCAGTTCATTGCCTGAGAATTGGAATGGAAAGATTCATGCGTTACACCAAGCGATGAATGCGGCATCCGGAGAATGGTTAATAGCCACGGACGCCGATATTGTTTTCCACCCAAAGGCATTGCGCGCTGGACTATGGATAGCCGCCAGAGAGCGGGCGGAACTGGTTACCATATATGCATATCTTGAATGCATAACTTTTTGGGAAAGGCTCCTGCTCCCAGGTTTCGGGTTCATGCTGGCAACATTGTTCCCGATTGGAAAAATCAACAATCCTACATCGTCGGTAGCATTGGCTTCTGGGGGATACATTTTAATGCGCCGGAAGACATGGCAGCAACTAGGGGGTTATCAAGCGATCCAATCTGAAATGATCGACGATCTGAATACCGCGCGACTTATTAAACATAGCGGAAATCGAATCTATGCCGCTGTGACCAAAGACCTGATCAGGACGAGAATGTACCAAAGCCTGGCTGGGATTTGGGAAGGACTCCGTAAAAATTCTTTTGCCGGCAGCCGGTATTCCATTGTGCGACACTGCATAGTTGTTGCCGTGGATCTGCTGTGTAATTTGCTCCCGCTGGTGTGCTTAACTTATATAGGCTGGAATTTTGCAACTAATAACACAATGGGAACTTTGAAAAACGTAGCGGGTTACCTAAGTTTGGCACAATATCTGCTGAGCGTAATGATGCACCTGCCAGTGATTGTTTTTTACCGAATACCTATATTTTATGCTTTGCTTGTGCCCATAGGAGCGTTGATTTATGGCGTGATATCCATGGATTCGATGTTGCGGACACTTCTTGGGCGGGGTGTTTCCTGGAAGTCAAGAAAATATGGGAAATCTACTGTAGTTTCCAACCGCTAAGGCAGGTGAATCGACCATTCCCTCGAGATTTGAATTATAATGGAAAGCTTGCTATAAGAGTAACGCAAGAATTTATGTCAAACGGCACCATTTTAACCCCAGTACAAGAATTATCCCGGCTTGTGGATGAAACCTTAAAGCCAGGCAAGGTATTGGAAGATGAAGAATGGACCCAGATTGCTAGGCAATTGGCAAAGATTTTCAGCGTAAAGTCGGACGAAATAGCGATTTTACAGTTAGCATCCAACGCATCAGTATTGCAGTTCATCTTCCCGATGAAGCTGAGGCAAGTCGGGAGTATTCCTTTGACTACCGCCAATTCGCTTGCAGTAAGAACGGTTCGAGACAAGAAACCGGAAATGATCAACAATTTTCCTGCATTAAAGCACCCGACCGTGTTCGAGTCGGTTAAATTGGATCCGGCCGCGCAGGACCGGCAGCCCATACAGAAGATTATGAGCGCACCTTTGTTGGTGGACGGGAAAGCCCAAGGGGTAATTCAAATATCCAGGAAAGGGAAATCCCCGACGACAGCGGGCGCTGATTTCACGATTCGCGATCTTACATCCTTGGTGACTACTGCGGGCCTGCTGGCAAAGTGTTTCAAGAAATAGCGTCAATTGTTCTGCGACTGCGTAATATTTCAATCGACGTGATCCAATCGAACTACTTAGCGGCCGTTTGATATATCTTCTCGGCTGCTGCGACACCGGCTCCTTTATTACAGGAAAATCCATTTTCAATCAGCGCCGACTCCAGGGCATGGAGCAGTAGCAACACGCATTCCGCTTTTGCCGTCAACCCAAGCAGACCCACGCGCCAAATCGATCCTCTCATATCGCCAATCCCAGCGCCGATCTCGATGCCAAAACGTTCCAGTAAATACACGCGAACTTTGGCATCATCTACTCCCTTGGGGATACGAATTGTGTTCAACGTCCAAGCGCGTGCAGCGCGATCCTCCACAAACATGCTCAAGCCCATTGCAGACAAACCCTCAACTAGCGCTAGATGACTCCGGCGATGGCGCTCGCAAGCAACTTCCAGCCCCTCATCCAAAAGCAATCGCAACGATTCATTCAGAGCATAGAGCATCGTGATGGGCGGCGTGTGATGGTACTTTCGCTCTTTGCTCCAGTATTGGGAAATGAGCTGCAAATCCAGATACCAACTGGCGGCAGGAGTCTTCTTTTCTCTCATCGCCTGCGCAGCGCGGTCGCTGACTGTGATCGGAGAAAGGCCCGGAGGGCAGCCCAGGCATTTCTGCGAGCCGCTATAGCAGATATCGATTCCCCACGCATCGACTTCCACTGGAATGCCGCCCAACGAAGAGACGGTGTCAATTAACAGCAGAGCGCCAGTATCGTCAGCAATCTTCCGCAGAGGCTCGATCTGCTGGTAAACGCCGGTGGAAGTTTCGCTGTGGACTGCTGCTAGAATCTTTAACTTTTTCCCCTTTAATACAGAACGCACATGATCCAAATCCGCCGCTTTTCCGGGACTATGATCGATGCGAATGACATTTGCGCCGCAACGTCCTGCAATATCACCTATGCGGGAAGCGAAGAGTCCGCCGATCAGAACTGCAACGCTGTCCCCCGGTTCAATGAAATTGTACAAAGACGCTTCCATGCCGGCTCCGCCAGTTGCCGAAATAGGAAGCGTAACGGTGTTGCGGGTTCGAAAAACGGACCTGAGTCTGTCTTGAAGCTGATCCAAGATTTGAAATAGCACGGGGTCAAGATAGCCGATAACGGGCTGCATCATCGCTTTGTAAACACGGGGATCGACTTCGCTGGGACCCGGTCCCATTAAAAGGCGCTTAGGAATTTGAATGGTGGATGAATCCAAAGTCATACCGACTCCTCATTAGAAATTGCGCATGTGCGATGCACCATCGCTTGGAAATAAAATCGTTGTATGAATCATTGCAAGTCATACTACAGTGTCAAGTTAAAGGCTAAAATGCCATGGCGATCAATGTAACATGGCTGATGAATAACTTGACAACACAAAACCTTGTCCGTTAGATTCGCACCATTTGATGAACCTCCAGAATCCCAATTCGGTTTCGCCTCGTGATCCTGAGGAAGAGCTCTGCTGGCTGGCATTACGCCTGGTTCCCGGGCTGGGACCGCGCAATGCCCGGAAGCTAATCAACGCGCTGGGGTCCGTGAAGGAGGTTTTCCAGGCGTCGATCTCGGAACTGGAGTCAATCGGCATAGCTCCACATGTGGTGAAAGCGATGGCGGCAGGAACCGTGTTCGAAGCCGCATCGCTGGAGGCAGAGCGAGCCAGGCAGTTGGGGATAACGATAGTCACGATACGTGATGTTGCTTATTCTCCACTGCTCCGTGAAATATTTGACCCGCCGCTGGTTTTATATGCGAAAGGTGATTTAGGTTTGCTCCAGTCGCCATCGATAGCCATTGTGGGAACTAGAAGAACAACCGCCTATGGCCGGGCTATAACCACACGGATTTCCGAAGACCTCGCATGCAGAGGAATCACGATCGTCAGCGGCATGGCGCGCGGCGTGGATTCAATTGCGCATCGTGGCGCGCTCGATAAAGGGGGAAAAACAATTGCGGTGTTAGGCACCGGATTGGATGTGATTTATCCATCAGAAAATAAAAAGCTGTTCGAACAAATTGCAGTGCAAGGGCTGGTGATCTCGGAATTTCCTCTGGGGTCATTTCCGGCGCCACAGAATTTCCCCATTCGCAACAGAATTATCAGCGGCATTTCATTAGGTGTTATCGTAGTGGAGGCCGCTGAGCACAGTGGAGCACTGATCACGGCGCGCCTGGCGATGGATCAGAACCGGGAAGTTTTTGCGGTTCCCGGCGCACTAACGAATCGATATAGCTGGGGTCCGAACCTGCTCATCAAACAGGGCGCCAAGCTGATTCAGGATTGGCAAGATGTGGCTGAGGAACTGCCTTCCGAAGTCCGGCAACGGTTATTAGCAGTATCCGATGCAACGCATCCTAACCCAGCAGCATCTCTTTTTGCAGAAGGGCTGACGGAACAGGAGAAGGGGATTTTTAATCTTTTGAAGATTGACGAAGCCGTTCATATAGATGTAATCCTGGATTCATTGCCGGATATTTCTTCTTCCGCCGCTCTCTCGAGCTTGTTAGAACTGGAGTTTAAGAACCTAATAAGGCAATTGCCAGGGAAAAACTTTGTGAGAACTTTTTGAGTACGGAATATAAGTGAACGTATAGTGATTATCTATGGCTAGAGCTACCGCGACCAAAACGAAATCAAAGAAAACCGCCGTGGTCGAAAAAGGCGGCATAGCATTGGTGATTGTCGAATCGCCGGCAAAGGCCAAGACGATCAATCGCTATCTGGGCAAGGATTTTGTAGTAAAAGCGTCGTACGGACATGTCAAGGATTTACCGAAGAAAACTTTGGGAGTGAGTGTGGACGATGATTTCAACCCGACTTACGAAGTCATTCCAGCCAAAGCTAAAGTCATTCAAGAATTGAAGCAAGCAGCAAAGAAAGCAAGCGCGATCTATCTGGCCACGGACCCGGATCGAGAAGGAGAAGCCATCGGCCAGCATTTGACGGAAGAATTGCGCAACGGCAAACCGATCTACCGCGTCTTGTTCAATGAAATTACCAAGAACGCAATTCAAGATGCGTTCAAAAATCCAGGGCAGATCAATGAAGGCTTGGTGGAAGCGCAGCAAGCGCGCAGAATTCTGGATCGTCTGGTCGGCTACCAGATCAGTCCTCTGTTGTGGGACAAAGTACGGCGGGGCTTGTCAGCCGGACGAGTGCAAACCGTCGCAGTACGCCTCATCGTGGAACGAGAGCGATTGATTCGCGCTTTCCAATCCGAAGAATATTGGACGATTTCCGCGCAGGTAGCAGGAACCGAGCCTCCTAATTTTGAGGCGCGGCTGATCCGCAGGGGAGACAAGGATTTTGTGGTGCGTGGGGAATCGGTGTCCGGCAGCATTCGTGCCCAGGCAGACAAAGGGAAACTGTTAATAGCAAATCAATCGCAGGCCGATGACATCCAGGCGGCATTATCAAAACAAAAATTTATAGTCGCTTCCACTACCACCCGCGAAACGCGGCGCAATCCTGCGCCACCGTTCATTACCAGCACGCTGCAACAAGAGGCAGTGCGCAAACTGAATTTCAGCGCGAAGCGCGCAATGTCCATAGCGCAGCAGCTTTATGAAGGCATCGAAACGGGCGAGGAAGGCCCGGTTGGTTTGATTACCTACATGCGAACAGATTCCACACGAGTCTCGGACCTGGCATTGAGCGAGGTCAGAGACTTTGTGAAAAATCAATACGGGGAGAAATTCCTGCCAGCAAGTGCCAACGTTTACCGGAGCAAAAAGGGGGCGCAAGATGCTCACGAAGCGGTTCGGCCCACATCCGCGATGCGCACGCCGGAGTCCGTATCCCGTTTTTTGAAAGAAGACGAGGCCAAACTTTACCGGCTCATCTGGCAGCGCTTTGTGGCATCGCAGATGACGCCTGCTCTTTTTGACCAGACAACCATCGAAATCAACGCAGGGGAATTCGGCTTGCGCGCTGCGGGCTCCGTGCTGAAATTTGAGGGATTCCTGAAAGTATACGAGGAAGGCAAAGAAGCAGCAGAAGAAGAGGACGACGAGTTTGGACGAAGACTTCCGGTTGTAAGAGCCGGTGAATCGCTTCGTCAAGTGGGAATTTCCGCAAAGCAAAAATTGACAGAGCCTCCGGCCCGGTTTAACGAAGCCAGCCTCGTGAAAACGCTGGAGGAAAAGGGAATTGGCCGGCCATCGACCTATGCCTCGATTATCAGCACGATTCAGGATCGTGAGTATGTGCAGAAGGATAAAGGCCGCTTTCAGCCTACGGAATTAGGCGAGGTTGTGAACGACCTGCTCATTGGAAGTTTCGATGAAATTTTCGACATAGCCTATACGGCCAAAATGGAAGACGATCTGGATGAAATTGAGGAAGGCAAAAAGGGATGGGTAGAGACTCTTGAGGAGTTCTATCGAAAATTCCGCAAAGAACTGAAGCGCGCCGAGACGCAGATGACCGATGTCAAACGCATGGAGGAACCAACCGAATTCTCCTGCGAAAAGTGCGGCAAGCCCATGGTCATCAAATGGGGGCGGCACGGGAAATTCATGGCCTGCTCCGGTTACCCGGACTGCACCAATACGCGAGAGCTGCCCCCGGAGCTATCCGAGCGCGGCCCGTTGGAACAGGAACCGGAAGCAGCCGCAGATGCGGAGCAGGTCTGCGAGAATTGCGGCCGTCCGATGGTGCTGAAGCGCGGGCGGTTCGGCCAGTTCTATGCGTGTTCGGGCTACCCCGATTGCAAGACTACGCGAAAGATCGGCGAGGTGGAGAAGAAACCTCCTGTTCCCACCGGTGAAAAGTGTCCCGAGTGCGGTAACGAGTTGGTGGTTCGCCAGGGCCGCTACGGGGAGTTCACTTCTTGCAGTAGCTATCCCAAGTGCAAGTACATCAAGCAGGAAACCACCGGGGTCGAATGCCCGGAATGCAAGAAGGGGCAGATCGTGCAAAAGCGTTCCCGCCGGGGAGTGTTCTATAGTTGCAACCGTTATCCGAAATGTAAGTTCAGCCTGCCCAACAAACCGATCGCGCAAGCCTGCCCGAAATGCGAATCCGCCTATCTCCTCGAGAAGACGACCAAGTCCGGCATCACGCTGGAATGTCCGCAAGAAAACTGCGATTACAAACACGCTGCCTGACGTTGCCGGGCTTAATCAGGCGGACGAGAAGCATTAATTATTAACGCTCCGGTTGCGGTTTGATTTATTCCTTTACCGGTAATAAGGGAATGGGAAATTTGCTGGAATGAGCAACGCCGGAGCATGGCATACAAATCATTGACTGTCGCTTGCGAGGCGGGCTGATGATCCGCGGATGTTGAAAGTTCGGTTGGCGGATTCTCATCCGATAGAACAAGCAGCATCCAAAGCGATCCGTTTGGCGTTAACACACGAAATAGTTCATTTAGCATTCGTTCTCTATCTGAGTTGTCAGTTAACGTAGCAATGCTAACCGCGTGGGTGAAGTATTTTTCCTGCCAGGGTATTTTCTTCGCATCAACCCATAGATAGAGAATATTGGAGAAATTCGCAGATTCAGAACGGGCAAGGTCAATCACTTCATTGGAACTCTCGATGCCTACGACTGCTCCTAGATGGGCCATCGAAGCCAATTTCCGGCAGATGGATCCATCACCGCATCCGATTTCGATCACTCGGTCGTGAGACTGCAAATTCATTTGTTGTAGTAACTTCTCAAGAAAATCGGTCACTTTCAAAATAACTTTGTTGATAACTTGCGGACTATTTTCCATTTGAATATGTTTGTCCAATCCAATCTTATCCGGTAGCTTGATGTTGTTCTGAATAAACAGCGCTTCTATCTGCCTGCGCCCAGGAAAAGATAGCGCCTACCAAAAACAGATATAACATCAAAACTTCGGAGTCTCCAAAATTGAACTCAAAGAGACCCGCTACAAGAAAACCAACAGTGATAGCAAAGGCTGCATGACCAAAAGTGCGAAGTTCTGCCGATGATGCCTTACCCCAGGAGAAGGTAGCCCGCAATATTTCAAAGAAAAACCACAAGAAAAAGAACAGGCAGGGCAGACCCCTTTCGGCTGCGATTTGTGTGTAATTATTGTGAAGGTGTCCGTACCAGGCATGAGGGAGCGGTAAGGAAGCAGGCTTATAGTGAAGAAACTCTACTTCGACCCGGCCCGGTCCTAGGCCGAAGAATGGATGCGAACGAATCATCTCAATGCCAGTAAGGAACATGACGGGCCGCGACTGGTTTGAAGAATCGGTTCTTAGATCGATCAAAGATTCCGCGCGCCTTTTCATTGACGAAGGCGATATCAAATAAATGAATATGAGCAAAACCGGCAACAGCCACAAAAGTTTTAGCCGATAGCGGGCTAAAAGATATGCAGCTCCAAAAAATGCGCCAACCCAAATTCCACGGGCAAACGATGCGAGGATGCCAAGTCCGATCAACACAAAACATGTCCACCAGATTGGTTGAAATCGTAATGGACGAAAGAAGAAAAGAATAGATGAGATCAATAGGAATACGAGCATCAATTGAGCGCCGAATGTCAGCCAATGGCTCATGAATCCGCTAGCTTGGTGCAAGACATAATTCTCGTAAAAAGGTTTGCCTTGCCGCGATAGGTTCCAATAGGCATAGGCGAATTGACCGAAGCCGAAAAGCCCGGCAAGCACGGTCGTTCCGATTACGCCTTTCAATAAGCGCAACAAATGATCCTGCTCACGAACTGAATTGTAAACGACAACAAAAATTAAAAGCGGGAACAATTTTTTGAGATTAGCAACGCCAGAGACCGGATCTGGAGCAAGGACAACAGAAAGCATGGTCCAAAACACGAATCCAATCAATGGCAAGCCGAGGCGTGCGGGAAACGTCAGCCGTCGTCTCGAAAGCAATAGTGTAAGGATTGCGCCACCCAATAAAATCTGTGAAACCGCGATGGAAAATAAAATGGAGGCTGCGGACCCCATTGATAACAGCATGGCGGCAGTGTCCATGCGGTTTGCTGAACTTGCATCGAGTGTATTATGCGGAACGGAGTCAGCAGGTGTGTTCATGTTGAGTAGAATTCTAGCGCAATAATGCCCGAACCTAAATGTTAGATGAGGTTCGAGGTGGGTACGGGAAAGAGATCATGCAAGTGATCCCGATTGTTCTGTCGCACCAAACCAACCGCGACGCTCTAACCATTTTACCAACTCCAGTACCGGGACAACTGTAAAAGCCAGCGATATGGCCAAAATCCACTCCTGTACCGTTAAAGCATAAGTTCCAAATGGAACATTGAAAATCGGCAAATACACAATGCAAACCAGAAGAAGGATCTCCCAAAGGATGGAAAGGTTGAGCCATTTATTCGTGAATGGCTGAATCAGTATCGAATGGCGGTCGGATCGGAAGCTGTAAGCCTTAAAAAATTGGATCATAACCAAGGAAACAAAGGTTAACGTCATGGCTTCTGGCAGCGGCAGATTTGAGTGCAGCGCCCAGGCGAATAAAGCAAGGTTAACGATGGCAGACCAGCCCCCGCCAGCTAACATAAGTGCGATCACCGGACGGGTAAAGATGCCGACACGAGGATTTCGCGGCGGGAAGCGCATCAAGTCGCTGGCTGGCGGATCGACGGCAAGAGCCAGCGCCGGGAGACCATCCGTAGCAAGGTTAATATACAAAATTTGCACCGCGCTCAACGGAAGAGGCATGCCGAGCAACGTGGCGCCAGCCATTAATCCGATCTCGCCGATGTTCGAGGAGAGCAGATACATCAGGTATTTCCGGATATTGTCAAAAATGCCGCGGCCCTCTTCGACAGCGGCCACAATGGAGGCAAAATTATCATCCGTGAGTGTCATAGCGGCCGCTTCCTTGGCCACGTCGGTTCCGGTGATGCCCATGGCAATTCCGATATCTGCTTTTTTAAGAGCCGGAGCATCGTTGACGCCATCGCCTGTCATGGCTATGATGTGGCCCCTTTTTTGGAGCGCTGTCACTATGCGAAGTTTATGAGCGGGCGATACACGGGCGTAGACGCGAATTGTCTCCGACTCTCGCTCCAGCTCTTCATCTGGCATTGCCTCAAGCTCTTTACCGGTGAGAACGCGGCTTGACTTGGAGATACCCAATTCACTGGCGATGGCGTTGGCGGTGACTGGATGATCGCCGGTAATCATGGTCACTTGGATGCCGGCTTCTTCGCATTTCCTGATCGAGGCCTTCGCCTCCGGGCGCGGAGGATCGATCATTCCCAACAGGCCAAGAAACGCCATCTCATGTTCAGCAGATTCAATCGTTGCTTCGGATTTCCGAGCAACTGCCAGGACGCGCAACGCCAGAGACGCCATGATTTGCGCCTGCTCTAAAATGGTTTCTCTCACATCCTCATTGAGCGGAAGTTCTCCCTGTTGAGTCATTATTCGAGAGCACGAAGCGATAATGATTTCCGGTGCTCCTTTGGAATACGCGGTCAGGTTGTCCGGTGATCCGTGGAGAGTCGTCATGCGTTTGGATTCGGAGGTAAATGGAATTTCATGTACGCGGGGATAAGTTGCATCGAGTTCCGTCTTGTGCAGTCCCGCTTTGGCTGCGGCGACTACAATGGCGCCTTCCGTAGGATCGCCTTTAATATCCCATGTTCCGCCAGAATCTCTTCTCAATAGATGAGCATCACAAGCCAGCGCAGCAGATTGAAGTAGCGTTAGGAGAGGGCCTGAAGGTTTTATCGCAGCACCATCACGCATAAACTGGCCAACCGGAATGTAACCCTCGCCGGTAACGTCTAGTATTTCTCCGGCGACCCAAATCTTTCGCACGGTCATCTCATCCTTTGTCAGCGTGCCCGTTTTATCCGAACAGATAATGGAAACACTGCCAAGAGTTTCCACGGCAGGCAGGCGGCGGATTAATGCGTGGCGCTTAACCATGCGCTGCACTCCGATGGCGAGAGAGATAGTCACCACGGCAGGCAGGGCTTCTGGGACCACGGCAACCGCGAGAGCGATACCGAACAACAACATTTCCATGAATGGTCGACCATGCAGCAGGCCCACACCTGCAATGAGAGCGACCACAACCAGAGCAGCGCGTGCCAGTGCATAGCCAGTATTATCGAGGTTCTCCTGAAGTGGCGTCCGGCTGATCTCCACTTTTTGCAGGAGCTGCGCAATACGCCCGAACTCCGT
The DNA here is from genome assembly GCA_001767075.1 of Acidobacteria bacterium RIFCSPLOWO2_12_FULL_54_10. Lineage (GTDB taxonomy): Bacteria > Acidobacteriota > Terriglobia > 2-12-FULL-54-10 > 2-12-FULL-54-10 > 2-12-FULL-54-10. Next base: position 9,147 of record MEKX01000082.1, on the reverse strand, counting down.
ATCCATTCCCGTAGCGACGACGATGGCGCGGCCTCTTCCATAGGTAGCGGATGTTCCCGAATAAATCATGTTCTTGCGATCACCGATTGCCAGTTCGGCAGTAGTAATTCTTTCGGAATATTTATCGACCGGGACGGATTCGCCCGTTAAGGAAGCTTCATCTAGTTTCAAATTGATGGCTTCAAAGAGGCGGGCGTCTGCTGCAATCTTGTCACCGGCTTTAATGAGAATGATGTCGCCAGGAACCAGTTCCTGCGCTGGAATTTCTGCTTCCTCACCATCGCGGATAACGCTGGTAATGGGCGCTGCCATGCGCTGCAACATCTCCATAGCCCGTTCCGCTCGGAATTCCTGTACGAAACCTAAAAATGCGGCAAAGAGAACAATCACAGCGATGGCGATGGCCTCCACTAGATGTCCCATAAAGCCGGAAAGAACTGTAGCGATAATCAGAATGACAATCAGAATGTTTTTGAATTGATCGAGCAATAGTTTCCAAGGCGAGATACGGCGGGAAGCCAGCAATTCATTCGGCCCATATTTATCGAGTCGCAGCGAGGCCTCTGCGCTGCTGAGACCCTGAACGCCGGAATTCAGCCGTTCCATGACCTCTTCAGCGTGGAGGGTGTGCCAGGATGACAAAGAGGAATGATTCAATGGCTTCGATTGCATGGATACAACCTAAATTAAACAGTAAAAGACTAAATCGCAGAAGGCAAAATTAGGCTGCCTGGAAGTCACAGGCCTAGGGCAAGGCGCAAACGCATGGCATGAAGTCGGATCACGATTAGCCGGGAAAGGATGATGGTGCCCCATGCGCTGCGTTCTGGTTTGGAAGAATACCGTCGGTTAGTAGAAAATAGCAACCAGGCATAGGGCCAAGAATTATTCTACGGCTGGATAGCATCCTAAAATCCTCAGGAATTCCGTGGACTCTGCAAGATTTCTGATGGCGTTACGAGCTGCTACGTCCTTAGGATTTCCGAGAAAATCCAGGTAAAAGAGATATTCCCAGGGACGGCCTCGCAGGGGGCGGGATTCTATTTTTGTGAGATCAATATCACGCAGCGCAAATGCGCTCAAGCAGCGAAATAAGGCGCCAGGAATATTGCGTGTGATGAAAACAAGGGAAGTTTTGACGCCGCGAGGTTTTGGTTTATGTTCTAACTTCCTGCCAAGCAGGAAAAAGCGAGTGTAGTTCTCGGGGTCGTCGCCGATGTCTTTGGCAAGGATGTGGCCTCCATAGTGCTCTGCCGCAACCGCGCTGGCGATCGCGGCGGAATCAGTGACTTTCTTTTCCGTTAACATCTTCACGCTGCCAGCCGTGTCGTAATAGGGAACCACTTCCCACGAGCGGTGCTTTTCGAGAAATACAGTGCACTGCCGGTGAGCGATGGGCATGGAATAAACCTTGCGCACCGAGCGCAGGCTTACCCCCTTCGCGGCAATCAGATTGTGAACGATCCGGACATTGGTCTCGGCCAGGATCGGCAGCCGGTGCTTGAGCAGCAGATCGTAGTTTTCGTGGATGGAGCCGGCGAGCGTGTTTTCAATCGCGGCGACGGCGTAATCAATCTTGCCGCGCGCGAGCGCCCGAAACAACTCCGGAAATGTTGGAAATGGAACGGTCTCAAACGGCTGGCGCACCAGTTTCGCCGCTGCCTGTTCGTGGAATGCGCCACGCTCTCCTTGAAATCCCACCCGGTGTATTTTCAATCAAAATCTCCTAAAGGTACACGCAAGACTTTTCATAATATTCAGGACCATCATGAACCCATGAGCATTATCCAATCATCACTTGGTTCATTACAAGCTCAGATGAATGGAAGTTTATGGAATCAGTAAACAGTCTCAAGAGAAGTGAAGTTCGGGCTTAACGCAACAGGTCTTCCAACTGAACTGATTGATCCGTCTTCGTGTCGCGGTATTTGATGATGACCGGGGTATATAGAGAAATGTTTTGCTGTTTTCCCCAGCCTGTGGAGATGGCCCGCGATCCTGGAACAACAACTGCGTTTGGAGGAATCACCAGCGGTTGGTCGCTTTCGCGACGGAGGATTTTACCATGGACCACATCATAAACCGGCGTCGATCCGTTAAGAATCGTGCCGGAGCCGATGACAGCCCTGCGCTTGATCACAGTCCCTTCATAGATGCCGCAGTTCCCGCCGATTAATACGTCATCTTCGATGATAACGGGAAACGCTCCAACGGGTTCGAGCACGCCTCCGAGCTGACTGGCAGCGCTCAGATGAACACGCTGCCCGACTTGCGCGCAGGAGCCGACCAGCGCGTGTGAGTCGATCATCGAGCCGGTGCCTACATAAGCTCCCACGTTGACGAACATAGGCGGCATACAGGTAACGTCGCGACCGATGAAGCAGCCATCGCGAATGGAGGAGCCGCCTGGGACAATCCGAATGCCGTGTTCGATGGAGATCTCTTTCAGTGGATAGGTACTCTTGTCGTAATAAGGGAAGCGACCGCCAGGGGACATGTCTTCCAACTCACCAATACGGAAGCCAAGAAGAATGCCCATTTTTACCCAAGCATTGACTTTCCAGCCGGAAGGGGTTTGCCCCTCAGCCGGTTCCGCAGAACGAATGGTTCCGTCATTCAGACCTAATTTAAGTTCATGAAAAGCGTCGAAATGCTCTTGAGAGAAATCGGAAGTTTGCTGGAGGTAAAGCCGCTCAATTTGTTCCGCCAGCGACATATTGTGTTTCCTTTAGAGAGAGGAGTTGGAGGTCTTCGAGAACCTTGCGAATTTTTGCTTGTGTGTCCGGCTGTGGAGGAACCAGGGGAAGTCGGTATGCGAGTTCGATGCGGCTCATGGCCGCCAGAGCAAACTTGACCGGAATCGGATTCGCCTCGACGAAGAGTGCTTGCATGAGCGCCGCAAGTTTCCGATGCAGTTGTCGGGCGGGTGAAAAATCCCCCTGATTGCAATGTGCGACCATTTGGGTCATTTCGCGCGGCATGATGTTGGAAACCACGGAAATCACGCCCACGGCGCCGAGCGACATCATGGGGAGGGTCAATGCGTCGTCGCCAGATAAAACATGGAAGCGCCCTGGAAGGGTTCTGAGGATTTCGTCAACCTGAGAAATATTGCCCGAGGCTTCCTTCACGCCAAGAATATTAGGGAACGCAGAAAGGCGCAGGAGTGTGCGAGGTTCGAGATTCACACCTGTGCGTCCGGGTACGTTGTAAACCAGGATCGGGAGACGAGTGGTAGTCGCCAGAGCATGATAATGCTGATAGAGACCTTCCTGCGTAGGTTTGTTGTAGTAAGGAGTAACGGACAATATCGCCTGTACGCCCATGCGCTCGAGCACTGCAATCCCTTCACGCACTTTTGCTGTGTTATTGCCGCCGGCTCCTGCCATGACCGGGACCCGGCCGCGCGCCTCCTCCAAAACAATCTCCACGACGCGAAAATGTTCCATAGAATTCAGCACAGGGCTTTCGCCCGTTGTGCCGCACGGGACCAAGAAATCGATGCCGTTATCAATTTGAAATTGCACATGGCGACGAAGCGCCGATTCGTCCAGGCTGCCGTCTGCGTGGAACGGGGTGACTAAAGCCGTTCCACAACCTGTGAATGGAGTTTTGCTCATGGATTTATCCTTCAAATGATTAGGATACACGATCACGGGAAGATCGGAAATCCCCTGGCACGATGATGGATGCATCAGCAATGAAACGCATTTCATATTTATAAGCCGACGCGCTGCCATTGCGCTTCACGGTGATTTTTCATAAAGTAAATCTGTTGTGCAGAATATGCTGATGTTCGGGATAGTTCACGAAGTTGAATTCGAGAAATCTTTCTTTGCCATCCGAAATTAAAAGTAGCCATTTGATGGTTCCAGTGCTGCTCGGAGCATGCGGCATTGCTGCCGTAGCCAGCTACTATCTGCTGACACCAGGGATTGATTTCCAGGTTTATCACGCTGCGGGCAACGCGACGCTTCAGGGAGGTTCGCAGCTTTATGGACCCCAAAGTGGCTTGGGCTGGCCCATGCAGTATCGCTATCCCCCGCTTTTTCTTTTGTTGTTCGCTCCATTTGCTGTCTTGCCGCTTGCGGTGGCGTTCGTAATCTGGAATTTCATCAAGTTAGTGGTATTGGGAATGCTTCTTATTACTTTCACCCGCCAATCGAGTTTGAAAGGATTATCTCCAAATTGGATGGTAGCTTCTGTCCTTGCGATTCCGTACCTCTTTCTGGAATTCAAATACGGTAACGCGCAGTTTTTCGTATTTGCATTGGTGTGCCTGACATTGCTGAGCCTGCCCGAACATCCTGTAAGGGCAGGAGGAGCTTTGGGGTTAGCGATTGGGTTAAAAGTCTGGCCTTTGTTTTTCGTTCCCTATTTATTTGCCGGGAAGCACTGGAAGGCTGCGAGTTACGCCGCAATAGGTGCGGTATTAATAACGCTTGCGCCGATGATTTATTGGGGATGGAGCGGCAATTTGGATCTGCTCCAGCAATGGTATGGCTATGAACACCAGATAGCCGGGACGCCAGCCCACATGTGGTTCCCAAGTCAATCGCTTCGAGGACTGCTGACCCGATATCTTACCGACATCCCTTATGAGACTTTGCCAGACCCCAACTATATGAAGATAAATTTAGCTTCATTGGATGGTGGATTGGTTTATTTCTTGTGGATACTGCTGGCCGGATGTGGGTATCTTGCGCTCCTCAAGACTGCGTGGAAGCAGGAGCAAGGAGCGAGTAAATTAGAGATGCACGGGTTGGCAATGTGCGCTTTAGCACTTTTGCAACCGCACTCACAAAAACAGACGGCTCTGGTTGTGCTTATTTTGCCGGCAATTGTTGCATCTGCGCGACTGAAGGATACTATGCCTCAATGGGGAAAAATGTGCGTCTATGGAGCGATAACCGCAAGTGTCGTTCAACTTGTCTTTGCGAGTTCCCGTGCGCAAAGACTTTTTCAGGTTTTAGGAGTGGACACATTGATTATGTCGTTATTGGCAATAGGGTTAATTGCCAGTTTAAGTAAACCATCGAGAAGGCAATATCCAGAATTTACTGGAATCGATTAGCAAAACAATAAAAGTTTATTGACTGATTCATGGATATTCGGTAGAATTAAGTTGCATTTGGCACTTGTAGTTCTCGAATAGGATTTTTGAGAAGGGATTGCGAGGCTTAATCACGCAATCCCTTTTTTGCTATGCGGGAATGAGGAGCAACAAATCGCAAAGAATCTGAAAATAATGAAGTGAGGTTTCACATGAAGGAAAAAGGAACGGTAAAGTGGTTTAACGATGCAAAGGGCTACGGATTTATACAACGGGAGTCAGGCGGAGATGTATTCGTACATTTCTCGTCGATTGCCGGTGAAGGTTTTCGCAGTTTGGCAGAAGGAGCTACAGTCGAGTTTGTTGTTAAACAGGGACCGAAAGGCCTGCAGGCCGACGAAGTAAGAGCTGTTTAGCCCGCATTGGGATCACTCCATCCTGCGCGAAGCCCTCAAGGGCTTCGCGCTAATCTTCGATCAATCAATCCCCAGCATTAAAAATTCAGAGCTTTTAACTAATAGATAAGTAAAGAGTTGCCTGCTTTATCTAGCCGTATATTTCTTTCTGTATACAATGGTTACTGGCAGATTAATTTAATCAAATCATGCCTTTGGCAGAAAAAAGCGATAAATCTTCAACCCAATTGGCTAGTGACAAGTTTGGCAACTCATGACTTAAAGCCCAAGATTCCCGATTGCCGATTCCTTAAATGCGAGGTAGTCTTACAATGGCTCCGAGTTGTTTTTCAGACTATCTGGTAAGGCGGGTAGTAAAAAGCGGAGAGGCCAATTAGAGACGGAAACTCAACGTGGGGGATGGCGATGAAATCTTGTGGGGATAAGAAAAAATTGAGAAAACCCAGCCAAGCTGATGCAGTAGTAGAGAATGATACAAATAATGGTGTGTTGCAGGCTCATGGCAATCCCTATCGGCCAGTATATAGCGCCGCTCGATTTGTCGCATTTCTAATTCTTTCATTTGTCATTCTGGCGACAGCACCAAATGCCGACGCAGGAGCGGTTCGTACGAACCCTGGATTCCTGCAAAACTCAATTCCTCGCAATGATGACGGTTCCACCTCCAATAGTATTCCGATCGGCTTTGAAGTGGACTTCTTCGGGTTAAAATTCACATCCGCGTATGTGAACAACAATGGAAACATTACCTTTGGCGGACCATTGGCAACATTTACCCCGCAAGGTCTCAGCGCTTCGCCACTGCGCATCATAGCCCCTTTCTGGGCGGACGTGGATACACGCGCCTCTCGGTCGGAGCTAGTGACCTATGGACAAGACACGGTAAATGGCCGTCGCGCGTTCGGGGCCAATTATGTGAATGTTGGTTATTTTGGTTCTCATGACGACAAACTGAATAGTTTCCAGCTAATTTTAATTGATCGTTCAGATTTGGGGCCTGGGAATTTCGATATTGAGTTCAACTACGACCGCATTGATTGGGAAACGGGAGATGCCAGCGGCGGGTCGGGCGGTTTTGGGGGTACTCCGGCTTCTGCGGGTTATTCCAACGGCACCCTGACGGCAGACGGATCCTTTGAAATTCTCGGGTCTCGCCAAAGAGGCATTTTCCTTGATTCTAGCCGCTTCGGTCTAATTTATCGTTCGCTGAACAGTGGAGGTGTCCGCGGACGGGTTGTGTTCTTCGTCCGTAGCGGAAACGTAGAGTGTTCATACTCGACTTTATCAATCGATCAGCCATTTCCGTGGGAGGGAGGCCAAGGAGCAGTACAAGTTGCGGCGCCGTCGCAATGCCCATGGTCTGTGACCAGTAATGCCGGATTTATAACGATCCCAGGTGATAGCAATCGCAGAGGCAGCGGTATTGTGGATTATATTGTCGCGGAAAATCGCGGGCCGGCGCGCAGCGGCAGGATCATTGTTGCGGGAGAATCTTATATCGTAGTGCAGGATGGTTTCCAAACGCTGCGAGTCAATCCCCCTACGGTGAGCATCTCAACAGCCGGATCGCAAGCTCAGACACGAATTTCCTTGCGGGTGGAAGCCATTCGTGATCCGGTAATTTGGGCAGCAGCAGTAACCGTGAAAAGCGGAGGAGCGCAATGGCGAATGCAGCTAACTCCTGCCACCGGCATTGCCTCTGTGGATGCCCCGTCGACGGTCGTTCTGCAAATGGAAAATCCATTACTCTTGCCCTCTTCGGCAGTCGCGGAAATTTTGGTTTGGGATACCATTTTCGGACCTTCCGTTGCCGTTCCCGTCATCTTGGGTACGAATCAGTTGGGAGCGGGATTGGAATTAAGTCAATCCTCATTTTTCTTCCAGGTTCCGCAAGCAGGAGCGGCCCCGCCAGCCCAAACCTTGCAATTGTCCAATACCGGCGATCTTAGCCTGGGATGGACCATTGATGCAGGAACACTGATTGCAAATCCATGGCTGAATTTCTCTCCGACATCCGGTGTAGCGCCCGCGCGTGGAAGTGGGTTGTCTAACTCTACTGTGTCTGTGAATCCGGCTGGTTTGTCGGCGGGCATCTATCAAGCCTTGGTGCCGATTCATGCGGCTGGCGCGGTGAATAGTCCACAATTGGTTTCAGTTACATTGCGAGTTGTGGCAGCCAGCACAGCCTCTTCGCCAGAGTCATCGACTAAGGGATTTGTGTTTGCATCTCAGCAGGGCGGCGTAGCTCCGCCGGCCCAAAATCTGACTATTAGCAATACCGGCGCAGGACAGTTGTTGTTCCAGCTATCCACCTTCACGGATGCAGGAGGCCCCTGGCTGACAGTGTCACCGCCGAGTGGAAGCGCCGCGCCAGCGCCCGCCAGCGTGCAGGTTCGCGCTAATCCCGCTGGTTTGGCAGCAGGAATTTATCGAGGCCGTATACTAGCAAATTATTCCACAGGCTCTGCACAGGAAATCAATGTCACATTTATTGTTGCCTCCACGGGCAGGGGCACGTTGTTCAGCCGCGGTGAGTGCACTCCGCAAGGCATGGATGTGATCCCAACAACAGTTACGAATGGAGCGAACTATACGGTTTCAGTGCCTCAGCCATTGCTCGCTTGGGTTGTTGATTCCTGCGGCCTAGGCGTCCGAGATGCAACACTGCTGGCTGATGTGGAAGGAATTACGATTCCATTGGAGTCGGTCGGAAGCGGTTTATACGAAGCACAGTGGTTGCCAAGTCTCGCTTCCACATCTGCGGAATTTGTGCTCACCGCCATGCACGGTGCTTACGGCACCATACAGCGGTCATTTCTGATTTCGATCAGCAGTTCACCAACGGATTTGGCATATCCAGTTATCTCGACCAATGGTGTAGTGGAGTCTGCTGGCTTCACGCCGGGAGGACCACTAGCTCCAGGCGGTATGATTTCTGTCTTCGGGACACGATTCGCCACGATTGAAGCTTCTTCAACGAGTTTACCGTTACAGCGGCAATTGGCAGGTGTTAGTTTGAGAATCGGCGGCGAGGATGCTCCGCTATTTTATGTTGGTCCAACTCAGATCAATGCTCAGGTTCCTTACGGGATTAGACCCGGAGCTAACGTTTCCATCGTGGTGAACAGCGGAGGAAAACTCAGCGCTCCTCAGAGTTACTTGGTTGTTCCTGCCCGGCCAGGTCTATTTAGCGGCGACGGATTTGCTGCTGCGCTCGATGGGCAATCTCGCAGAATTACTGCGACAAATCCTGCGCGCCGCGGAAATGCTCTGCAATTATTCGCTGCTGGCCTTGGACTTACCGATCCTCAACCACAATCTGGGGCAGCATCTCCTCCATCGTCTTCTGTGCGGATTTCTGTGAGGGTGAAAATTGGGGGCGTTGAAGTTCCGGTAACATATCAAGGATTAGCGCCGGGTTCTGTGGGCCTCTACCAAATCAACGTCGTTTTACTGGACTCAGTGCCGGTCGGCAATGAAGTACCTGTGGTAATTGAGCAGGATGGGCTCACTAGCAACCCCTTAGCAGCAGTGAGATTGCCGGTAAGATAGATACCGGCGGGGGATATAATTTCTCCATTTTGCTGATAATAAGCAGCCTTAAGACTTCCCAATCTGGCTGAATTATATAAATCACTGGAATGGTGCGCCCGGACGGATTCGAACCGCCGACCTACT
>MEKX01000081.1:105-15835 GCA_001767075.1 Acidobacteria bacterium RIFCSPLOWO2_12_FULL_54_10 | reverse complement strand
GCAATTCCACGGCGTCTCCAGATGGATTTCCTGCCGCTCCAGAGATGATACAGGCAATCTGTTCCGGCTGAACGCCTGCTGATTCCATGGCCTGCCGGATCGCCCAGCTTGCTCCCTCGGCCCGAGCGTCATATTCGTTGATGCTATGCGCGTCGTGTGCGCAGCCGAACCCGCTGATTTCTGCCCACGCTTTCGCCCCGCGCTCTTGCGCCGCGCGCGCCGTTTCCACAACGTGCAGCACCGCTCCCTCGCCCAAAACAGTTCCATCGTGATTCGCGCCGAATGGCCGCAGCATTCCGCTCGGAGACAACGCCCCGATTTTCCGAAACCCCACCAGCGACTCCTCGCAAAGCTCCTCCACTCCACCCGCCAGCAACATCCGCTCGCGCCCCATGCGCAGGAACTCGGCGGCGTAATGCATGGCATAAAGGCCCGCCGACATGCCTCCGCACACCGTCGAATTTCCTCCCCGCAGCCGGAACCGGATCGCCGTCTGCCCGGCGGGCGAATTGATCACCGTGTTCGGAAATTCCATCGGGCTGACGTAGTTCGGCCCATCGGTCAATCCGCTCCAGTCAAACGATGCAATGCTGTGCAGGCCTCCAAACAATGTCCCGCACACGAGTCCGACTTCTGGAAATTCTTCCGGCGGCGCATCTGCTCGCAATCCTGATCCGGAAATGGCCATGTGCGCCGCCACGCACAGCAGTCGCGTGCTGCGGTCGAGAATGCGCAGCCCTTTATTGCCCAGCCATTGCTGCGGAGAAAAATTCCTGACCTCCGCCGTGACCGCCTCCGGCCCAAACATCTCGCTCGGGCCGATACCGCTTGCTCCTTCATAAAGCGCAGCCTGGAACTGCTCCAGTCCCGCACCGATCGACGAGATCACCCCGGCGCTGCTGATCACCACCGGCTCGTGGGCATTATACGGCGGCACGGTTTAGCCTTCCCATCGCCTGAGGCACAGTGACGCGTTGTGCCCTCCGAATGCGTAGGCGTTGTTCAATATCAATCTCGGGTCCGTCTTTCTCGCTTGCATAGGTACATGGTCGAGTTCGGAATCCTCATCCGCTTCGGTAAAATTCATTGTCGGAGGGACCCATCCTGTGTGCAGCGCCAGCGCGCAGGCCGCCGCTTCAATGGCGCTCGCGGCTCCCATGGTATGCCCCAGCATCGACTTGATCGAACTCATGGGAATTTTCTTTGCTCGCTCTCCAAACAGCTTGCGCGCGGCAATCGATTCCACGCGGTCGTTCGCTGGCGTTCCCGTCCCGTGTGCGCTGATGTAATCCACCTCACCGAGCTGCACATCGCTGTCGCGAACCGCCCGCTGCATGGCCCGGATCGCTCCGTCGCCTTCCGGATGCGCCGCCGTCATGTGGTGCGCATCGCAGCTCAGCCCATACCCCTTCACCTCGGCATAAATATTTGCATTGCGCGCCATCGCCGCATCCAGCGGCTCCAGGACTAGCACCGCCGCGCCTTCTCCCGGAACCATGCCATCTCGCTTGCGGTCAAACGGTCGGCAGGTTTCCGAAGCAATCGCGCCCAACCGCGAAAATCCCCAGTAGGTGATTCGCGAAAACGCATCCGCTCCTCCAGTCAGCATCACGTCCGCGCGTCCGCTGCGGATCAGGTCTGCTCCGAAGCCAATGGCATAGTTCCCCGCCGCGCAGGCGGTCGGAAACATCAGGCACGGGCCGCGCAATTCAAACTCAATCGCAATGTTGTCTGGGATGACGCTGCAAGGATATTTCGGGAGAATGTCTGCGGGCACCGCTTCCAGGCCTCCCGCTTGGCGGGCGTTGTTGTAGCTTTCTACAAACAGCGGCTCCCCGGACGTCGTTCCCATCGACACTCCAGCAACGTAGCGGTTGGTCGGAAGTTCTAGCTTCGCGTCTTCCAGTGCCAGCCGTGCCGCCGCCACGGCCAACTGCGATGCTCGTCCGGGATTTTCAGCGGGCTGTCGGTTTACGTATTTTGCAGGGTCGAACGTTCGGATTTCTGCGCCGATGTGCGAAGGCAGGGGGGAGGTATCAAACGACGTAACCGGACTGATGCCCGATTTGCCCGCAAGCAGGGCGGCCCAAAACTGCTCCCGGCCCGTTCCAATCGCCGTCACCAATCCTACTCCGGTAATCACCACTCGCCGCGTCATGGTATTGTTTCCATCTCATCGCGTTACTGCAACGCCGGACGATTCTCCAGGCTGCGCTGCACCAGTTCCACGGCGTCGTTGACGTTCTTCACCTTGGTGAACTCTTCGTCGGAGATTTGAATCTTGTATTTTTTGTCCATCGACACCAGGATTTCGATGGCCATCAGCGAATCGATTCCCAGTTCCTCTATAAATAATGCCGTGTCGGATATTTCTTCCGCGTTGAGTTCGGTTACTTTGGAAACCAGTTGCTTCACCTCGTTGCGGATTTCCTCCGCTGTCCAATTGCCGTCCTTCATTGTTCCACCTCGTCAGTCAATTTGAGTTTCTGGATCATGTCTGTCTGCCATCCTCCGGTTTTCGGCAGGTCGCGGCTTCAGCCGCACCAAATGTTGTTTTCATCGCGCGGCGACCATCGGGAGCCGAGCGCATTGCCGCCACGCAGTGGCTCAGGAAGATTTTTGAGGGGGCTTCCAGTTCTTCACGATTCCTTTGCCTTCTTCCACCGTGATGCATTGGTTCGCCGGGACGTTCGTGAGCCTTTCCTTTTGGCCGCCCGGCCATTCAATTTCCACCGTTTTCACCGCCGTGTCTTTTCCTAACCCAAACGTCACCGCCAGATCGCTCTGCGAGCAATAACTCGACCCGCTGCGCACCGTGTTCCATTGTTTTCCCGTGGCGGTCTCCATGCGCACCACCGCGCCGATGCCGTCCTTGTTGGCTTTTGTGCCTACGGTGTTTACGCACAGCCAGTTGTTGCGGTTGCCGATGTCGTTGCGGAAAAGCTGCGCCGGGCCGTGGTTGGTGGTCATCAGGATGTCCAAATCCCCGTCGCGGTCGTAATCTCCATACGCGGCCCCACGCGCCACCATCGGCGTGTTCAAGCTGCCGGTCATCTTCGGGACCACGTCCTCGAATTTTCCTTTGCCCAGGTTATGGAACAGGTGTGGAGCCTGCTTGTACTTCACCTTCGGCTGCACTTTTTCTATCTCTTCTTCGATGTGGCCGTTGGCGACAAAAATATCCAGCAGCCCGTCCAGGTCGTAGTCGAAGAAGAACGTCCCGAAGGCCAGCGTAAGCAGGCTCTGCCGCCCCACGGAAGAAATCGGCGCTTCGTCCACGAACAATCCGCTGCCTTCGTTGTGGTAAAGGCCCAGCATTTGGTTGGAAAAGTTGCCGACCACCAAGTGCGGCCTTCCCGACCCGTCGAAGTCCGCGGCGTCCACGCCCATCGCGCCTCGCGCCACGCCGTCCTCGCCAAACGCCACTCCCGCCACCATGCCCTCTTCTTCGAAGGTTCCATTTTTCAAGTTGCGGTAGAGCTTGTTCGGCTGCGTATCATTGGCGACAAACAAATCCGCCCAGCCATCCATGTTGTAGTCCAGCACGGCCACGCCCAGCGACTTGCTCGTTGCATCGTCAACGCCCGCCTTCTTGCTCGCGTCTTCAAACTTCCCGCCGCCGAGGTTCCGGTAGAGCTTCGACGAATTCCCCTTGTACGATTCCGGCGTGCAGTAGGATTTCGTCGCTCCGTCCAGCGAGCACCACAAATCCTTGTCCGCGCTCCACTGCACATAGTTGGCGACAAACAGGTCGAGCTTCCCGTCGCGGTCGTAATCCAGCCACGCCGCACTGGTGCCGAAATTCGCGTTTTGAATCCCTGCCGCCTTCGTCGCGTCCTGGAACTTGCCCTTGCCATCGTTGCGATACAGGCGGTCGCCTTCGAGCGCCGTGATGTAAACATCTTCATCGCCATCATTGTCATAATCCCCAATGGCCACGCCTATGCCATACAGTTCAACGTCCAGCCCGCTGCCCGCCGTGACATCCGCGAACGTGCCGTTCTGCTTGTTCTTGTACAGCGCCGGCAGCGATTTTTTCCCGCGCGCCTGCCAATCTTTCCCGTTGATCAGCAATATATCCAGCCATCCGTCGCCGTCCGCGTCGAAAAACGCTCCGCCCGCCCCCATCGTCTCCGGCAGCCATTTCTTGCCTGCTTTGCCGCTGTTGTGCGTAAAGCGAATCCCCGCAGCCTGCGTCGCGTTCGTGAAGCTCACGGTTTGGGCTTTCGCCCCGCCCGGCATCAGCAACAGGAACATCAGGCAAGCGCACAGTCGCTTGTTCATTGTGTCCTCGCAGTCAGCTTTGCCCCATCGTCTTGCTTCTCGCGCTTCGGTTGTTTGCCTTCGGAAATCACCGGCTTGATCTCGCGCAGCACGTCTGCCGCCACGCTCTCGTGATCATGCACCGCCTGCCGTTCGTTGTTGTCTTCCGGGCTGAGCATCCGCGCCCGCGCCGTAATCGTCTGCGCCGCTTCGTCCGCTTTGAATCTTCGGAAGAGCTTTTCCTCCACCGCCGCCTTTTCTTTTTCTCCAACCCCGCGATAACACAGCATCGCCGTATAGTGCATTTGCAGGTCTTCGGGATCGATCTGCCGCACGCGATCCAAATACTTGAGCGCCTCCTTGAATTGCCGCTTCAAGAAGAGAATCCGCGCGATCTGGTTCAGCACCACGCGATCTTTTGGAAACATTGATTCGGTTTTCTGAAGTGATTCGAGCGCCGCGTCGTAATCCCCGTCCGCTTTCTCGATCATCGCTTTGAAGAAATGCACCCGCCCCAAATTGCCGTTGATCTCCATCGCCTTCGCGACGAATGGTTTCGCGGCATCGGTCTCGCCTTCTTGAATCAGCGTGCGCGCCACATTCAGCCATCCATCCGCATATTCCGGCTCCGCTTCGGTCACGCGCCGGAAGGCATACTCGGCGACTTTCAGGTCGCCTTGCAGCAGCAATCCGATTCCCCAGTCATTCCATCGTTCGCGATCTTCTTTCGCGATCACCGGTTTCCATTCCGGCTCCGACCCGGAATCGCCCAGTTCCAATTTCGTCTGCGCTTCCGCCATTATCACAATCGGCAGATCGGGAATCGCATCCTTGATCTGCCCGGAAACATTCTCCGGAATGTTGGCCGGGTCAAAGGAATACTCCAGCGAGTTGTGCGCCGCGCCCACCAACGACGGGTCCTGCCCTTCCTTCGGCTGCCCCGCATAGGCGAACTGCGTAAAGTAATGGGAAAATTTGCGGTAGTTGAGTTTCGCTGTCAGCGTGATCGGTCCCGTGGCGTTCTGCGGAATCTTGATGCGATAGTGCGCCACATCCGCCGACCCCGGAGGAATCTGCCGCACGTAGAGCACGCTGCGCGTCTGCCACGCATTGCGCTTGTTGATTTTGTTTCCTTCGCCGTCTAGTTGCACCGCGCGATAGAAATGCGCGCCCGGCTCCACCGGCCCCTTGCCGTCATCCTCCACCATCCCGCTCCAGAAAATAACGTTTCCCGCAGCATCTTTGCCTTGCAGTTCCAGCCACACATCAAAAGCGTCAATCGTGCCGCCGGGGAATAAATGTCCCACGCCTCTCGTCCGCACCACCACATCCACGCGAACCTCCGACCCGGGCCGGAACTTCACGCCCGCCTTGTCAATCGGCGCCGCTAACTCACCAACCTCTCGTATAAATACCTGTCCGCTTTGCTCGGCTTCCTCCCCAACGCCAAACGAAGTTGTCGCCGACATTCCCTCGCCACCGCGCCGCACCATTTCCAAAGCGCCATCTTGTTCCTTCACCGGCGATGCCGCGAAGATGTCCACCGTCACTTTATTGGCTTTCAGAAACTCTTCCGTCAGCGCAAGCTGTTGGTAATCCTTGTTGACGTAAGCCAGCGCGGTGTTCGCCGCCGCAAAGCGGTGCGAATGGACCTTGCCATCTCGGCTGGCAGTGTTGTTGGATGGCACCAGCGGCATGTGGCAATCCACGCAATTGGAACTTTTCTCCGGATAATAAAACGACCGCGCTCCCTGGCCCGAAACCCCGCTCGCCTGCCAGCCATCGTAATCATTAAATCCTCGGAACCAGCGGTAATCATTCACCGGAATATCCAGATGCACCTTATGGCAGGCCGAGCAAAACTCCGCCGCGTTTTCTCGCATGAAAGGTTTGATAAAGGTTCGCCGGTGCGGTTCCGGGTCCAGATAAGTCAGGAAGCTGTGCAGCGCGCGCAGGTACTTGTTCTTGCTGGTCGCCAGTTCATGCAATGGCGGATATTCGATGGTGAAGCCCCCGTTGCCCATCGAGCTGTCAATGGAAACGATGGCGTGGCAGGACGTGCAGGCCAGCCCCGCGTGCGCTTCCGGTGTGTCGATCTGCTCTTTGATCGGCCGCTCGAACCGACCGTTGAAGAACACCGCATGATCGTGGCATCCGGCGCACCATTTGCTCGGCTCCGTCCCCACCACGTCTTGCATGTACTCGATGGACTTGCGGTAGAACTGATTATTGAACGACGCAAAGTGGTGAGCCGAGCTGCGCCATTGCTCGACGGCGTCGGGGTGGCACTCCGCGCACGACTCCGAATCCATGAAGAAGTTTGAGGGGATGATGTCCTTCGTATTCGTGTTGGCCGACGACGGGAAAAACGGCGACTGCGGTCCCGCTCCTTCTCCTTCCATCGTCGCTGGCACGATCATCGGATTCTCGATGCGATCTTTAGGATTCGGAAACGCCCTTGCATAGATATAGGCTCCCGCCGGCAGGATTAACATCAGTGCCAATCCTGCTTGCAACCCATTGCGGAATCGCAGCCACCCGCCGCCCAGCATTTGCGCCTGCCTTCTCGCATTCGGCACCAGCGCCACAACGCTGAGACCGCCGACGATGATATGCGCCCACAGCGCCCACCGGTTGGGCAACGTGTTTCCCGAACTCGCCAGGTAAATCCCCGTAACCAGCACCAAAATAAAAATCCCAGAGGCAGTTGCTGCGCCTTTTCGAAGCGCTGGGTTCTTTGCCAGCAACAATGCCAATGCCGCCGCCACCCCCAGCCCCAGCCCAAGATGCAACAGGACATTGGTCATGTAGAAAATCGTGGGTGAAGCCACGGACGATATGTAAGCCGTGTTCACCAGCAGCACGAGAAACGTGACGGCTGTCCACTTGCCCAGTCGCTTCATGGCCTGCTCCTCGCTTCCCATTGCCGCTCATTCACAGGCCGCAGCAGCCGCAGCGCAGGCCGCGTGTTGTATTCCGCTTGGTAACTCCGGTGCGTTTCTCCAGCGGGAAATTTCTCTTCCGCTGGATAAGGGTAGACGGTCATGTCGTGGAACGGCAGCGGCTCCACCGTTTGCGAATAAGCCGTATTCGCGTCCTGGTCCTTCGCCCATCCGTCCACCAATAGCAGAAAATCTCTCGTCCAGCCTTGCGCCAATGGCGGCATCTTGTTTTCAGGGAATAGCAAGCGCAACTCATCGCCCGACCCCATAATCACAAACCGGTCATCCGCCTCTTCTATCAACGGATTTACAGTGCCGTACCGCGTATACATTCCCGGCGTGGGGTTCCACATCGAAACCGGCATCCAGGTCTGGTAATCAAAGCGCTCCGGCTGCTTGCGCTCCGCATGAATCACGGGCAGTGAAAATCCCCGGTACCGGAATTCGGCGCTCGCGGCATTCACCTCGGTCAGCCGGACTTGCGGCTCCGCGATGTCCTCGCTCAAAAAAATTTCGTCCCAGTAAACGCATAGGTTGGTCACGATGCGTATCTCGCGAGAGTCGGACAGAAATTTGCCCGTCAGGTCCACGACAATGGTTTTTGGTTTCCCTGCGGGAATTCCCATGTCCTCAAAAACCGTCTGCCACTGCCCCGCTTTGTTCTTCACTTGCAGATAGGGCATGACCAAGCCGCCGCCCTTTTGCTGCGATGCGCCAAGAAAAACGCTGCCGTCCGCCCAATCCACCCACCCGCTCAGCACCAGCACTGCGCGGTTGTCTTGCGCCGCATCGCCAAAGTCCAGGTCCAGGTGATGCAGTTCCGCCACGCCAGCGTAGTCGCGCCGGTATCCATCAGGATATTGGGAGTCCTTGCGCACGAGCTTTGCGAGCACATCCCGGCCTTCCTTATCCCTTGCCGCCTTCGGATGAATTCTCTCCTCCACTCCGAACAGCCGGAACTCCGGAAACGGCGGGGCTTTGAACTTATCGTTGGTGAAAAGATCAACCTCTGCCGGATGATCTACGGCAATCAACTGTATCTGATCCAGAAATGCGACTTCCCGCAGTTCTTCCGTGATACGGATTTCGTATTGACCATCTACCGGCGCCAACGACCGGCCCGCAATCTGGATGTATTCATCGTGATCCACCGGGAAATAAATCCCATCGCCCGCCGTGGCTCCCAACGGTGCCACGCCCAGCACGTCGGTGATAAACTCGAATTCCTTCCCGTTCCACGTGAAAATCATCGGGCAGGAACCAGACAAACGCGGCGCTTCCTTGTATTCTGCTTTCCGATTCCCCTCCTGCCGGACCTCGTTCTGGATCAGCGCATTCGGCCACGTGATGCGCACCGCATCCGCAGTCTGATAAGTCCCCAGTCCAAAATGCAGCGGTAAGCCCCGGTAAACCTGCTTCTGATAGAGTTGCCCGGTCTTAATCTCCACCTCTGCTTCTGCGGCCAGTTGCAGATTCTTTACACCTGTTAATGCCACTCCCAGCCAATGATTCGAAGTCTCGGTTTGATTTTTCAACAGTTGCAAGGAGCCATCCGCAAGCACAGCCGCCAGATCAATTCTGCCGTCCTGATCGAAGTCCGCCGCCGTGGAAAATTTTGCATCTTGCGCGATTACGGTGCCCGATGTAAAGCGGCCCATTCCTCCGTTTCGCAGGATCGATCCTCCGGCAATCAAATCGGCGTAGCCTCGGTTCTCTACATCAGCAAAATCAAATCGATCCGGCGCAGCCGCATCCGTAGCCGATGCCGCAAACCCTTTGCCGTCGTTTGTCAGCAGGACAACTTTGCCACTGCTCGACGCAGCCAGATCGGTTTTGCCGTCGTTATTGAAGTCTCGTGCCATCAGATACCGCGCGCCGGCGGGCAGCGCGGCGAGATCAACCGCTTCGTACCTGCCTCCTAATTGGTCGCGGTAGAGTTTCCCAGGTCCGCCGGCATAGGCCACGGCCAAGTCCCATCCATTCGCATCCGGTACAAGATCGATCACGACTCCATCAACCGCCGTGCCCGTCGCAAACGGAAAAGTTGCCGTGCGGTCTCCAAAATCGGAGTTTCCTTCGTTGCGCAGCAATTTGGAATTCGCCCCCAGCAGAAATAAATCGACATCGTAGTCGTGGTCATAATCCAGCCATACCGCCTTGCGGAAGTCTCCTTCCGGCAGTTGCGTTGCCTGCCGTGTAAACTTCCCGTTCTCGTTTGCATAGAGCGCCGCCCCGCCCGCTGTAATCACGCACAGGTCGTCACGTCCATCATTATTGAAATCGCCCGGCGCTGCGCCGATCACTCCTCGAATCTGCTCCAAGCCTGAATCTTCTGCTATCGATGAGCCGCCCAGCAAAAGCCGCGCTCGTTCTGCGGACCACACCAGCAGGTCTGGCGCTCCATCGGCATTGGCGTCGAATAGCGTCAAGCCAACCGCCGCCCCGCCTAGGTCGGCATTGATCACCTGCGTTTCAAATTTCAACTCCGCTGCGGTTTCGGGTGCGCTTCTCAAATCGATCGTCTCGTAAATCTCCGCGTAGTAGCTCCAGTCCAAATCCTCCGGCACCGCCGCTCCCGCTTGCCTCGCGCGGATTTCCTGAAACGCGCGCAATTCTCTCGCGGCATCCTCCCCGCGGCCCATCGCGCGATACGTGTTATAAAGCTGGAAACGTGGTCCTGCCAGGTTGGGATCAAGCTGCGCCGAGCGCTCCAAATGTTCCAGCGATTGCTCGTCGTTGCCGGTCAGCTTGTAAAGATAGCCGAGATTATAGTGCGTGACCGCTTCGTCGGGAACCAGCCGCGCCATTTGCGCTAATTGTTCTATCGCCCTCTCATACTCGGATTCTCTCTTGTATTCGATTCCCAGGTTGAACCACGTATGCGGTACCGACGGGTCCTGCTCCTGCGCTGTCCTCAGTTCCGCCATCCCTTCCTCGGTTTTTCCCGCCCTTAGCAGCGCTATCCCGTAATTGATCCTCTCGCGTACCGAATCCGGCGCCAGATCGAGCGCTATCTTGAACTCATCCACCGCCTGGGCGAAAGTGGTGGGATTTTCGTAGAACGCCTTGCCCAAATTCCGGTGCTGCCAAATTTGCTCCTCCAACGCAGCCCTCGATTGCGAGGCCGTCTGTGACAAAGCATAGGGTAGCAGGCTCAGAAAGCCAACCGTTAAGCCTGCCATTAGTCCTAGTAAGCCTGCTACAGGTCGCTTCATTTGCTGACGACCCCTTTCGCTTCCTCAATGGTCGTGATCTGGTTGACCGGCACGGTAACTTTGTCCACCTGACCGCTCGGCCAGCGTATTTCCACTGAACCGAGGGAACCGAGAGAACCGAGGGAACCGAGACCGAAATGCAGCCGGGTGGTGCTTTGTCCCGCGTACCCATTTCCCCCGTTCACCTCCGAAATCCACGTCCGCCCTCCCGCGCTTAGTGTCACTCGCGCTCCAATCGCATCCTTGTTCGACTTCGAACCAATCAGCTTGAGTTCGATCCAGTTCCCAGCTTCTTGAGTTATATTCCTGTAAAAAAGCGCTGGTTGGTTAGCGTTGACTTGATAAAAATCCAGCAGCCCATCGTTGTCGAAATCGCCCTGCCCTAATCCGCGCCCATCCAGATTATTGTCCACGCCCGCCGCCGCGGAAATTTCCTTGAACGCCTGCCCGCCGAGGTTGCGAAACATTTTTTTCTTCTGGTATCCGCTCCAGCTCATCTCGCCAATGTCCGGCCAGTTGTTCACATCGGTAAAGTCCATGCCCGGAGCCGTGATCATGTTGACAAGCACCGGAATGTAATTGTCATCGCTTGCAGAGCGGAGTCCGTTGACGGCGAAAATATCGAGCCATCCGTCGTTGTCGTAATCGCCGAACTTCGCGGCCCAGCCCCACAGCGTGTTGCAGGTGCCGGTTTCCTTTGACACATCGGTGAATGTCTCGCCGCCGTTGTTCTGCCACAGCATGTTGCACTCTTTCATGTATTCGTCGGTGATGTTGGTCACATAGACGTCCATCCACCCATCGTTGTTGAAGTCTCCGGTCTCGGCGTTCATTCCTTTCTTGGTATCAAAGCCCATCGCGGCCTCGGTCAAATCGCGGAACGTGCCGTCGCCGTTGTTGAAGTACAGCCGGTCGGTGCCGTAGTCGCCGGCCAAATAGATGTCCTGATGCCCGTCGTTATTGAAGTCGGCGTGCCCCGCGTCGAGTATCCAGCCCATTTGGTTGTCCAGCCCCGCCTTCTTCGTGACATCAAGAAACGTTCCGTCTCCATTGCCGCGCCACAGGCTTGCACCGCCACCGTTAACGGCATTGTCCAGGTTATTCGGCAGCACGTGCGGGTCCTTCAGTTCGATCAAATTCTCTGGAGGAAAATAATTTCCGAACAACACATCCAGATGCCCGTCATTGTCGTAATCAAAGGCAATGGCCGATATGGTATTGCCAAAGCGATTCATCCCTGTCCGCGCCGTGACATCCTTGAATTTTCCATAGCCTTCGTTGTGATACAGCAGAGGTGTTCCGAATCGTGCGACCAGGAGATCGCGCCAGCCGTCATTGTCGTAATCGAACCATACGGCATCGGCAACTATGGAGAGCGGATCGTTCCCTCCGGTGACGCCGGCCTGTTCACTCACATCGGTAAACGTCATATCTCCATTGTTTTTATAAAGCCGGTTTTCCGCCCCCGTATCAGAGCTGGTGACAAAGAGGTCCTCGAATCCGTCATTATTGAAATCAGCAACGGCGACGGAAGAACCGCCGGAAGTGAACATCTCCAGCACATCCGCTTTTTTGCCGGGGAACTGCCGGGTCTTGTGAACATGGCGCACTTGAGCTTTGGCCGCGATCTCTTCAAAGCGGATGATTTCGCTATTTTCGTTGCTCGCCATCAGGATGATGGGCAAAAACGCCATGAGCGCTGCGGAACACAGCAATTGGCAACGATTGATTTTCAATAGCGGCCTGCAATCGAGATTACTTTGGATCATCATTGAGCCTCTACTTAGCCCACAGCTCTTCAAGAGACGTATCAATACGCAGGTTGGGATCGTACGCTTCGTCCATGACGCTCTTCAGTTCATCGCCCTGCTTAGAGAGACGAGCTTGAAGCCCTGCGTGTCCAGGAAACTGTTTCAGCCCTTCAGTCCAGACTGATTTTGCTTTGTCCAATTCATCCATTTTCCAGTAGCCATCACCGAGCGCGACGTAAGTTCTCACATGATACGGGCGCTTGGCTTCGGCCTGTTGAATCTTCATGGCCTCTTCCAGGTCTTTGATACCTAGCGCTGTGCGGCCAAATATTCTTGGCCAAAAAAGATAACTGTTGCCGCGCGTGTAATATCCTAGCCAGCTCGGTTTTATTTCGAGTGACTTGGTGAACTCCGTAAGCGCGTTATTCGCAAGAATGACTTGTGTAATGGATCCCGCCGCCGGAATCTTGTCCACATAGGCGAAACCGAAATTCAACCGCACATTCGATGCATCGGGGCGAAGTTCAATCAGCTTTTGGTAAAATTCTATGCAGCGGTCATATTGCGCTGCCTGAATTGCAGCTTGGCGGTATCGCGCGCCTAGTTGCAGGTTGTCGGGTTCCTTATTCAATAGAGGTTCCATCTCTGCCATCGCCGCAGCCGGATCGGCCGCAACAGCGTGGTCTGCGATCACCGTCAGACAAATCATCATGATCAGCAGCCCCGCCAGGAATGCGCGCTTTCTCATTTCCCACTCTCCTTGGATGGCTTCCACGGCTCAACCTTCCCATCTTCCCGGACTAAGTAAATTGAATTTGCTGAGAGATTTTTTACAACCTGCTTCTTTCCTGAAGGCCAGCGAATTTCCACTTGATCGATGGTGGAAGCTTTGTCCAACCCAAAATGAACTCGCGATGTGCTCTGGCTGGCGAATCCATTCCCGCCGTTAACGAAACTGATTTGTGTGGCGTCGCCAGCGGTCAAACGAATCTGCGCTCCAATACCGGCGCGGTTGGAAGTCTTTCCTTCGAGGATAAATTCAACCCAGTTGGTGTCATGCGGATGAACGTTGTGATATAGAAATGGCTCGGAATTCGCGTTGGTCACGAACAGGTCGAGCTTCCCATCGTTGTCAAAATCAGCTACTGCGATGCCCCGGCCGTCCCGGATGGAATCCAAACCATGACGCGCAGCATCCTCCTTAAAGATTTGTCCACTTTGATTATGGAATAGCTTCTTCTTTTGATATCCGCTCAGGCTTTTGTCGCCCATCGGAGGCCACTGGCGCACGTCCGCCAAATCCACGTTGGGGCGGAGGATCATTTCGAAAACATCCGGCACGTAACTGTCCTTGCCCCCAGAGACCCAGCCATTCATGACGTACAAATCCAGCCAGCCGTCGTTATCGTAATCAAAAAACTTTCCCGCCCAACCCCAGCCCGTATCATAGGTGCCCGTCTCCCGCGAAACGTCTGCGAACGTTAAATCCCCGGAGTTGTGCCACAGGAAATTTCCTTCGCGCATGTAGTCGTCGGTGATGTTGGTCACGTAGATGTCGAGATACCCATCGCGATCATAATCACCCCAATCCACATTCATGCCCTTCTTGGTGTCCACGCCGATTGCTTTTTCCGTAATATCGGAAAACGTCCCATCCCCGTTGTTTGCGTAGAAGCGATCCGTTCCAAAATCGGCGGCGACGTAAAGATCATCGTCCCCATCGTTGTCGGCGTCGGCGTGCCCTAGGTCGAGCACCCATCCGGACTGCCGCAGGCCTGCTTGATCCGTCATATCAACAAATGTCCCATCGCCGTTATTGCGAAACGCGATCAAGCCGCCCCCGTTTTTTGCGGTCTCGAAACTCTCCGGGAAAAATCGCGGTGTGGAAGCCTCGAAAATGTTGACTGGCTGGAAATAAGCGCCTAAATAAAGGTCTAGGTCGCCATCGCGGTCGGAGTCAAATGCGATGGCGGTGATGGCGTTGGCGTAATGCCTTAAGCCAGCTTTAGCCGTTACGTCCTGAAACTTTCCATTGCCTAAATTTTCATAAAGCTGGCTGTAGCCAAAGCGGATCACCAGCAGGTCCGGTCGGCCGTCATTGTTATAGTCAAACCACAGGGAATCAGCGGATGCATTATTTGCGTCATTTCCATCGGCTACGCCAGCTACTGCGGCAACGTCGGTGAACGTCAGATTGCCATTGTTTTTGTAAAGGCGATTTTTTCCATCTTCCTTGGAATCGGTCACAAATAAATCCTCGAAGCCGTCGCCGTTGAAGTCAGCTACCGACGCCGAAGCACCCAGTGCCGTATAGCCGGACATGATGTGAGCGTAGGGATTTTTGAAGGCGCTATTCGTATGCGGATGAGCTACTCCGGCCTGCTTAGTAATGTCCTGAAACCACGAGCCGCCAGCGCCTGGCTCATCGGTTGCCCAACCACAGCTGACCAGGAGAAAAATAAATCCGATGGTCCTGAAAGGAGTTTTCACGGCGTCACCCCTTTATATTGCTTCTCCACGAGCCGGTCCTGACCTTCCGTGATTTCCAGGATTTTGTTCGCTGCGACATTGTGGAAAGTTTGCGTAATGCCGGAGCGTGGCCAGCGCACCGTCAGCTCGTCCACCTGCGAGGCATCCCCAATTCCAAAGTGCTGCCGGAGCGTGTTCTGCGAACCGTAGCCATCTCCCAGCACCAACTCGCGCATTTGCAGCTTGCCGCCCACGTGAATCGTGATCCTGGCTCCCACGGCATCGCGGTTAGACTTTGTGCCCACCAATTCCACTTGCAGCCAATTCCTTTTGCTGCCGCCACCATTGCGGAGCAGAGCGTGCCGGTCCGTGGATGCTGAAACCGCGATGTCCAGCACGCCGCGATTCCAGTAATCCGCCACCGCGACGCCTCGACTGTTGGTGATCAGGTCGGTGCCTGCGGCGCGTCCAATCTCCACGAACGTGCCATCGCCCTGGTTTCTCAAATGCCGGTTGTGTTCCCAACCGTGCCAGGAGAGCCGTCCGAAATGCTTCGGATCGAAGAACAGTCCGGTCTTGTAATCTTTCTGGCGGCTGACCACGTTGTTGAGAAACTCCCGTTCAATCTCTGTTCCCCGGTCGTTATAAACCCAACCATCGGCGGCGTAGATGTCCTGCCAGCCGTCGTTGTCGAAGTCGGCGAACGATGCCCCCCAGAACCACCCCACCGGATTGGCGCTGGCCTGCCTCGTGGTGTCTTCAAATGTTCCATCGCCCCGGTTCCGCAGCAGCGTGTTGCCGGAGGCCATCTTTTGAAAGACTTCCACAAATCCAAAGCCCGACTGGCGGAACATTTCCCAATACAGCGGCATGTCCGTCTTCCAAACGCCCTGCCGGAAGGAGTTCAGCATGTAACGGTAAACTGTGGGCGATTCGGCGAACCAGGCGTGCTCGGAGCGAATCTGCGTGTTATAGATGTCGAGCCGGCCGTCATTGTCATAATCCGCGAACGAGGCGCTCATCCCCGCGCCATACGCCAGCGTGTTGCTTTTCACCGTAACGTCGGTGAACGTTCCGTCACCGTTGTTGT
>MEKX01000081.1:0-86 GCA_001767075.1 Acidobacteria bacterium RIFCSPLOWO2_12_FULL_54_10 | reverse complement strand
GAAGTCGTTCACGACATAAAGGTCCGGGTTGCGGTCGTCGTCAATGTCGCCCCAAACGGTTCCCAGACACAGGCCGATCTCTCCCA
>MEKX01000080.1 GCA_001767075.1 Acidobacteria bacterium RIFCSPLOWO2_12_FULL_54_10 | reverse complement strand
CGTGTTTCAGGGTTTCTGTCATATCGCCTGCCTCTTAATCACGCTGAGGTATTTTTGAAACCAGTTCTAAGCACTGTTCACTGTTTTAAAAAAAGAACCCCCCAGCAGCTTGCGCTGCCAGGGGGTCAAGGAGGGAGGCAATTACGGGGTACAAACTTTTTCGCGTTAAGGCCCTAACTTAAGAGCTGGACTCTTTCAAATCCTTCTTGGCTTGCTCCTTAGCTTTCTTGGCCTCGGCATTGTGGTCTACGTCCGGCTTTAGTTCGTGGATCGCATCCCCCAGGCTCGTGCCGCCGGTCATCTTCGCCTTCAAGTCACCGAAGGGAATTCCCAGGTTGTGGGAGACGTGTGTGGAAGCCACAAACTCGCCCAGATTTTTGAATCCACCCGCGGCTTCCTGCACATTCGTTCCCGCCGGCAGGAGGCCTTGGAGCTTCGCGGAGAGCTTTTCATTCTGCGCGAGCAGGTCCCCCGTTGTGGGCTTTTTACCGGTCTGGGTTTGCGGCGTCTGGCCTTTCCGTTGTTCGCCGCCCATGCGCCCTTGGGAGCCTTTGTCCGGATGGCCCGTTTGTGGGCCGCCCATGTCCGGATGGTTGCCTTGTCCCATGCCGCCCGGCATGGGGCCTCTCTGCGATCCCATTCCACTAGGCGTTCCCATCATAGGCCCGCCACCGCCAGAGTTGCCTCCGGCACCTCGACCGCGCTGAGCCATTGCGGGGACAAAACTGAAATAAAGCGCAACAGCCAGTGTGGCCAGAAAGATTATCACTCTCCTCATTCGTTCCTCCTTCGGGGGCTTCTTCCCCCTCACAGGTGATTCCTTACCTACCACCCACTCTTACGGCAATTATCCTGCCACTTGATTGGATGCCAGATTCCAGGAACCCGCTCCAGAAATAAGCGGAAGATTATACAGGACATAGCTTAAGGTTCCTCTGCTCCAACAGGATCGCAGCTTGAGGTAACTGTAAAGGCATGGGCGGGGATTATTGGCCGGGGAAGATTTCCCTGATTCTGATGGACATAGTCTAAACCTCCTTTCGGTGAATCACTGTAATTATTTGAAATTAAAGAACTTGAATTGAATTTCCGGGCTGGATTCGGAATTGCTCTGGTGTTTGCTGTAATTGCCGTAGCCGTAAACGGTTACTTATTCACGGACCCCATCTCCGGGAATCCAAAGCGGCCCGGTGACCAAGGTCGGATAGAGGAGGAAGAAAGCAATGAAACAGCAAACGCGTTTTGCCACAGCGGCAGCGCTTCTGGTACTGGCGTTAGGGACCGTTGGCGTGACGAGCGGCTGCGCCACCAGAAAGTTTGTCCGCACGACAGTGGATGCAAAAACCAGCGAGGTCGCGGCCAGGCTGGATTCCAGAATTGATGAAGATGGAAACAAGATCGAGGGCAATACCAACCAGATCCAGGAGCTAGGCTCCGTGACGCGAGACCACACGGGGAAGATCGCTACTCTGGATAACAACGTTCAGCAAGTGGATGCGAAGACCCAGCAAGCCATGAATATCGGCCAAGGGGCCCAGAACACTGCCGACAAAGCGGTCGGCGAGGTGTCAACGCTGGACCAGAAATTCCAGAATCGGAACAATTACCAAACGCTTTCCGAAGAGAGGGTGCTGTTTCCCTTTAACAGCGCCAAGATCGAGGATAACTACAAGCAGGTTCTCGACGGCGTGGCGGAGCGAATCCAGGCGAACCCGGACGCAATTCTCGTCATGGAAGGGCGGACGGATGCGACCGGGGATGACCTCTACAACATTCAACTGGGCGAAAAACGCGCGGAGACAGTGCTTCGTTACCTGGTGGTGGAGAAAGGTGTTTCCATCCAGCGGATTTACAAGATGAGTTTTGGCGAGGAGAAACCGCTGGCCTCCAATAACACGCGGGTCGGACGCGCAGGGAATCGCGCTGTCATCATGCGGGTCATGGGGCCAAACCTCGAGAACGCTTCCGGACAGCAGATTGTTTCGGAAGCGTCACCGAGACCCTAACAATAACAAGCATTGACGCGTGCAGATGCTGTGATGGGAGGTGTTTATGTACGAGGAAAGAAGAAAAGGTCCGCAGGAGCCAGTGCAGGAAAGCAGCGGGGGCAGTTCTCCCCAAACATCCCAGACGCCACCGTACCTGAATCAGCCGGGAGCGGTGGCGTCCTCGGAGGCCAAACCACAGGTTCAAGATGATTTTCTCGAGCAGATCCAGGAGTCGGCGGACCGGGCGCTGTCGGAAGCCGAGCAAGCAAGCTTTGATATTGAACGCCTGGAAATTGAATTTCGGGAGCAGAAGAGTCGCGCGAAACGGGTATGGGCAGGCGTGGCGGTGTTGGCTGTTGCCCTCATTGCTTTGTCCTGGTACAGCTACCCGCTCTTGCAACAGCGGGACACGCTCTTGGCCCAAGTGCCTTCTCTCCAGGAGTCGTTAGCGGCGGTTGGGGAACGAGTGGGTGCTACGGAGGAGCAGTTACGCGCCTGGTCTGGCCATTGGGACACCATGGGAAAACGTATGGGGAAGCTCGAGAAAACGGTGTCTTCCAATCTTTCGCTGGCGCGGAAAGCGGCGCAGGAGCAGGCGTCCCAGGTCTATCAGCAGCTATTGACGGAACTCGACAATCGCACCGAGTGGATGAAGGTTCGCCTCAGCCGGTTGGAATCAAATGACGAGTCTCACCGCGTCCAGCTGGCTCAACTCCAGGACGAAATTGCTACCGTGCGGCACCAGATGACCCAGCAGATGGCTCAGGCGCGGCAGGAGACCGGCCGCGAAGTGGCTGCTCTGAACGAACAAGCGGAAACCAACCGGCGCGCGCTGGATGCGCTGTCGGAGCAGTTCGAGCGGCGCAGGGTGGATTTTGAATTGGACAAGAACCGGAACCAGGAGATCATGCCCGAAGTCGCTCTAACCGTGACGGGCGCCGACGTCAGTTATCAGCGAGTCAATGGTTGGTTGTGGTTGGTGCCGGATGGCCGCACCTTGTGGGTGAGAGGCCAGGGAATCCAGCAGCCGGTGATTTTTTACACCCAGCAGGACAATCGCCCCTATGAACTGGTTTTCACGCGGGTCACCGAGAACGGGGCCGTCGGTTACTTGTTGGTCCCGGATCGAGCAGGGTCCCGGGCTGGCGGGTCTTTCCAAAGCGACACAACCCAGGCGGCGGCTCTCGTGCAATAACGGATTTTCCAGCCCCGGCTTGTGAGTCGGGCTATCTCTAGACTTGTGAAACAGAGGAGGAATACCGAGATGAGACAAGTGCGTTTGAATTTCACATTTAACCTTTTGGAAGTTGTTCTTGTTGCCATTGCTTTGTTCGGGCTGCTCGTTCAGCAGGCAGCGGCTCAATCCGACCAAGCGCCGCAACAGAGGTCGAGAGGGCGATACGCTTTCCGCATGACGCCGGTCAAGAGCTTCAGCACCGACGCGCCGGGCGATCCTGGCGGGCTGGCTGCAGCTCCCCGGCAGGACATCCTGCGCGTGGGCTTCTTTACAGCGGATGGCAATGGGAACCTCACGGGCCGAACCATCGCCACGACGGACACCAACAACGGCGCAACCTGGATCGTCAGCTTCAATTGGACAGGCGAGTATGTTCTGAATTCCGATGGCACCGGCTTCTTCTCCATCGAACCCATTTTGGAGAGCATGGTTTGTACAGACACGACGGTGAGCCACTCCGGGCCTACCCCGCATCCGGTGGCGCAGGGGGGCACGCCCTTTTCTGGCAATGTGGCTTGTCCCGCGGACATCGAAGGACATGAAGACTACGCCTTTGTCTTCTCCCGGCGAGGAGGGAAGCGGATTGAGTTCATCCAGACCGACAACGACGGCGGCGGGGCCAAAATCTTCCTGACTGGCGTGGCAACGGCCCGAGAATCTTTTGGAAAGGGAGACGAAGAAAAAGAGGACGGCGAGAACTGACCGAGAACGCAAAGAACCTCAAGAAAAATCAGGAGGTCTTAATGAAAAGCATTGCACTCCAAATTTTTGTGGATGCGCGAACGGCTAAACCAGGCCAGGAAGTGACAGCTCGAGTGACCAAGGATGTGAAGCAGGATGGGCGTGTAGTCCTCCACAAAGGAGATCGTTTGGTGGGACGCATTACTTCCGTCGAGGCTAGTGACAAAGCCAACGCAGGGTCCCGTATTTCAGTAGATTTTGACCGGATGGCGAGCGGGCAAACAACCTCGCAGTTAAATACGGTCGTTACGTCCGTTTTATCCGCTCGGGGCGGAAGCGCCTCAGAGGAGCCAACGCCTGCCGGGCCGGCGATGACAGCGCCGCCTCCTTCGATGGGCGGCGGTTCTTCCGGCGGAGGCGGTGGCTTGGGCGGAGGACTTGCTGGCGGGCTGACCTCCACAGTTGGATCGGCGGAAGGCGTGGCGGGGTCCCGCGGCAGAAAACCTGGGCGGGACTCTGAACGCGGCAGGTCAGGGTACGGTGGGAACTGCTGCCGGAGCTGCTGCCAACCCGATTCGCGTCGAGTCCCGAGGGCGGGCGGATCAGGAAGCGGGGCTTGGCTCCACGCTGATCATTCGTCAGGGTGATTTGCGACTAGAATCGGGGACAAGAATGCAATTCGAGGTTGTGGCGCAAGGGGAAAGTAAAAACCAAAAGTTGGGTCTTTTTCAAGGATATGCCCAGACCCATGATATGAAAGGAGGAAACATCATGAAACACTGGAAACCAATTGCGGCTGGAGGCGGGATTGCCGCCCTGGCCCTGGCTTCCTTCGCTTTGGTGAACCGAAGCGACTCGACTGTTGCGGCGGACAATTCGAAGGCGGGTCCACAGAAGTCGTTCTTTTCTCGGTTGGCCGCGCCCTTTCGGGAGGAGATGGTGGCCGTTCCCGCCGGGACCCGCATCCCGATCCGATTGGAGCACGCCATCAGCACGAGGAACAACAATTCGGGAGACACCTTCACGGCCACGTTGGATAAGCCTTTGATTGCGGATGAAAAACTTCTGGCTCCGGCTGGCAGCAAAGTGATTGGGCTGCTTACCGATGTGACGGACGCTGGCCGCGTCGAGGGGCGGGCCAGCTTGACGATGGTAGCCCGCAAGCTGGTGGTGAATGGGAAAGAATATAATCTGACCACCCAGCCGTTGACGTTCGTGGCGCGAAGCACCAAGAAGAAAGACGCCGTCGTGATTGGTGGCGGCGCCGCTCTGGGCGCTGCGATTGGAGCCATCGCAGGCGGCGGCAAAGGCGCTGCGATCGGAGCGGGGGTTGGCGGTGGTTCCGGCACCGGCTATGTGCTGGCCACCAAAGGGGAACCGGTTGCCTATGGTCCGGAGGCGCGGTTCACCTTTACGCTCTCGGACCCGCTTGAACTGCCCGTTCATAAAAAGTCGGGCTGAACCGGAAACGATGGGGAGAGCTAAAAAATCCCCCCTGGAGCTCTCCCCTCTGGTCCGAGTCTTCACTCACGGATAGGGGTGGGAGGAAGGACCATGTTTTCCTACAACTTTTCTCGACAAGGCCGGCGGTTCTACCTGAACTTGCCCTTGAGAATTTGGTTCCGGGAGCAGGCGGAAGAGCGGCCTCCGGTGCAGGAAATAGCGGTCGCCGTGGAAGAGACCTACACGGACAATATCAGTTCCACTGGGTGTCACTTTTTTCTCTCCCGCAAGCCCGCGGTGGGAACGGAAACCGAGATGGAGATTAGTGTGCCGCTACTGTGGGCCGGAGGCAAAGAAAGCAAAATCCGTTGCCAGGGCAGGATCATCCGAGTCGAAGAAGAGCAAAACCGGGGGAGAGCCGGTGTAGCTTCAACCATCGAACACTATGAAATTGCCCCCGTACAGGAGGATTGGCGTGTGGCAAACTGCTTTCAACCGAACGGGGAAAACTAACACTGGTATACTCCGCGCTTGCTTTCTTTGCGGGATTCTGGTTCTAAGTTTCGGCTTGCTGTTATTGCCAAAGTCGGCCTCTGCCCAGCAAGGAGCTGGGTTTCGTTTCGGGGCGAGCGTGGACCCCGACCAGTTCTATTTCGGCGGGCATTTGGGCCTGGGGCCGATTGTAGAGCAGTTGTGGTTCCGGCCTAACGTGGAGGTCGGGATTGGGAATAACCGGACACTGGTGGGGTTCAACGGGGAGTTTACTTATTGGTTTCCGCTGGCCCGCCAGCCCTGGAGCGTCTATGTGGGGGCGGGGCCTGCTCTCAATCTGATCCGGTTTGATGCCGACAGCCCCCGGGGAGGGGATACCGATGCCGAAGGGGGATTCAATATTCTGGTCGGGTTGGCGCACCGCAGCGGCTTATTTACGGAGATCAAGGTAGGCGCTCTGAAAAGCCCGGAGTTCAAACTGGGCATCGGTTATACATTTCGATAAACAAAGGCTGCCGGGCTTTGCCTCGTTCGATCTCGGAGCCTGGTTGCAGGAAAGGTGGACGAATAATGCGACATCTCATACAAAAACCATTCCTGTGGTTAGCGATCTGCGCCGTAGCGTTGACAACAGTCACGCCTCTGACGGCAGATAGTGCGGAGATTCCGGCGGGCACACGCTTTCTCGTGGAACTGCGAGACAAGCTGGAGGCAGGGAAAGTGAAGCGCGGCAAGAAGTTCGAAGTCCGCACGCTGGAAGCCTTGGAAGCCAGCGACGGCAGCATGATTCCCGCCGGGGCAAAACTGAAAGGGCGGGTCAGCTATGCCGAGGATAACAAGATCATGCTTCGCTTCGAGCGGATCGAGACCCGGCGCGGCAAGTGGCCCATTGTGGCCTCGGTGGTGCAGGTGGTCGGGGAAAAGGACGTGCAGCGCAAGCCCGGAGAAGAAGGGGAAATTAAGGCCGACAGCAACCGG
>MEKX01000079.1:11293-16059 GCA_001767075.1 Acidobacteria bacterium RIFCSPLOWO2_12_FULL_54_10 | reverse complement strand
CTACCCGAAATTCCTCTCGCCGCCGAAACTCCCGAAGCTTTCGTATGCCGCATGGCGGAAGCAAAGGCCCATGTGGTCCTCGCCCGCCAGCCTTCGCTGCGCTTTCCCATTCTCGCTGCGGATACCGTAGTTGTGCTTGGAAATTCCATTCTGGGCAAGCCGTCCTCTCCCGAAGACGCCCGCCGCATGTTGCGCGAGCTTTCCGGGAATCTGCACACGGTCCTTACCGCCGTATGCCTTCTCTGCCCGCCCGACCAGCACACTGACTCTGCGTACGAAGTTAGTAAGGACATCCGCGTGGCATCCACGGAGGTCAAGTTTTTACCGATGACCCAGCAGGAAATCGAAGACTATGTCGCCACCGGCGAGCCGCTGGACAAAGCCGGCGCCTACGCAATTCAGGGCTTCGCTTCCAAATACATTGCATGGATTCACGGCGATTATTTTAACGTGGTGGGTCTGCCCATCTCGCTCGTCTGGCAAATGTTAAAGCGTTAATTGCCACTTTAAGTCGGCGCGGCAATGCGGCTCTAAGGGTAGAATCAATCTATGTTGCGATCCATCCTTCGCCAACTGTGCCCTCGATGCCGCCAGGGGAAAGTCTTTCGCTCGGCCATTGCCATGCACGAGCGCTGTCCGGTTTGTCATCTCCACTTCGAGCGTGAACCAGGTTATTTCGTTGGAGCGATGTACGCGGCATTTTTCCTGGCAGTCGCTGTCATGCTCATGGCCATGGGTTCTTTCTGGCTGTTGACGCAATGGTCCATGCGCGCGATGCTGGCAGCGTCCAGCGTGATTCTGCTGCTGGCGATGCCTGCCGTGTTTCGTTATTCCAGAATAATATGGATGTATCTGGATCGCGCCTTCGACCCCGAAGAATAAAATTCAATGAGTGCTTCTGATATCATCCCGAGCTTGCCGAGGGATCTGCTTCTGCTGTTGATTTTCCGAACCGCGACCATCAGTAAGCGGTTTGCTTTGGTAGCCACGGCACGCATTTTGTGCCGTGGGCTTTTGAATTTGATTTCAATTAGAGCCGCTCGCGGCCTGTCCAGGGCGGAGTCGAAAAGTCAGCAAGCGGGCATATCTTGTCTTCCAGCCGTCATTCCGGCTTTAGCCACTGAGGGCTAGGATTGGGTCTTTGGTTTTTCCTCGCCCTCGATGGACTTTTCTTCTTTTCCGGACACAGCGGTTTTGAAGTTCTTGATTCCTTCTCCCAGGCCGCGGCCAATATCGCCCAGCCGCCGCCCGCCGAAGATCAGCAACGCAGCTAGGATGATCATGATCCATTCCGGGAGGCCGATGGGGCCAAGCAGAAACATGGTAGTCAGGTGTTCTGTGAACATTGCCACCTCCATTTTCTATTCTAGGCCTGACGGTTCCCTATTACAACCGCTACCTGCTTTTACTAGCCATTTCGCAAAAAGGTTCCCGGCGTTCCCCGCACTCCTGGGATTACCAAACCAGATTAGTCCCTTCGTAATCGCTTCCCCTGCCCGCATCGCCATTGAAACCAATCACCCGCAGCCATTACAATCAGGTTGCCTTTCGACATCCGTGGTTGTTCGACCCTGGCCGTCGCATTTCATTTGAGGAGGCACCATGCCCATCCAAATCGTGCGTCTTGGCAGCAACAGATCACCCAATGAAGGTCTGCGCATCGGCACCGTCCGGCGTCCTCCTCGCGGGGTTTCAAAATCCCGCTTTGCCTCCGACAACTGGTATGACGTATGGTTCCCCAACCTCGCGCCCTCCGCCGATATCATCCAACTGGCTCTCACCGCCGAAAACAACCGCCAGTGGAACGCCTTCGCCAAGAAATACCGTTCCGAAATGTCCACGCCAGAGATCAGCCGGACACTGGACCTTCTGGCCGCCCTGTCGCACACGTCTAACTTTTCAATCGGATGTTATTGCGAAAATGAATCCCGCTGCCATCGCTCTCTTTTGCGTGACCTGCTCCTCAAGCGCGGCGCCAAATTGGCATAATCTAATGCCGACGTTCCTTGCTCTGCTTTGCCGCCGCAGCAAGGCAGGCTCCCCACCCACCACGGGCAAACTAAGTCGTGATGATATTAGCTTGCTCACGCGCATGATTGACACGCCCAATCAGTTTGGATAGAATCAGGCCATTCATAGGCGGCTTCTTCTCTCTTGGCGGAGTGATCCTCGGATGCGTCGTCGGCCTCTTCTGGCTTCTAGCCTATTGCTCCTGTCTTCTTTCTTCCGTCTTCTGATTTCTGGCTTCTGGCTGACCCGCGCAGTTACGACTTTTATCTTTCCAGCCACTAATCACTATTCACTAATCACTGCCTTTTTCCTGCTCGTCACTTGTCACTCGTCACTCGTCACTGTCCTTTCCGCCCAGAGCGTCACACCCCAAAGTATCATTACCACCATTGCCGGTAACGGCCGAGTCCTGCGGGGAAACGGCGGTCCCGCCACCAGCGCGGCGACGGGAGAGATTTGGGGGGTCGCAGTGGACGCCGCCGGAAATGTGTTCGCCGCCGACACGAGCAACAACCAGGTGGTGAAGATTTCCACTACGGGGATCCTCACCATCGTGGCCGGGAATGGGTTCCAGGGTTTTTCAGGCGATGGCGGACCAGCCACCAGCGCTTCCCTGAATCGCCCCAACGGTCTCGCAATAGATGGGTTGGGCAATCTCTACATCGCCGACAGAGAGAACGGGCGCATCCGCAGAGTCAACCCCAGCGGGATTATCAGCACCATCGCGGGCAATGGCCAATATGGTTTTTCGGGGGATGGGGGTCCAGCGACGAGCGCTTCGTTGGCGAGCCCCCAAGCGTTGGCGCTCAATGCAACCGGGGACCTCTTCATCGCCGAAGTCAACAACCACCGCGTCCGCAAGGTGAGCCTCAACGGAATTATCACCACCATTGCCGGGAATGGAGTCTTTGGCTTTAGTGGAGATGGGGGGCAGGCCACCGCTGCTTCGCTGACCCAGGCGTGGGGTGTGGCGGTAGATGGGAGCGGCAATCTCTACATTTCCGACGTCCTCACCGGGCGCATCCGCAAGGTCAGCCCCGGCGGGATCATTACGACAGTTGCCGGGGGAGGGAACGTTTCCGGCGATGGCGGCCCGGCTACCAGCGCCTCCCTGGATGCTCCAAGGGGACTGGCGGTGGATACGGCAGGAAATCTTTACATCGCGGATATTTACGACCACCGCATCCGCAAGGTCACCCCCGGCGGGACTATTAGCACTGTGGCCGGCGGCAACTTCGGCTTTTCCGGCGACGGCGGCCCGGCCATCGGTGCCGCGGTGCATTTCCCGTCTGATGTGGCGGTGGATGCGACGGGCAGGCTCTACATTGCTGACAGCGGCAATGGCCGGGTTCGCAGCGTCAGCGTAAACGGGACGATTGCCACTTTCGCCGGAACCGGCCTCGTGAACTTTTCTGGGGACGGCGGTCCGGCTGCCAGCGCGTTGTTGAGTCAGCCCTCCCGCGTAGCCAGTGATTCTGCTGGCAGCATTTTCATCGCCGATACGTTTAATAATCGCATTCGCAAGGTCAGCCCCGCCGGCATCATCTCCACCGTGGCGGGCACGGGAGTCGCTGGCTTCTCCGGCGATGGAGGACCAGCCGTCAGCGCCTCGCTGAAGGAGCCCTTAGGCGTGGTTGTGGATGCAGCCGGTAACGTTTATTTCGCGGATACCGGTAATGGCCTCGTCCGCAGGATCAGCTCTATTGGGGTTATCACTAAAATAGCGGGGAATGGAAGCTACGCTTTTTCAGGCGACGGCGGGCTAGCCACGAATGCCTCTTTCGCAGGTCCCGCGGGTTTGGCGCTTGATGTCAGCGGCAACCTCTACATCGCCGATTCTGGCAACCAACGCATCCGCAAGGTCACTCCGGGGGGGATTATCACGACGGTGGTAGGCAATGGCGTTCAGGGCTTCACTGGGGATGGCGGTCAGGCTACCAGCGCCTCGCTAAGTGACCCGCGGGGGATCGCTTTCGATACGAATGGCAACCTATTCATCGCCGATTTTGGCAACAATCGCATCCGCAAGGTCACCCCCGGCGGAACCATCACCACCGTGGCAGGCGGCGGCTTCGCGGGCAGTGGCGGTCCAGCCATCGGCGCTGCGCTGTGTGGTCCGATGGACGTGGTGGTGGATGCGGCGGGCAACTTCTACATCGCGGAGTTTTTCTGTCGGCGCGTCCGCAAGGTTGATACGAGCGGTACCATCACCGGCTTTGCCGGCCGCGGAGGTGCTGGCTTCACCGGCGACGGCGGTCCGGCCAACAATGCGCTATTCGATAATCCCCAAAGCTTGTCCTTGGATGCCGCCGGGAACTTGTACGTTGTAGATACTGGCAACGATCGTGTGCGAGCGGTTTTGGCCGCGCCGCCTTCGTTCGGAATTGATCCCGCCACGTTGAGTTTCCGGGCGGCGGCAGGTGCCGGGGCGCTGCCGTCTCAGACCATTACTGTTTCCAGTACAGTCGCCGGCCTTCCGTGGAGCGCGCAGGCCACGATGCAAAGCGGCAGCGGCTGGCTGAGCGTGTCACCCGCGTCGGATTCCGCGCCAGGAACGATTGCGGTCAGTGTGAACGTGGCAAACCTCAGCGTGGGAACCTACCAGGGAGCGGTCACTGTCAATGCGCCGCTGGCTAGTCCCATTTCCCGGTCCGTCGCCGTGACGCTGACGGTGGATGCTGCGTCGCCGGCCCAGCTCGCGGTCGATCCGCGCGCCTTGACGTTTGAAGTGAACGCGGGCACCGGAAATCCGCCAA
>MEKX01000079.1:0-11283 GCA_001767075.1 Acidobacteria bacterium RIFCSPLOWO2_12_FULL_54_10 | reverse complement strand
AAATCCGCCAACGCAAACGCTGCGCATCAGCAATGTTGGAGGCGGGTCGCTGAATTGGACCGCCCAGTCATCCAGCGTTACCGGCGGCAACTGGCTGAGCATAACACCGGCTTCTGGCACGGCCTCGGCGGCCACCCCCGCCGCCATCCAGGTCGGCATTAGCGTGGGGACTCTGTCGGCCGGAATATATTCCGGCTCAATTCGCGTTCAAAGCCCCGCGACCAACCAATCCGTTACGGTCCCGGTGACGTTGCTGGTCTCGCAAGTTGCCAATATTCTGCTAAGCCAGCGCGGGCTGCTCTTCACCGCCGTCGAGGGCGGTGGCACACCCCTCGCGCAGACCTTCGGCATTCTCAACATTGGAAGCGGAGCGATGAGTTGGACGGCGCAGGCTTCGACGTTAGCGGGCGGAAACTGGCTCACGGTGTCGTCGGCCAGCGGAACCAGCACGGCAGGCTCACTACAGCCGCCGCTGGTGGATGTGAACGTAAACGTGGCAGGGCTGCGCGCGGGCGCGTACAGCGGCCAGATTCGCGTGGACGCCGCCGCAGCCCGCAACGCACCCCAGTTCCTGACCGTAACCTTGATTGTGCTGCCGCCTGGAGGCAACTCCGGCATCTTGGTGCGTCCCACAGGGTTGATTTTTGTTCGCCAGGCGGGCACTTCATCCCCCGGCTCGCAGACGGTGCGACTCCATACGGCGGCTTCCGGGAACCGGGAGGCAGTTGCCAACGCTACAACCTTCCGCGGCGGGGACTGGCTGGACCTGCGGCCCCGGAATGTAACCTTTACCTCCGCCCAGCCTGCAAGCCTCACCGTGCAGCCGGTCCTGGAACCTCTTCAGGGGCCGCTGGCGCCGGGCGAGTACTTCGGCGCTGTGACGCTTCTGTTCAGCGACCTAACCTCGCAGACAGTAAACACTCTGTTCGTGGTGACGCCGGCCAACTCTGCGCCGCTGCGAGTCACCTCCTCGGAGGATTCCAACTCCGTGGCGGCTGATGGCGGGTGCAGTCCCCAACGCTTGTATGTCGCCGCCCAAAGCGTGCCCAGCAACTTCAGCTTTCCGGCAGGTTATCCGAGCCTGATACAGACGCAGGTAAAGGACGACTGCGACAGCTTGGTATCGGATGCCACGGTGCTGGCAGGTTTTGACAACGGCGATCTCCCGGTTCCTATGACCGGCATCGGCAGCGGCATCTACCAAGGTACGTGGCAGCCAGCGGGTTCGAGAAACGGGCCGGTGCGATTAACGGTCCAGGCTTTTCGCCCCCCGTTGGTTGCGGGTGAGGTTCGGCTGGACGGGCAAACCACTGCAAATTCTGGCCTGGCTCCCGCGCTGAATGCCGGCGGGATTGTGAATGCGGCAAGTTCCGCACAAGGCGAACCTCTCGCACCGGGCAGTATCATCTCCATCTATGGAGTGAATTTAGGCGCCACCCCCGCAGGCGCGCCCGGTGTTCCATTACCGTTCAGCTTGGGCAACGCCACGCTGATCATTGGGGGGCAGGAAGCGCCGTTGTTCTTTACCAGCGAAAGACAGATCAACGCCCAGCTTCCGTTCGATCTTCCGGTAAATAGCCGGACCCAAGCTGTCGTGCGGGTTGAGAGAGTTGGTGAGAGTTCGCGGGCCATCAGCGTTCCCGAGACTATAACCATCGCGGCCACGCGCCCGGCTATCTTCACTACAAACCAGCAGGGCACCGGGCAGGGCGCTGTTTTGATTGCCAACACGGATATAATGGCTGCGCCGACGGGGAGCGTTCCGGGACGAACTGCCCGGCCCGCCGCACGCGGGGGTTTTATTTCAATCTTCTGCACCGGGCTAGGAGCCACCAATCCTATGGTGGCGGCGGGCCAGGCCGCAGGCAGCTCGCCGCTGAGCGAGTCCCTGATAAAGCCAGTGGTGCTTATTGGCGGAGGGGCTGCTGATGTGCTGTTTGCAGGCCTTGCACCGGGTTTCGCTGGCCTTTATCAAGTGAATGTAGCGATCCCTCAGGGAGTGCAGCCGGGATCGGCCGTATCCCTCGTCTTATCCCAGGAAGGCGTCCCCAGCAATACTGTCACGATTGCCGTTGAGTAGTGGTTTTCAATCCATTGCTTCCAATTAGGATTTAGGATTTCTATATTAGAGCTTGGTTTATTAATGGTGTGCTCTCACCTTCAGCACAATCGGCGTGCCTTCGAACCCGTACTTCTTGCGCAGTTGGTTGATCAGAAATCTTTCGAACGAGAAATGCAATTCGCGTGCCTTGTCTGCAAACAAAATAAAAGCCGGTGGTGAAGCCGCCGCTTGCGTCATGTAATAGATTTTCGGTCTTGAGCGAATCGGCGTTGTAGCGCGCTGCAAGTCGATGCTGTGCAGAAAGCGATTCAGCTCCCCGGTGGGGATGCGCATCTGCCGCGCTGTGGACACCGCTCGCATCATAGTAAACAGTTTCCCGATCCCCAGCCCGGTCTTCGCGGATATGAAAATGCGTGGCGCATAATCCAGATACTTCATCCGGCGATCCGCCTCCAGCCCCATTTCTTTG
This sequence comes from Acidobacteria bacterium RIFCSPLOWO2_12_FULL_54_10, assembly GCA_001767075.1. Taxonomy (GTDB): domain Bacteria; phylum Acidobacteriota; class Terriglobia; order 2-12-FULL-54-10; family 2-12-FULL-54-10; genus 2-12-FULL-54-10. The sequence goes on along the minus strand of MEKX01000079.1, from coordinate 8,752 downwards.
GCCTTCTCGCGCTTCTGCTCCACCTCGTCCCATTTATTGAAAACAATAATCACCGACTTCCCTGCTTCGTGCGCATAACCCGCAATCGTCGCATCCGCCGCCGTGATCCCTTGCGCCCCGTCAACAATCAGCAGAGCCACATCGCACAGCCGGATGTGCCGCCGCGCCATCACTACGCTCAGCTTTTCCGCCACCAGTTCCGTCTTCCCTTTGCGCCGAATCCCCGCTGTATCCACCAGTCGGTATCGCGTGCCCTCATGCTCTACCAGCGTATCGACTGCGTCGCGCGTGGTTCCTGCAATCTCCGAAACAATCGACCTCTCAGCCTGCGCCAGGCGGTTCAACAGCGTTGATTTCCCCACGTTGGGCCGCCCGATGATCGCCACGTTGATCTCTTTCTGTTTTGTCTGCTCCTCCGCTTCAGGAAAATCTTTTGTTATTTCTTCCAACAATTCATCGATGCCCAACGCATGTTCCGCCGATACCGGAATTAGCCGCGATATTCCCAGTTCGTAAAATGATTGCGCCTTGTCGATGAGCGTATGCTTATCCGTCTTATTAACGGCCAGGACCAGAGGCTTGCCCTTGCGCCAAAGCAATTGCGCCAGCTCGCGGTCCGATGCTGTCAACTCGCTCCGGCCATCCACCACCAGAATGATCTGGTCCGCATCGCGCAACGCAACTTCCGCTTGCTCCACGATGCGTGCGGGAATTTCCGCCGACTCTCCCACCACCATGCCGCCGGTGTCCACCACTTCAAACCGCTTTCCTCTCCACTCCGCTTCCCCATAAATGCGGTCGCGCGTGATCCCCGGCTCGTCGGTCACAATTGATCTGCGCAGCCCAGTCATCTTGTTGAACAGCGTTGATTTGCCCACGTTGGGCCGTCCTACGATCACCACGCTCGGAATTTTATTCATAGGTACCATTTTACAGCCTGTAACGCTGAACGGCCTGTTGTGGATCAAATTAGCTGCTCATACGGGGGCTAAAGTAATATTTCATGTTCATCATCACGCTGATGGAAGCGGGTTATAATGAATTGACGGTACGATCTAAAATCCGGCGGTTTCCGCCCTAGGCCTTTCCACCTATGGCCGAACAATTGAAATTATCATGGGACGACCAAAGTAAGAGTTTCGCATCTACGGGAAATAACCGTGTGCCTGATTTCGCGCCTCTTCCCACAACCACGTTGTTCAGCAGGGTCAGCTCGAATCTGATCGTTTGCCTTTCTGCTCCTGTCGCCAATCTGCCGGAGTGGGCCTGGGCGCGCGCTCCCATGTTCCGCAGCGCCTACTTCCCCAGGCATTCTTTGTGGCGGCCGTTTTTTGCTTCTTCCTTCACCCATGCCGCAGCGATCTTCTTCGTAATTACAATTTCCTCGTTGGTCGCATCGATTCCTAAAACTTCGGAACCGATTGTCCGTCCGGACCAGGAAATCATTTATTACTCAAAGGCTGACCTCCTGCCTCCGATCTCCCCCGCGCCGAAAATTGCTAATTCAGAGAAAGCTGAAAAGCAGGCCCCAAAAAAGGCAACCGAAGGACCCGAGCGTGATAAGAAACCTCTCGAACCCCCGCGTGTGACCATTCAGCAACGGCAGACTGTCGTCTCGCGTCCAGCCGTGGCTGACAATCGCAGGCAAACTATTTTGCAACCCAACCTGCCTCCCGCTATCATCCGCTCGGATGTCCGAGTGCCCAATATCTTGGCCTGGAACCCGCGCTCCGATATGCCGCTGCCGCCTGCGCCAGACGTCTTTCAACCTGCAGCAGTTGCCCGGATTCCGCAATTGAATTTGCCGCGCATCCGCGTCGCGCCGCCACCAATGCCAGAGCTTCCGACTTTGCAGCCACTGGCAAACATTGCGAAAGTCCCTGAGTTATCGCTTCCGAAGATGCCGGTCCTGCCACCACCACAAGAGGAGCTTCCGCAGACACCTGAAGCTTTTCAGCCTGGAACTCCAACGTCGAACATGCCCAACCTCATCGCCGTCAATGCAGTTCCACCGCCTCCAGACACAACAGTCATTCGCATTCCTGCTGGACAGCGAGCAGGGCAGTTTAAGGCTTCATCAAAAGCCGCAACAAACATAGATAATCAGGGATCTGAAATTGTTGTTCCCACTCCGTCATCGATGATTGCAGATAGCGCCATCGCCGATCTACTGATTCCTCATCTGTCTGTATCAGCGCCGGACGTTCCTGACTTGCCCATTCCTCCCGTAATTCGGCAAACAGATCAAGTCCGGGAACTGCCTGTAGCGCCAACGCGGCGTTCTCCAACAATGAATGAAGTTTCCAGCTTACTTGCAAAAGCGACTCGTCCTTCTCTGATGCCAGTTAATCCTCGCGCGATGGATCCTGACGCGGAATATTTTGGAGATCGGCGAGTACGGACAATGAATATCAATATGCCAAATCTGTCCAGTGGCGGAGGTAGCTGGATTCTGCGCTTCGCTGATTTCAACGGAGACTCTTTAGAACAAGATGCGGTCCGTCTCGAATCACCCTTAGCGATACGGAAGGTAGACCCTCCCTATGCAGCCTCCGCCATCCGGGAAGGCGTGCACGGGTCGATATTGCTGAGAGCAATTATTTTGCGCGACGGTACAGTAGCTAATATTCAAATTCTTCGAAGCCTGGACCCTCAGTTGGACCTCAGCGCAATAACGGCGCTTACCAAATGGGAATTTGAGCCTGCCAGAAAAAACGGAGAGCCGGTTGATTTGGAAGTGCTTGTACAGATTCCATTCCTCCTCCCGAATCTATGACCAGTATATCTAGTAAACGATTTTTTTATAATTGGACCGCAGCATTTCTGCTTTTATTAATAGGCCTCCCGTACGCCTTCCTGCTAAATGCCAGCATCTCACTTTTGCAAGCCCCTGCTCAAAAACTCGAAATCACCGACGTGTTATTTCAGGATTTCCAAGGCCGCTGGCAGTCTGATTTTTCCATGGATGCGGGAGGCGAAGTTTCCATGACGTTCCGAATTGCCGGATTCCGCAGAGAACGGGGAGAGAGCCAGTCAGGGCTTTGGGAATGGGAAGAACAAGTCCATTTGCAATACAACATTGAACTGCGTGATCCATCCGGAGTTTTACTAGAACCGCCTAAAACCGATGAAATCAATGTCAGGCTCGGACCTCGCGATGAAAAATGGCAACCAAAAATTAACTGGTCGGCTAAAGTTCCCCCTTCCGCACCTGGAGGAAATTACCAAATACAGATTCGCGTGAAGGACCTGTTAAATAACCAAGAGGTTAGCCGCAACATCTCATTCCCTGTTATGGGTCAGCCAGTCAACGCCGCGATTGCTCTGGAAATCCAGCAACTGGAATTCGCAACTTCGGCCACAGGTCCTTTGTTTTCCCGCCGCGTTTATTCAATTTCAGAAACCGTTCACGTCCGGTATAAAGTAGTTGGATTTCAAATATCAGCAGCGAAAGAGGTCTGGGTTGAGCAGGACTGGAGCATCATCGACCCGCAAGGAAATATCGTCGTATCCAGAACAGATGCCTCCGTCGATAAAAGCCAAAGCAACTATCCACCCCGCTTCCTTCCAACGTCTTTTGATATGAAATTACAAGATGCGGTTCCCGGAGAGTACACTCTGCGAATCCAGCTTCGCGACCGTATTGGCATTACCGAAAGTTCGCTCGAAACTAATTTTGCAATGCGTCCATGAACTTTCTGCGATTGTGCACAGAAAGAGTCTTTCCAAGGCTGCTTTCCGCGGGAGTTAACAATCGCCTTGTACAATGGTTTGACACCATAGCCCCTCTCTATCTAGGCTTTAATCGCGCTTGTCGGTTTTCCACTCCGAAAAGCTCGCCCGGGTTAAAGAGTATTGGCAATATCATAGCGCTTATGAGTGGCCGGTTTGACACTAACCAGTCCCGCAGATAAAATCAGTAAAATCAATTAAATTGAGTGATTTGATTGACGCTTCCCAGATTAACGGGGAGGAACTCATGGGGGATTTTATCGCAAGGCTCTTATGGTTGACCGATCCATCATCAACACGGAATCCCTTACTGCAAACAGGTTTTGTACCTTGCTGGAATGCATAGGAAATACTCCGCTTTTGAAACTCATCCGAATCCCGCAGCGGTTTGGGAACATCGAAATATATGCGAAGGCGGAATGGTTTAATCCAGGCGGGTCGGTAAAAGACCGTCCTGCAATGAACATGATTTTGGATGGAGAGAAGCGCGGATTGTTGCGCCCAGGAAAAGTGATTTTAGATGCCACCAGCGGAAACACTGGCATCGCTTATGGAATGATCGGCGCTCACCTGGGTTATCGCGTGGCTCTCTGTTTACCGTCGAACGCCAGCCATGAACGCAAGGAGATTCTTAAGGCTTATGGCGCTGAAATGATCTTCACCGACCCGGACCGCTCGACCGATGGCGCCATTGTAAAAGCGCGCGAATTGTTTGCTAACGATCCGGAAAAATACTTTTACCCTGATCAGTACAGCAACGATGCGAACTGGAAAGCGCATTATGAAACAACTGGGCCGGAAATCATTCGGCAAACGGATGGGAAATTAACTCATTTCGTTGCAGGACTGGGAACAACGGGAACTTTTGTGGGCATTGGACGGCGCTTGCGCGAGTTCAACCCCCAAATACGGCTCATCTCTTTTCAGCCGGATTCCGGATTCCATGGCCTGGAGGGGCTGAAACATTTGCCATCCGCTATAGTTCCTGGCATCTATGATCCGGCAGTCGCGGATGAAAACTTTTGGCTATCAACCGAAGATGCCTATGATATGGTCCGGGCGCTGGCCCGGGAAGAGGGTTTATTTGTTGGCATTTCCAGCGGTGCCGCGCTGGCCGCGTGTTTGCGAGTCGCATCCGGCATTCGCGAAGGCAAGATTGTTACCATTTTCCCAGATTCCGGAGAAAAGTATTTGAGCGAAAGATTTTGGGAGGAAGAGTAAAAACAGCACTATGGCAACATCAATCCACCAAAAAGAATTGGAACGGATCAGGCAGCACGGGGCTCAGACCTATCCACACGAATGTTGCGGAATTCTATTGGGCAAAGCGGAGGATTGGAATAAAACAATCCTGGATATCTTGCCGATGAATAACGCGCGGAAGGATTCTCCGCAAAACAGGTATATGATCTTGCCCGAAGACTTGATCGCCAGCGACCGGGAAGCCCGCAAGCGCGGCCTGGATGTCATTGGGTTCTATCATTCTCATCCGGACCATCCGGCACAGCCCTCTGAGTTCGACCGTGAACACGCCTGGCCCTGGTTTGCTTATATAATAGTGGCAGTGGGAAAAGGGGTCCCTCGGGATTTGACAGCGTGGCTTCTGTCCGCGGATCGGGCTCAGTTTGTACCGGAAGAATTGCAGGTTACGGAGAACGGGAATTAAGAAGCCGCAGGGACAAGCATCGTGCACCCGCATGGACTGGAATATTTGGAAGGAGTTTTATTGAATGGGCGTGAAAGTGATCATTCCTACCCCGCTTCGGCAGTACGCCGACAAAAATGCTAGCGTGGTGGTCGAAGGAAAGACTGTGGATGAAGTAATGCAAAATCTGACAGCCCTGCATGGTGAATTGAAGAGGCATCTCTATGGCGAGGATGGCAAGCTCCGCCGTTTTGTGAACATTTATCGGAATGAGGAGGATATCCGTTACCTGGAAAAGGAAAATACGCCCGTGAAAGATAATGATGTGTTGAACATCGTGCCCTCCATTGCGGGTGGGAATATTCATTTTGGTAACGAAGCAGTGCTGCCAGGAATACCGGGAAGGAAGTAAACGCATGAGTCTATTAACAAGTTCTCCTGCAAACGCTGCCAGGCTTTCCAACGAAGAAGTTCTGCGGTACAGCCGCCACTTGATCATGCCGGAAGTTGGCATGGAGGGGCAGCTAAAAATCAAGCAGGCCAAGGTTCTGATGATCGGGGCGGGGGGATTGGGATCTCCACTGGGACTTTATCTGGCCGCGGCCGGCGTGGGGAAATTAGGCATTGTAGATTTCGACGTCGTTGATTACACCAATCTGCAGCGCCAAATCATTCACTCCACTGCCGATGTCGGCAGGCCCAAGTTGCAGTCCGCGTTAGAAACCCTGAATGGACTCAATCCGCACATCGAGATTACAACCTACGAGACTATGCTGACCTCAGCCAACGCGCTGGAATTGTTTCGCGATTACGACATGGTGGCAGATGGAACTGATAATTTCCCGACACGATATTTAGTCAACGATGCCTGCGTGTTGCTCGGCAAACCTAACGTATACGGCAGCATCTTCCGCTTTGAAGGCCAAGCATCGATCTTTGGAGCGAAAGACGGTCCGTGCTACAGGTGCTTATACCCTGAACCGCCTCCGCCGGGACTTGTCCCCAGTTGCGCCGAAGGCGGAGTACTTGGAATCCTTCCAGGACTTGTAGGCGTGATTCAGGCTACCGAAGCTATCAAGCTGATTCTTGGGAAAGGTCAGCCGCTGATCGGTCGCCTGTTGCTGATTGATGCTCTGGAAATGAAATTCCGCGAACTCAAACTGCGCAAGAATCCTGAGTGCCCGATCTGCGGGCCGAATCGAACGATTCATGAACTGATCGATTATGAGCAGTTTTGCGGTATTCATCCGGCTCCGCCACCGCAACCAGGAGAAAGTGAATTCGAGATTCATCCGCTGCAATTGAAGAAAATGATGGAACGCAAAGATTCGTTCTATTTGCTGGATGTGCGCGAATCGCACGAAGTGGATATCTGCACTTTACCGGGATCGCATCTGATCCCGCGCGGTCAACTTGCGTCGCGAGTGAATGAATTGAATTCCGCGGATGAGATCATTGTCTATTGCCGCAGCGGGCAGCGCAGCGGCATGGCCGTGGATTTCTTGAAACGCACAGGTTTCCGCAAAGTAAAAAATCTGGTCGGAGGTATTTTGGCTTGGAGCGATGAGGTGGATCCCTCTGTTCCAAAGTATTAATGACACCTTAATATCTTCCGATGCCCACAGGCTGAATCGAGGCAGATCACTGAAAGCTGCCTCATATTCATTGAGCACATAGCAACTCCATGGCAACAGAACCCAAAGAATATCTCGTCATCACCGCCGTGGGACCGGACAGGGTCGGACTGGTGGAGAAAATCACCCAGTTCTTATTAGAAGTAGGCTGCAATATCGAAGACAGTAAGATGGCGGCGTTCTGCGGTGAGTTCGCTATCATCTTGCTTGTATCTGGCGAAGCTTCCGGGCTGGATAAAGTTTCTTCATCTCTCGATGTGCTGAAAGAGCGCACGGGCCTGGATTTTCATAGCAAGAGGACTTCTCCGAAGTCGGTTGCCGATTCCGCGTTGCCCTGCCGCTTGCAGGCATCTTGCCTGGATCATCCTGGCGTGGTCCACAAATTCAGTGCTGCTCTGAGCCGCCGCGGCATCAACATCGAATCATTGGAAACAACCACTCAAGCGGCGCCGATGAGCGGCACCCCGATTTTTCAGCTTGAAGCGCGGCTGTCCGTGCCTCGCCAGATCAACCTGCACGATCTTCGCAAGGAACTGGAAGAGATTGGCATGAGAGAAAATATTGATATCGAATTTTCCGTTTTGACTAAGCGGTGATTTAGGATCGCACGAACCCTATTGCGCGCGGATGGATAGCAAAGTAAATTCTGGAATCTGCCGGTTCCACGTCTGCGGGATATAATCGAATCGCAATTGAAACTGTCGCGTTTGACCTGGAATTAGGGGTTCGCTCGACTCCGGCAATATGGGCTGATCCTGTTGAAGAATCACCTGACCATAATAATCGCGGAATAAAAGTCGCATCGTGAGTTGCTGAACGGTTTTTTGCCCCTTGTTTGTAATCTGCCCATCGAGATACGTTATCTGCTGATTCAGGAAATTCTCTTCCGCGCTCAGATGCAATTCGGAAAGCTGCAACTGCTCGCCATAGGCAATATCTTCCTGGGTTGGCGGCGGCAGGAGCACGGCTTCTGGTTTTGATCCCAAAAACAAAAATGCGATGACCGCGCCAATTACGACAACCATGCCAATCGCGATCCATAAAATCAGCGGAGGTCCGCTTGCGTTTTCCCCAATGGAATCGGGCGTTTGCTGCTGTTCGGTATCCTCGGGCATAAATTACATCTGCTCCAAATCGGCGAATTTCTCCATCAATTTTTTTAATCCGACGCCGGGAAAGCTGACGGTCAGTTTCGTATCATCCCCCTGGCCTTCCCTGCGCAAGACAGTGCCGTAGCCGAACTTCGGATGGCGAACCCGCGCGCCGGGGTTGAGGCCAACGGCAGGACTATAATTCCGGGCTGGCGCGCGTGGGACGGCGCCTCCGATACCGAAAAAACTGCGGGCATTTTGGAGGGCCATGTGCCGTTGCTCGTCCTCGGTTCCCTCGGTTCTCTCGGTTCCATCAATTCCCTCGGTTCCCTCGTAATCATAAACACGCTCGGTAGATGCGGAAGATACAGAATAATTTTCTAGCAATTCACTAGGAATTTCATCCAAAAAACGCGAGGGTCGCGAGGATTCCTGCATCTGGTTGCCGTAGTGGCGGCGGTAGAGCGCCCGGGTCAGAATGAGAATTTTCTGCGCACGGGTCATGCCGACATAACAAAGCCGTCTCTCCTCTTCGAGCGATTGTGAGTCCAGGAGTGACCGGCTGTGAGGTAACAAGCCTTCCTCCAGACCGACGAGAAAGACAACGGGAAATTCCAGGCCTTTAGCACTGTGCAGGGTCATCAACGTGA
>MEKX01000078.1 GCA_001767075.1 Acidobacteria bacterium RIFCSPLOWO2_12_FULL_54_10 | reverse complement strand
CATTGCGGAGACAAAAGTTTTTTTGGCCCTCAGCCGAATCCCCCCGTTGGAGCGTGGCCATGAAAACTTTTGTCTCCGCAATGGTTTCTCCCGTGCTAGGATGGCTCAGGTCGTTTAACTCCCCCTCACAACCTCCGGCGGCAACTCCGGAGCAGATTCGCCAGGTGCTCGCTGACATGCTCTCCGATCCCCAACAATCGCGCCTCCTATTCCAGAGCTTGCTGCAATCGGGCGTAGCGGCGGAAGGCGGTGCTGCGTGCGACAAGCCAGCCGGTGATATTAACGCGAGCACTCCATTTAACTGCGGCGCCTATATATTTCTGGCCGCAAACAGTAGTACAACACCTCTGACAGTTCAAGGGGCTGCTTCCCAGAGTGCCTCCTTGCAGGAGTGGAAAGACTCGGCAGGAAATATCAAGACCACTGTGGAAGCAGATGGCTCGGTGGGCATCGGCACGACTTCGCCGGGCACGCTTCTGCATATCAAAGGCTCCGGCACGGGCTATCTAAGGGTAGAAGCGAATTCGGCAAACCAGTACAACGAGATGCTGGGCTTCACTAACCTGGCCAACAATCCTCCCAACACTCCCGAATTTTACTTTTGCATTGCAGGTAACGCGGAGCATACCCCGCTGATCTTGGAAGTGAACCAGGTCGGCGACGTGATGACCTGGACGCGGGACCGCAACGTGGGCATTGGCACTACCAGCCCGGCGACGAAGCTGCACGTCGAGGCCCCTGCTACCGACCCAAACAAGGCGGTGACTGTACAGGAAACCAGTTTTGCCCCCTTCGACCTGGCCTCATGGGAGCGGTCGTTTGTTCGGATTGGAGAGAAGGTAAACAATGCTGGTAATTGGGTTGACAGTGATTTTTCTGCTAACGAATTCGGTTTGACCGTTCAGGTGAAGGCAGATCTACTTACGCCGCCCACTTCGGTCAATTATGAGAAAGCGGCGCTTCTTGCGATCGCACGAACAGCCGATCCCTCGACATACCAGGGCACCCAGTGCGACAAATGCCGGGACGTGTTAGGAGCGGATGTTCGGGGGCAGATTGTCGGAAACAACTTAACGGGTCGTGCCTGGGGCCTATTTTCTGGCGCATTTATTGATCCGGGTAGCGACGGTTTCCTAGTTGGAGCCGAGATCGTCATTGAAAACAACGCAAGTAACGACCAACCCCTTGTCGATCAAATTACATCTAAGTATGGAATTAAGGTAATAAGCTCGAGAAACGAAGGTACAGTAGCGATCTTCCTTGAAGGTGGCGAGGGACGTGCAATATGGCACAAGGGCATCTATGCTAACCCAAGCCACCTTGGTTCTGGTGCAAGCGATAGTTTCCTTGAGCTTTCCGGAAAATTCCTGGTGGACCCAAACGGGAAGGTTGGCATCGGCACAACAAGTACACCAAATATCCTAACTGTCGTTCAGAACTCAGCCACTGACCCCATCGCAGACGCCTGGACAACCTACAGTTCCAGGAGATGGAAAATAAACATCCAGACTTTGAAAGGGGCTCTCGTAAAAGCGTTGCGCCTACGTGGTGTTTCCTACGAGCGTAAGTCTGACGGCAAGCAAAAAATCGGTGTAATTGGGGAAGAAGTCGCAAAAGTGCTGCCTGAAGCGGTGGCTTACGAAGAAAACGGTACGGATGCCAAATCAGTGGATTATGCCCAGCTAACCGCATTGCTAATAGAGGCGATCAAGGAGCAGCATTCCGAAATCCTTGACCTGAGGAAAATAGTGACTGGATTGGCTGGAGCGCGTCATGGCTGAAAGCCGGAGAGTTTGTGCTTTACTGTTGGGGGCAACGATCTTATTCCTACTTGCCATCCCGGTCAAAGCACAGTCGCTGCTTCCTCTTCGAATAGATTCTGTTCCCACCGGGCTGAGACCGCTTGGCATAGCCATTTACCCCCACGGTGATACGGCAACGGTTGTGGTTGCCAATTCGGGTGACAATTCCATTACCATTTTTGCTTGGAAATTTAATGGCCCCGCCGAACTTGTGACAACCTTACGAGGGATTCCAGCGCCGAATGGCATTTCATTCTGCTCTGGGGATCGCCTTCTCGTTACATCCCCTTCAGACAATTCGGTCACGGTAATAAAGGGGGGGAGTTTTTACTTTCCGGAGAGTTGGGCCGTCCTCGGGACCATTAAGGTCGGCCCTCAACCCAATGCCGCTGCTTGCGTACCCCCTAATGTCGCAACTTCCGGCATAGGGGTCGTTTCCAATCAGGGCGATAACACCCTATCCGTTCTTGATCTCGGCTCGTTTTCAGTAACCGCAACAGTCCCTGATGTTCCGGCAGCCCTGAGTTTGCATGGCGTTGAGTTGCTCTTTGGGGGGAGTCCAGCCGTAGTAGCTTGGGTGGCAGGTACGGATGCCAACGTAGTCACCTTGGTAGATTTGATCACTGCCAGAATCCTGACACGCATCCCTGTCCCTAGACCAACAGCTATTCGAAACACTTCAATCGATCTAGGCACTTCGATTGTTCGAGGTACTATAGTTGCAAGCGCTTTAGGCAACAAGCTGATCACCTTCAATTCCTCAACCCTTGAAATTGCATCCACGATTTCCAATGTTCCTAACCCGCAGGATTTCGCCTTCAATAGCAGACTGGGCCTCTTCACGATCGTAGGCGGCACCAACACCCTAGCAAGGATTACCGGACCAAGCAATGATGTCTCAATCGTGCCCGGAATTGCAGGAAGCGCAAGTCTCGCCAGCTTCGGTTACTCCGTTTGTTATACCTACGGGTGTAATTCCTACGACGCAGTGCTGGTCACCAGCTCAGACTCGAACAGATTATTTTCGCTAGCAGTGGCTCCCGATGCGCCCCGCCAGTTCACCGTCCAGAATGCGGGAAGCTTCTCTACCAGTGGTGCTTCTTCTGGTGCGCTGGCGAGTACGATAATGACCACCGGCGTGAGCCAGAATTTCTTCGCCACTTCGCTGCCGCTTCCAAAAACACTGGGCGGCATCACTCTGCGGATAGGAGGCAATCTTACGTTTGAAACGAACCAATGGGTCTACTCGCCCATTGGCTCCATCGAAGCCCCCTTGCTGTTCGTCGGCCCCACGCAGATCAACTTTCAGATTCCGACCGGAATCGCCCCTGGCGATTCAGTTCCAGCACAAATTCAAAAGCCCGATGGTACGACGCTCCTGACCACCTTAAGCATTGTATCCACCGCGCCGGGCATCTTCACGGTGCTGATGAACGGGCTGGGCCAGGCGGCGGCGCTGAATCAGGACAACTCGCTGAACGGCAACCCGCAATCCATCCTGGGAGCCAGGCCCGCCGTGCGCGGCAGCGTGATCCAGCTTTTCGCCACCGGAGGCGGCGAGACGGACCCGCCGCTGCTTCCCGGCGAAGCCGCTCCCATCACTGGCAATCCGCTGGTATACACACGGGTGCAACCTACGGTAACGCTTGGCGGGTTTGCTTTGCGAGTGCAGTTTAGCGGCATGGCGCCGGGCTTTGTCGGCCTATGGCAAATCAACGTCGAAATTCCGCAGCTGATCGCGCCCGGCTCCGCCGTGCCCCTGACCATCACCGCCGGCGGCATCACCAGCAACACGGTCACCATTGCCGTTGAGTGAAGTCCGATATTGGGCGAAACCTTCTCCGGCCATCTCCTCCGCGGCTCCGACTCCATCCGCCTGGTGCCCTAGAAAATTACCGCCAATTGAGTGGCTACCTCTCTGCCGAAGGCCAGCGCGGAATCGCAAGATGCAGCGCTCTAATGAGCGGAGGCTTGCCCGCAGCGACGCTCCTTCATTCTGTCTCCTGACTTCTTCGTGGCCTTCCTCGGCAATTCAATAACCTGGGAATATCCTAAAACCTATGCGTGTACACGCCTTTGATCGCCGCTCTGCGGTCCAGCGTCCCCAGCCCTTTATTCAAATCGTCCAGCCAATTTTGCGTGTAGACAAAATACAAATCATTGCCCGGCTTCACGATCCAGCGAAACCGCGACTGCCATCCCAGCACGCGGCTCACGTTGTCGTACTGGATGCGGTTCACAAAGGACATCCACGGGCTGAATTGCAGCTCCGGCGTCAGGCGGTAGATGCGCGTCTGGAAATTTCCTTCCTGCAATTGAAACCGGTTCCACTCGACGCCGGAATATAGAATCACCCCAGGTCGCGCCCGCAGCGTCAGTTCCGCTAGATACGTTTGCCGGTCCCCGGACAAAAAGCTTCCCGATTCAATTTCTGTCGCCAGCGCCAGCGGGCGTTTATTGGCGGTCTGAAATCGGAATCGATAGCGCGTGAAGTCATATTCGTTTCCTTTACGCAGCGTGACGGTCGAATGAATTCGGAAGTCTTCCTCCAGCCGTTCGTGTTGCGGCAGCACGGAAGCATAAAACGTATCCCCGGAATGCGTGGAAATTTCAAACACCCGGAAGTCCCATTTGCGCGTCAGCAGTTCATTCTCCATATCGGTTTGCCGGTCCAGATCGAATCCAAATGCGAACTGCCGAATCCATGCGTGCCGCCGCGGCCTCGGCGCGTAGCGCAATCCAGGGTTCAGCCTCCGGTATCCTGTGCGCGACACAAACCCCACAGCCGGCTCGAAATTTTCCTGAATTTCCCGGTACGTCAGCGCTCCGGTCCAGGTATCATTCGGATAATTCAATTCCAGCCCGTATGCATGATTGCCGCCCTCCAGGCCTGTCCGGTTCGTTGCTTGCAGCGCATACGCTCCGATCTCCAGGTTTTCCGTACCCATAAAAGTGGAGGTTGCCAGCAGCATGTCCAACCCAATCGAATACCGCGTCTGCCCCGCATCCAGCGGATCGCGCCGCGTCATCAAGCCCCCGATGTAGGATTGCCGGAAGATGCGCCGCTTCATCCGCATCACGGTGAAATCCTCGCCGCCGTGGTCTCCTTCTCGTCCCGTCCGCACGTGCAATAATCCGACGTCCTGCTGCCCCATTTGTCCGGTCAGCTTCGCGCCAAAGTCGATCTTCTGCGGCTCAAAATTATTTCCTTGTCCCACTCGGCGCAATCCAATGCTGCGGCTGAAGAAGGGATGCAGCCGGTTGTCCGTCTCATCTTCCGCGACGGATCGGAAATCAAAAAAGCTCGCGCCTTCCAAAAAGAAATCCCGCTTTTCAGGAAAGAAAAGCGAGAAGCGCGTCAGGTTCACCTGCCGCTGGTCCACTTCCGTTTGCGCAAAGTCGGTATTGACCGTGAAGTTGCTGCGCAGGCGCGGCGTCGGGCTGTAGAACACGTCCAGTCCCGCGTCGCCCAGGTAATTGGTTTTTTCTTGACCGCGCCCGGGCGTTGACAGCGCCGTGCCCAGCACATAGGGTTTGATCTCCAAGCCCATTCCCTGGCTCACTTCTTCAATGCCGGTCAGAATTCCCGCGTTGCTCATTCTTCTCAGCCCCTGGTTGCGTGGAATGCCGGTCCACAGCGTTTCTTCATTTTTGCGCCGCACCGTGCGCTGGAAGTTGACGCCCCATCCCGGCGCGTTCGGATCAAAATTCAGCGTGCGGAAAGGAATCTCGATCTCCGCCACCCATCCGATCTCGGTGCGCTTCACGTTCGCAGTCCAGATGCCGTCCCACTGCCGGTTGTTGAGCCCTCCAGCGCCCATCAGCGCATCGCCCATCAGTCCTGCAGGGTTGATCTCGAAAAAGTATCCGCCGCGCCCATCCAGATACGTGTCCATCGTCCACATGAAGCGGTCATCCGAGGAAAGGAACTCGTCCCGCCTCCGCTGGTAGCCCAGCATCTCGTCCGGCTCCGAGTCGTAACAGATCACGCCCATGTACAGGCTCTCGCGGTCATAGAGGATGCGCACCTCGGTCCGCTCGGTTTCCGGTTCGCCGAAGTTCGGGTCCTGCTGGATGAAGTTGGCGGCTGGCTCGGCGCGTTGCCATGCCTCTTCATCGAGAACCCCATCCACCACGATCCGTTCTTCTGGATTCATCGCCTCCGCTCGCATCCTCCGGCGGTCTGCCGGGCTTTCCTGCGCAAACCCATCCGCGCAGAATCCCGCCAGTGTCATCGTCATCACCAGAATCCGCCATCTCAATGCCGCCATCTTGCCGAGCCTCCCGCCGAATAAAAGTGCTGTACTGCTTTACTCAATATTTAATGTCAATTAATGATAGACGCTGGCCACAGCTTTCAGGTTTCCTCGGTATCCTGCAAATCCGATCAATTTTCTTGTTAGCGTAATCGAAGCGGGGTAGCCCCGGTAAATTCGCGGTTTGAATTTGCCGTGATGGCTACCGCTTACGCGCACGACCCCGAATGCGATTCGTAGGTTCGTTACGCTTGACGTAACGCGCAAACGTCCGTTATCCTGACTTATGATCGTCAGCTATGGTGACAAGCGGACCAGAGACTTCGCGGTCGGCAAACCGGTCAAGGCGTTCTCTGGTATCGAACGCGCCGCGCGTCTGAAGCTGGACCGTCTGGAGGCGGCTGTCGCGCTCAAAGACCTTGCCGTCTTGCCCGGCAACCGTTTTGAAGGGCTTAAAGGTGACCGAAAGGGCCAATACAGCATCCGCATCAACGACCGGTGGCGGATTTGCTTCGAATGGACGGAAGGCGCGTCCGGCCCTTCGAACGTAGAGATTGTTGATTACCATTAGGAGAATGCTATGGCAGTAATTGTGATTCATCCAGGCGAGCATTTGGCCGAAGAGCTTAAAGAGCTGGGCATGAGCGCCGCTGAACTTGCGAGGCGACTCGATGTCCCGACCAACCGCATCACCCAAATCCTGAATGGACGGCGGGCAATCACTGGCGACACGGCGCTGCGCCTAGCCCATTTCTTTGGCACAACTGCGGAATTCTGGCTCAATTTGCAAAGTCTTTATCAACTCCGCCTCGCCGCGCGGAAGTCCGGTAAATCCATCCAGTCCCTGCCGACTCTCCGGCAACCCGCCAACGTGTAATGGAATCTTCTGTGTTTCGATCCCCCGTCCATGGATATATCGGCGCTCCATGGTTCATTGTTCCTTGCTGCCGCAGGCCGGAGCGCAGCCCGAGCTTTAGCGACGGGCGAAGAGAAGCCCGTTTTCTTTTGCTTCCTTACCCCATTGCCTACTCCCCACTCACCATTCCCCCTCCTTGCCTCTTGCTCCGCCTTCCCTTATGCTCGTGAATATGGCGCCAGAATCTACGGAATTATTAACATCCCATCAATCCGCGCTCCTGCATCAGGGCATCGATCTTTTCAATCAAGGGAAATTCTTTGACTGCCACGAGGTGCTCGAAGAACTGTGGATGGAATGTTCCGGCGAGCGCAAGAAGTTTCTGCAAGGCATCATTCAGGTCGCCGTGGCCTTCCATCATCTGCGCAACGGGAACTTCGTTGGAGCTAGCCGATTGCTTTCCGCTGGCATCGAAAAAATCAGATCATTCGATTCTAACCAGCAGCTCATCGACCTTCCCCCGCTGTTCGCCGCCCTCTCGCCACTCCATGAAAAATTGCAGGGCGGATATGCCGTCTCCCCCTCTTACCCCCACCCCCGCATCTCCTGCCTCGCGCCCAACGGCCTCAACAGTTAGTCATTCTTAAAAGTGGTGTTTGACTGGACTGTACCAATAATGATACATTCGCTTATGAAGCCGGTATTGAAGCGTCTGCCCGCTCATTTCTTCCGACTGGGCAGTGGCCGCGAGCCGGTGCGGGAGTGGCTCAAGAAGCTGGACCTGCAAGACCGCAAGATCATCGGTGAGGATATCAAGGACGTTGAATTCGCCTGGCCGATTGGAATGCCGCTGGTGCGCGGCCTGGGCGATGGACTCTGGGAAGTCCGCAGCAGCCTCGTCGGTGGCAAGATCGCCCGTGTGATTTTTACAGTCGAGCAGGGCTCGATGATCCTCCTGCACGGATTCATAACGAAGACGCAGAAGACCCCGAAGCGGGATTTGGATTTGGCGCTCCATCGCAAGAAAGGAACTGGCGCATGAAGAAAAAAAACATCGGCTCATCCTTCGATAGTTGGCTTCGCGAGGATGGTATTTACGAAGCAACCACTTCTGCCGCGATCAAGCGGGTACTGGCGCGGCAGATCGAGAGCGCCATGCAAGAACGGCGCCTGTCAAAGTCGGAAATGGCGAAGCGCATGCACACCAGCCGCGCTGCTTTGGATCGGCTCCTGGACCCTGAGAATGATGCCGTGACGCTCAGCACTCTGCGGAAAGCCGCCACCGCCGTCGGCCGCCAAATCCGCTTGGAGCTGGTTTAGATCCTGGATATTCGGCAAATCGTCCCGCCTATTTCCCGTTTTTTGAAAGGAGATCTGCCAGCTACTTAGTCCATATATCATCGCGGCTGGCAAGATAGGAATTTAATCGGTCATAACGCTGCGCCAGCTTCGTATTTCCTGCGCAGGACCATTTCTGTTTTTCAGAATCTGCGAAAGTGACCACTTTTACGAAAAGAGTGTAGTCCGAGTTTGCTCCCGCCGCTGCTTTAAATCCATCGCCGAGATAATCGAGTGCGAGGGTATCATCCCAATCTTTAAAGACAAGCGACGCACACTGTTTTGCCAATGCGGCAGCACATTTCCCAAAAGTGGTCATAGATTTTTGTTTTTGTACCGAGGCCAGATATTGAACAAGTTCAACTCCTACAGAGATTCTGTGATAATCTGCCTGTTTGGACTCCAAATGATAAGTTCGCTCTAGGCAAGGGCCATATATTTCTCCTTTGTATAATTCCATTCCTAAACCCACGTCGATTCCGCCCCTCATTGCAATCCCTTCGCTGAGTGCGATCGACATTATTGAACACGCAGCAAGCATTGATCTGTGAACACCGTTCATCTGAGTGCAATTTTCATCATTAGTGCCAAGAGGTACAAACACAAGGAACGAATCGGAAAAGCCGAAGGAATTCATCCTGTATTGTGTATGCTGCATCAGAAGTTCGCGTTGATCCGGTTCCAAGTTTCTTGATAACTCTGTTTCAGTTGACATCCCTTCAAAAAAACTTTCGAAGCCTACCCTAAGTTTAATCACACGACCAACCGTTGCTTGGAGAACTGAGGCAATGCGTTTTCCCCCCTCTTCATCATTTGGGAAGGCAGTCAATTGACGGAGTTTTTCTCTTTGACCAAGCAGGTCAAAAAAGAGAACAAGATAATACTGTAATTGCCAATCCTCCTTCGACTCAAGCCGTTGTTTCAACATGGAAGCCCGTCCTTGTTGTTCATATTGAAGTCGGTGAAATTATATGACAACGGAAAGCGGCTCTCGTAAAGGATTCATAGAAACCCAAGAAAAAATGGCACATTCCCCGCACCTCACTCGAATATCGGCCCCAGCTTGGCCAGCACTTCGTCCATGACCGCATCAGGGATAGTTTCCAGTTTTTGCCGTCCCGTGTGTCCGTGTCAGCGGCTTTTCAGATAGCCTTCGCCAGCAAGACCTCATTGATCAGTGTTTGATACCCGCAGCCTTGTTTTTTCGCCTCGCGTTTCGCCCATTGTAGAACTTCCGGGTGAAGTCGTATGGAGGTGGGGATAAATTTCTCCTTGTCTGCTTTGGCCGGACGTCCTCGAGTTTTTCTTTTTTGTCCGGTTTTCTTTTCGATCGCTTTGCGAGCTGCGCGGACCTCTCCCGGTGAAATTCTGCGGGCCTTTTCAAAGGGAAAGTTATTGTGATGTTTTCTGGCGTTGTTTTCGGCCTTTGCCGGATCCCACTCAAATTTCATATTTACAGTATATACTGATAATAATGCGTGTACAACCCCTAGACTGAACCGGGGACGGCCGGAAACCGGTTCAGGCGGGACGTTCTCCGCTTAGGGGCAATTCAAGCCTTGAAAATCTTGAGGCCCGCCGTGCGCCACGAGCCTTACGCAAATGGGTTGGTTGAATCAGCGCCTCAGCGGGGATTTGAAGTTGTTCATGCAGGTTACGAATCATATTGAGAGACAATGGGCGATCCCCGCGCATCACTCGAAAATCGGCCCCAGCTTTGCCAGCACTTCGTCCATGATCGCGTCGGGGGCATTTTCCAGCTTCTTGCCGCCCCGCGCGCCGAGATCGAGCGCACGCGGCTGATCGCACCGGACCACGCCCGTCGTTTTGGTTCCCGCGCCCGCCAGCGGTACGGCAAATCCAGCCGTCCGCGCGAAGCTTCCCCCGCTGGTGATCGGGACCACCACGGGCACTTTTGTCAACCGGTTAAATGCCTCCGGCGACACGATGAGGACCGGGCGGCGGCCCTTTTGTTCGTGTCCCGCCGTGGGGTCCAGCCCGACCAGCCAGATTTCACCGCGCTTCATCAGATCAGCTCGCCGCCCACCGGCTTGTCAACCAGCCAGTCGCGTTCTGCCCGGGTGCGGGCGGCCTTGGGGTCGCATTGGGCGAGAAGTTCGTCAAGGGTATAGCGTGGCCGCTTCCGTGGCTCCACGACCAGCCTCCCGCGCTCGACCGCGAGGCCGACCTTGGTCCCTGGCCGCAGCCGCAGGATATCCAGAAGGGCAGGCGGGACGGCCAACATGACCGAGCCGCCAACTTTGCGCAGATTTGTTGTGTGCATGTCGTCCTCCATTGTTATATCGAAGTATAACATGCGAGCAAACGCTTCCACAAGGGCCGCTTCGGGCCCTGACCCAGGCCCTGGGAATTCTGCATCCGTAAACCGGAAATTCGGGGACAGGCGGGACGTTCCCCGCTTACGGACAAATCAAGTCTTGAAAATCTTGAGGCTCGCCGGTAGGGGCGCTTCCAGGCTCGCGTGTGAAAACCAGGCAGCACATATCGGTTGCGCCGCGGCATAAAATTGCGCAGTTTAGCCTGTCCCCTTTTCCCTTTTAAGAAGAAAACGTCCTGTCAGGCACCGATTATCCCGGCATTCTTTCAGGTGACTTTACGTCTTTCCATATCGCCACCGCAGATTACCGCACTGACACTGAACGAGTTCCGCGCTCTTGTCGCCCAGCTTATAGACGGGCTTCTTGCAGTTGGGGCAGTCGAAGAACTCTAACGCCTTCTCACACGCTGAAATAAGCTTGTTGGCCTCGCTCCGTACAACATCGAAGGAATGAGAAGACTTGTTTCCCCATGAGACTAAGAGCTTATCTGTGTCACGAAACGCGACAATAGCCTCGGCATAGAGTT
>MEKX01000077.1:12754-38731 GCA_001767075.1 Acidobacteria bacterium RIFCSPLOWO2_12_FULL_54_10 | reverse complement strand
TCGTGGGAAATGTGCGTCAAATACGCTCTTCGGGGCTGTATGCGCTTGGCGAGTTCAACGGCCTGCGGCACGGTCATGTGCGTAGGGTGTACGGTGTAGCGCAGAGCGTCGAGGAAAATTACATCAATTCCCTGGAGGAGCTGCATGGAGCTGTCGGGAATTTCGTTGTAATCGGTTAGATAGGCAAAGTTGCCGAAACGGAAACCGAGCACTTCCAGTTTGCCGTGCCATGTGGGGATTGGAATGAACCTCAAACCAAACAGCTCAAGCGGTCCAGTGATGAGATGATCCTGGACGAGCGGCATGCTGGCGAAGAAAATATTCTTGTCAAACGCGTAGCTGAAAACGCGGCGCATGCCTTCGAGCGCGGCGAGGTTGCCGTAAATAGGAATAATTTTGCCGTCGGGATAGCTGAACGGGCGAGTGTCATCCAGGCCGAGGATGTGGTCGGCGTGGGCGTGCGTCAGCAGCACGGCGTCCAATCGAGTTAAATTTTCACGCAAAGCCTGGAGGCGGAAATCGGGGCCGGTGTCGATGACCACGGCAGAACCGTTGTAGCGGAGCAGAATGGATGGGCGGGTGCGTTTGTCACGAGGGTCGGCAGAAGAACAGACGCGGCAGCGGCAAGTGAGGATGGGAACGCCGCTCGACGTTCCAGAGCCTAGCACGGTCAACTGAACGCGCATCTTACCGGCTCCGCATGGTGTTGCGGGTTAACTCCACATAGACCATGCGCAGCTCATAGAGGCCGTTGGTCAGAAGATGCTCTTCTTCCTTGCTGAGATTGCCTTTGGTTTTCTGTTGCAGGATGCCGAGCAACTCGATGGTTTCCTGCGCAGCGGGAAGATCGGGCGGGCGCGCCACTTCTCCAGGGCGAGTGGCCAGGCCGAGATGATACATCGCGGAGGAAACCAGCGACATGATCAAGTGCTCGAATTGAACGGAGCCGGGAACTTCTTTAGCGGGCGATTCCTGCGCAGCCGGAGGCGCGGGTTGCGGCGTCTTCGCTGCGGGTGGCGGCTGAGGCAGAGATGACTTGGGGGCAGAAACTTCTGCAACGACGGGAGCAGGCGGAGGGGCATCCGGGCGCTTTTGGCCGTCAGAGGTGAATTGACGCCGGTCCACTACCTTGAATTCAACAGCATCATCTTTTTGCTCGGGCATGGTTTGGATACCTTTGAGAGCGGTCTCAAATAGATAGTGTAACGCGGGAGCGAAGTAATCGGCAAGAAGCGGCGTACAGGCCTTGTCTTTCCTGCGAGATCGGTTTACCTTATGGCGTCGGCGGATTGAAGGGAATTATTCAAATATACAACGTAATACCGTAAGTAATTTGCTGCGGATCGGCGGCGAGGGAACTGAATAATGGAAAATGTTTGGTCTCAAATCTACATACCGTTGGGATCGCTAGGCATATCCGCATTGGTGGCGACGATTCCAGTGGCCGTGTTGCTGGGATTGCTAGGCATTTGGAGATTTCAAGCGCATTGGGCGGCTCTGGCGGGCTTGGGGGCTGCGCTGGCCATCGCGCTGGTGGTCTACGGAATGCCGCTGCACATGGCGCTGCTGTCGGCAGGCTACGGCGCAGCATACGGATTGTTCCCCATCGGCTGGATTGTGCTGTGCGCCATTTTTGTTTTCGACATAACGGTGCAGACGGGGAAGTTCGAAATCATCAAGCGGTCGATTGCCGGGCTGACCGATGACCGGCGTTTGCAGGTGTTGCTGATTGCCTTTAGCTTTGGGGCGTTTATAGAAGGAGCGGCTGGATTCGGGACGCCGGTGGCGATCTGCGCGGCGTTGCTGATTGGATTGGGATTCAAGCCGCTGCCCGCGGCAGGGCTGGCTTTGATCGGCAACACGGCGCCGGTCGCCTTTGGAGCGCTGGGTACGCCGATAATCGCGCTGGCTGCGGTGACCGGGTTGCCGCTAAATGATTTAAGCGCCATGGTCGGAAGGCAATTACCATTCTTCTCCGTGATTGTTCCTTTCTGGTTGATAGCGGTGATGGCAGGGTGGAAGGGCATGAAAGAGGTCTTTCCTGCTTGTCTTGCATCAGGAGTAAGTTTTGCGATTTTTCAATTTCTCGTCAGCAATTATTATGGTCCCACGCTGGTGGACATCGTCGCCGCAATCGCGTCTATCATCTCGATGATCGTTTTGTTGCGCTTTTGGCATCCAAAAACAAAATGGAGATTCCCGGAGGAGGAGGCGGCAGACAGAGAGAATGCGTCCAAAGACCGCAAGCCATTGACCTCTGGAGAAATTTGGATGGCGTGGCTGCCGTGGATTGTGCTGTCAGTTTTAGTATTCGTTTGGGGGCTGCCGCAGGTTAAAAATTTGCTGAATGGAATTTCCATGCCGAAGATCGCTGTGCCACTGCTGGACAAAGCCGTATTTCGCATGCCGCCGGTGGTTCCAGAAGCCCGAGCGGAGGACGCAATTTTCACATGGAATTGGTTGTCGGCGACAGGAACGGGTTTGCTGATCTCGGGTATTATTTCTGGCATTGCGCTAGGGTTAAGTCCGGTGACTCTGATGCGGACTTTCTTTAAGACCCTGTGGCGGGTGCGGTATTCTTTGCTCACGATAGCGGCCATGATGGCGCTGGGATTTGCGACGCGATATGGGGGATTGGATTCCACCATGGGACTGGCGTTTGCCAGCACGGGATTCTTGTTTCCGTTTTTCTCGCCGCTGCTGGGATGGCTGGGAGTGGCGCTGACTGGCAGCGACACATCCTCGAACGTTTTGTTTGGGAATTTGCAGGTGGTGTCGGCGCAACAGCTAGGAATTTCGCCGATCCTGGCTGCGGCTGCCAACAGCTCCGGCGGGGTGATGGGCAAAATGATTGACGCGCAAAGCATTGTGGTGGCAGGAGTGGCGACGGGACAGCAGGGAGGGGAAGGCGAAATATTGCGCTACGTTTTTTGGCATAGTTTATTGTTAGCGGCGCTTGTGGGAGTAGTGGTACTTTTACAAGCGAGAGTTTTTACGTGGATGATTCCGTAGATATCGCAGGCTGATGGGACATGGCGAATTCTTCACAATCCAAGCTGATTAATCTTTTCGATTACGAAACGGCGGCGCGCGAAAAACTGGATGCAATGGTGGACGTGTATTTGGCATCCGGGGCGGCGGACGAAACTACGCTGCGCAGGAACCGCGAATGCTTTGACCGCATCCTGCTCAAGCCGCGTGTGCTGACCGATGTCAGTTGCATCGATACGCGAGTGGATCTGTTTGGCCAAACGCTGGACCATCCCATCCTGCTGGCTCCGTGCGCGTATCACAAGGTGTTCCATCCGGAAGGTGAAATCGCCACGGCCCAAGGTGCGGCACAGTCGGGAGCCATACTGGTGGCCAGCACATTTTCAACCGTGTCACTGGAAGAAATGGCGAAATGCGGGGCGCGATTGTGGTTCCAGTTATATGTGAATCCAGACAGAAGTTTCACGCGCGAACTGATTGCGCGTGCGGAAGAGGCTGGATATCAGGCGTTGTGCTTAACCGTAGATACGCCGACGCTAGGTTCCCGCGACCGCGAGCGACGAAGCGGATTTGCATTGCCGGAAGGCATGGAGCGGGCAAATCTGAAACAATTGGGAACGAGAGCCACCCGAGCGCAGCATCATAAGGAAGGAGGAGCTTACAATATTTTAGACCCTTCCTTGACGTGGGACGCCATCGAAGAGATGCGCGCATGGACGAAACTGCCCATCGTGCTGAAAGGCATTCTTTCACCTGAGGACGGACGACTGGCCGTGGAACAAGGCGCGAGCGGGATCATCGTTTCCAACCACGGCGGAAGAAATCTGGACACGGCGCCAGCCACCATTGAAGCATTGCCAATCGTCGCTGAAGCCGTGGGTGGGAGGATTCCCGTGTTGATGGATGGCGGAATCCGGCGAGGCACCGATATCGTCAAAGCCATTGCGCTGGGAGCAAATGCCGTGATGATCGGCAGGCCCTACATGTGGGGACTGGCATTGGAAGGAGCCGATGGAGTGGCCCGTGTAGTCCAGATACTGCGCCGGGAACTAGAAATTGCGATGCAGTTGCTGGGAAGCGCGAGCCTCCAACTGATAACCAGAGAGGTGTTGTGGAAGGCTTCCAATAGGACGTAACGGGTTCGTGGATACTTCTTTTTTCATCAGCGAAATACCAATACAATAAGAAAATGGCGATCTGGAAATTTCTAGGGCTGGAAACGCTCGAGAGCCACGCGCAGAAACCTTCGGCTCCAAGCGACACGGAAACGGTGCGCAAGATTGTGAATGCGCTCAATCAGGTGGAACCGGAGCGGGCACGCTTCATGGCCGCTTTTGCCTACCTGCTGAGCCGCGTGGCCCATGCGGATCATAACATCAGCGAGGAAGAAAGCCGCGCGATGGAGAAGATCGTCATGGAGCATGGCCAGTTGCCGGAAGAGCAGGCAATCCTGGTGGTGCAGATGGCCAAAACCCAGAGCATCCTGTTCAGCGGCACAGAAAATTTTCTGGTGGGCAGGGAATTTGAAAAAATCTCAACCCGCGAACAGAAACTGGCGTTGCTGGATTGCCTATACTCCGTTTCGTCAGCAGACCGATCCATCTCCGTGGCGGAGGACAATGAAATCCGCAAAATATCCCGCGAATTGAAACTCAGCCACCAGGATTACATCAGTGTGCGATTTGGATACCGCGATCACTTATCCGTTTTGAAAAACCCACTCACACCGGACGAGGATTGATATTAAGGGATTGGACGCTTGCGCGAGCGGCTCAGCGCATCCAAGCAAAGTTCAATCGCCTTGGTCATATCGCGCAGAGTTAGTCGTTTCTGCTTGCCGCGAGCCGATGGCATTCCTGGAAGATGAATGAATCCGCAGGGGCTGGGGAGGCCCATGCGTTCGATCTCGTGACGCGCAAGATAGAAGACGTGGTTGCAAAGATAGGTCCCGGCATGGTTGGATGTGGTTGCAGGTAAGTTCTTATTAATAAATGCGCTGAGTAGTTTATTTAATGGATGGGTTGAATAATAGGCGGCGGGGCCGTCATGTAGAATATGGCGGCCAATGCGAACGCGGCCCGAATTGTCGGGAAGGGGTGCATCGTCCAGATTCAGGGCGACGCGTTCTAAGCTGAGACTCCGGCGCTCCGGGGCCAGGCCCAGACAAAGGACAGCATCTGGCTTGTGTTTTTGTATTAATAGCTTGATCCGGCTGCCGGCCTGGACGTAATCCACGGGCAGGATTTCAGCTATCAATGCATAATCCGAGGGCTGCGATTTTGCCAGCGCGCGTACAATTTGCTCCGAAGGGTTCACCTTCCACTGCGCGAATGGTTCAAACCCGGTCAGCAGGATTTTCATGGAAGGTACCTCCGTAAAGTCGCGTCCGCAGATCAGATGAGGAAAGATTATAATGAAACAAGGGCATAATTTTAGAAAGAGGGGACTCGAACGATGCGTTCAGCCATGCGATACATGATTCTGGCTCTGCTTATTTGCGGTTGGCAACAGGCCGCGGCGATAGCGCAGGAATCCGCCGAGAGCTGTGCGGGAGGCAAGCTAACGTCGCCCGTGAAAATCGAGGTGTTCTCCGATTTCCAGTGCCCGTCTTGCCGCGAATTTTATTTGAATACGATGCGGCAAGTGTTTACGAATTACGCAGACGCAGGGAAG
This sequence comes from Acidobacteria bacterium RIFCSPLOWO2_12_FULL_54_10, assembly GCA_001767075.1. Classification (GTDB taxonomy): domain Bacteria; phylum Acidobacteriota; class Terriglobia; order 2-12-FULL-54-10; family 2-12-FULL-54-10; genus 2-12-FULL-54-10. The sequence continues at coordinate 33,067 of MEKX01000077.1, read as the reverse complement.
GTGTGCGTGGTCTATCGCGAATTTCCGCTCACCAACATTCATCCGCACGCCTTCGAAGCAGCCCGATACGGACATGCCGCACTAGGATTGGGACCGCGCCAATGGTCATTGGTGGCAGACGCATTGTTTTCCGCACAAGACAAATGGAGCAAGGACGGGCAGATTGAGCCTGTGCTGAGCAGTGCGCTCAACGCGGAAGATTTGGGGAAGCTGAAGGAGAAGATGAAAGACCCGTCGATTGAAGCGGCGATTACGCGCGATACCGAGATGGCGCGTGCGCGTCAGGTTACGGCCACGCCCACGTTTTTTGTCACCGGAAAAGGGAAAACTCAAAAGATAGTAGGAGTGGTGCAATATCCGATTCTGAGCAGGTTCCTGGATTCCCTGCTGACACCTTAATTTTCCATAGGATCAATCACCTTGGCGTTGCGCATATTGCAGTGGATTGCAAGGTTGGCGCTAGGAGTGTTGTTTGCGTATGCCGGATATGTGAAGGTGCGCGAACCGTTCCTGTTTGAGATGTCCGTGGACAGCTATCAGCTATTTTCACCTCCTGTAGTGATCCTGATTGCTAGAACATTGCCGTGGCTGGAGATCGTGTTGGGTTTGCTCCTAATCGTCGGTTGGCAGCTTAGGTATGCGGCTTCTTTTACAGTGCTGCTGCTGGGTGGTTTTCTGGTGGCCATGTTCAGCGCCTATGCTAGAGGCGTGGAAGCAAACTGCGGGTGTTTCGGGCCGGGGGAACCGATTAGCCCGGCTACGCTGGCGCGGGATTCGGGTCTTTTCCTGTGCGCCGTGTTTCTTGCGGTTTATTCCTGGAAAAATCACAGGGCGCGGCGAGCTGCTGTACACCCAGTTGCTTGAGGATTATCCGCGATATGAATGCTGAGAGGAGTATCCGATGCTGTATGAAGTGACGACGAAAGCTTCCCCTGCACAGGCTGGGAAAGCGCTAGAGGCCGCAGCCCAGCGCCGCAAATTTGGCGTGCTGATGGTCCACAATCTCAGGGAGACGATGGCCCAAAAAGGCGTGGAACTCTCGAGAGAATGTTTGATCTATGAGGTGTGTAATCCGATTCAGGCCAAGCGGGTCCTGGAGAATAACATGTCGATTGCGACGGCGCTCCCGTGCCGGATCGCCATTTTCGAAGAGGGTGGAGGTACTAAACTTTCCACAATCCGCCCTACTGCTATGATAGCCCACTATGGAAATAAGGCGTTGGAGCCAGTGGCTCAGGAAGTTGAGGAGGCTATCTTGGCTATGATGGATGAGGCAGCCAAGGGGCAGTAAACTTTGCCGCAGGTTCAGGTGCCAATCAAAAGAAAGCCAGTTGACTGAAGCTATGTCCGTATCATCGTTTCCTCGCCGGGAGCATGCTGACCTGCTGTTGAAGGAAATTCAACAGTGGATGGAAAAACGGGGACTGGGCGGTGAAGTCGCCGAGCAGTCGCCGGACCAATACCGCTGCGAGTATCGTTATAGCATCAAACTCGATCGGCGAGAAAGCCTGGCAGTCGCTCTCCATTTTCAGTTGGCCGACAGGCTGCAAAGTGGAGGCGAGAAGACCACCCTGTTGCGCATTTTGGATGGAATTATCAACAAAGTGACAGGCGGGAAGAAAAGCAATTAGGATTGCACAGGAGATTTGTCAGGACGAGTCAATCAGGGTCGGTCGGAAGAATTGCGTTTCAACACACGTTTATCCAGGCTACGGAGCGCGGCTCGGATCTCAGAAACGATGTACTGATCAGCCCCGGTCTTCGCGAATTGCTCGATTTGCCGGGCATCCAAATTGATCTGCTCGCGGTGCTCACTGGTTTCCAATATGACCGAATAATTTCGCCCTCCGGCTGCAGGAGCAAAAACCCGGGACCGAACATCCCTCCTGCTGCGGTAAAGAAGCATTTTCTCGATATATTGCGCCAAAAGCGTGAGCGAAGTCGGCTGCATAGGGAAATCCTGTGAACGAATCCAGATGAAATGTAACACGTTTGCCATCGGAGGGGCAAAAAGGATGACTCAATGCCGTATCTGAATTGATTATGCAAATTAAAATTGTGCCAGCAGATTGCGCTGGTCTGTTACCAACCCCAGCGATTACAATCGATTAGGAGTGCGTGATTAAACTGAATCGGGTTGACATGGCAGTGAGCTTCCTGTATATATTGAACAGTAAAACCGGATGCAGCTTCATAAACGCAATGAACCGGATTGCCTGAGAAATTCCTGGTAGTTATAACAGATCATGGGCAACAGCCCCTGGAGCAAGCAAAATGTCTGATGTCGAACAGGTTTCCATAACCGAACCCGCTGAATCAGCGGCACAAGAAGAGCAACAGCCAGTACAAACCGAAGGCGAAGAGTTTGACAGCCTTCTAAACGAATACGCAGGGTTCACAGAACCAACCCCTGGTTCTTTCCTGCGCGGGCATATCGTGAAGGTCACGCCCACGGAAGTCATCGTCGATGTTGGTTCCAAGTGCGAAGGCGTGATCCCCATTGATGAATTTCGGGATGAGTGGGGGAACGTGCGCGTGCAGCCAGGCGATGAAGTGGAAGTCTTGATGGAATCCACCGAAGTAAAGGATGGATACGTCAAACTTTCCAGGGAAAAAGTTCGCCGGGTCCGCGTATGGGATGACATTGAAAGCGCATACCAGCAACAGAAAACCATACAGGCGCGCGTAGTCGAAAAAGTTAAGGGCGGTTTGGCAGTAGACATCGGCGTAAAAGCATTCTTGCCCGGGTCCCACCTGGACATTCGTCCGGTGCGGGAACTTGACTCGTGGATTGGCCAGGAGGTTCCTTGCAAGATCATTAAATTTCATAAGAAGCGCAATAATATTGTGGTTTCTCGCAGAGCCCTGCTGGAGGAGGAATCCCGCGAACAGAGAGAAAAGCTTAAATCCATTCTAGTCGAGGGAGCGGTGATTAAAGGGAAGGTCAAGAACCTTACCGAGTACGGCGCATTCGTGGAATTGGGCGGAATCGACGGGCTGCTGCATATCACGGACATGAGTTGGGGCAGATTGAAGCATCCATCCGATTTGTTAAGTCCAGGGCAGGAAGTCGAGGCCAAAGTACTTAAGTACGATCCGGAGAAAAATCGTGTATCCCTCGGATTGAAGCAACTGACGGAAGATCCCTGGCAGACGATTGCAGAACGATACCCCGTTGGAGGGAAGATTCGCGGAAAGGTGCTTAACCTTACCGATTACGGTGCCTTTGTGGAATTGGAGCCCGGAGTCGAGGGATTGATCCATATTTCGGAGATGAGCTGGAATAAACGAGTTAAACACCCGTCAAAGATATTGACAACCGGCGACATGGCCGAAGTCGTCGTGTTGGGAACGAATCCCAAGGATCGGCGCGTATCGCTTGGCCTGAAACAAGCGGAACCAAATCCCTGGATGGCATTGGAACAGAAGTATCCGATTGGTACAGTGGTGCAAGGACAAGTACGCAGCCTGACTGACTTTGGGGCATTTATCGAGGTGGAGGAAGGCATAGACGGTCTGGTGCATGTGTCGGATATTTCATGGCGCGCACGCGTTAAGAAACCAAGCGATATTCTGCGGAAGGGTGAGACGGTAAAAGCGGTCGTATTAAAGATCGAGCCGGAGAAACAACGACTGTCGCTTGGAATTAAACAAATGCAGCCCGAAATATGGGAGACTTATTGCGCGCAGAACCGGGCCGGAGACACCGTAAAAGGGAAGATTGTGCGCAAAGCTCCGTTCGGCTTGTTTGTGGAATTGGCGGAGGGAATTGAAGGGCTGTGCCACGTTTCTGAAATACCCAAGGAAAACGATGAGGGCGAGGAATTCAAAATAGAGGAAGGACAAGAGGCTTCATTCCAAATCTTGAAAATGAATCCGAGCGAAAAGAAGATCGGGCTGAGCTTGAAGTCATCTAAGTCGTCTCATTCTCGCAAAGAAATGGACACCATTCGGCAGCAACATTCCTCTTCTTCAGGGGCCACCACGACATTGGAAGAAATGGTTGCTATGAAAGAACGCAACCGCTTGAGATAAGGAATCAAGTCCAGTTGTGCTTCAGAAAAGCAAACGGGAGAGCAACGATTAGTTGTGCGTATACTCGTTTTAATGTAGAGTGCTCATTTGTTAAGCGATGAGCGGCGCACGACATAACAAGCAAAACCAAAGGAGATATCCAGCGCGATGACAAAGGCGGACTTGATTGAGGAAGTTTCCAGAGCTATTGAGATGAATCGTAAAGATTCCGAAATTATCGTTGAAACCATTTTCGAAAACATTGTGAATGCTCTACGCTCCGCCGATAAGATTGAAATTCGCGGCTTTGGCAGCTTTCGAACCCGCCAGCGGAAATCGCGAGTCGGAAGAAATCCCAAGACTGGGGAACGCGTGGATGTCCCTCCAAAGAAAGTTCCGTATTTCAAGCCCAGCAAGGAATTGAAGGACTTGATCAATGCGGGCAAGTCTTCTGCGAACCTTGGCGCGGCGTAGATACAGACCCGGCATTCCTATTTCCGCAAGCCGGTTCCCGCTTTAGAGAAAGCCCATCTATTGAAATCCTATGGATTATTTGTGGAGTCCTTGGCGCTATCGATATGTAGCTCAAAAGGAGCCCCGGCGGGATTGCGTTTTTTGCACCAAGGCGCAACAAAGCACTGACCAGGAAAATCTGGTGCTTCACCGCGGTTTGAAAAATTACGTACTGCTCAATTTATATCCCTATACGAATGGTCATCTGATGATCGCCCCCTATGCGCACGTAGGTGAACTGGGCGCATTGGAAGATGCAGCGTGGAGGGAGATGGCCGACCTCACGCGGAAAGCAGAACAGGCATTGCAGAAAGCCTACCAGCCCGAGGGAATTAACCTGGGCATGAATCTGGGCAAGAGCGCCGGGGCCGGCATTGCAGATCACATTCACATGCACGTATTGCCCCGATGGCATGCGGATGCAAACTTTGTATCGGTCGTTGGAGAAACTCGCGTTCTTCCTGAATCCCTGGCCGATTCTTATTCACGGCTCAAACCATATTTTTAATCATCTTGTAGCTTATTTGCGCGGCGGCTTGCTGGGCCTGATTTCAACCCGGCTCACCAAAGACCGCGGCGGCATGGCCAGCAGGTCTAAGACAACTTGAGCGACATCGACCGAATCAATTTTCCAATCCGCTGATGAAGAGGTTGTGCCGCTGGGGCCTCCTCCAAACTGAGTATTCACGCTGCCGGGCATGACATAACTGATACGGATGTTTTCGTAGCGCAAATCCAGCATAGCCGCTTCACTCATGCCGTTCAGCCCGAACTTGGAAGCATTGTATGCCGCCCCGCCTGCGAAGGCGTTTTTACCCGCCAGGCTGCTGATGTTGATGACATATCCGCCGCCCCGGCGTCGCAGCCGAGGAATGGCAGCATGCAGACAGTAAAAAGCACCGCTAAGGTTTGTGGCGATGATGTCGTCCCATTGTTGCTGAGTCAAATCCGCGACCGGCCGGAACACAGCGTAGCCAGCGTTGTTGATGAGAATGTCGATGCCACCAAAAAGTTCCTCCGCCTTCGCCATCAGATTCTCGACCTGCGGGTATTTGCTGACATCGGCGGCGACCGCTTTTACTTTGGATGGGAATTCTTGATTCAGCATATTCTCCGAGCGAAGCAGATCGGCCTCATTTCTTGCGCAGATCACAACTCGGGCGCCGTGAGCCAGCAGTTGATTCGCGATGCAAAAGCCGATCCCGCGGCTTGCTCCCGTAACTACGGCTACTTTTCCATCCAGGTCTGGAAACATGGTTGTAAATTTTCCTTTCAAATAGTGGAGCATTTTATTATCGCTATCGTAAGCACATTAATTGCGATATTTGAAAAATTCAATCATCGGCGACCGGAATAATTGACAGCACGAATTACCTGTGCTAATTTTAGAAGTTTGGAAATCTCCCAAAAAGCTGATTAGACAAGGGTTATGGGGACACTCGAAGCGCTCGGCAACATTCTGGTTAGCGCCATACCAACTTTCCTGTTGGTTTGGATTCTCTACTTTTATATTTCGAAGGTCTTCATGAAGCCGTTGGAGAAGACCATGCAGGAACGGTACCGCGTTACGGGAGGGCGAAAGGCGGACGCGGAGATGAGCGTGGCGGAAGCAGAGAAAAAGACTGGGCAATACGAAGAGGCCCTGCGCAATGCGAAAGCAGAAATCTACCAGAATCAGGAGCAGGAGAGGCAGAAAGCCCTCGATGTGCGCGCAGTGATCGTACAACATGCGCGCCAGAAGGCGGAGGGCATGGTAGCGGATACGCGCAAGGAACTGGATACAGAGGTTCAGATGGCCAAGAAATCCCTGGCCGTCGAAAGCGAGAAGCTGGCGCGATCGATTCAACAAGTGATCCTGCAACCAGCGTCAAGCCAGGGGAGAAACCAATAACCATGCGCAAATCCGCTCACCAGCGCTGGAATACAATGGCCACGGTTGTGACTTTGGCGATGGTCATCGGCTTGGGCGCGCGGATGGTGGCCAATTGGCAATCCGATGCCGCATTTGCTCAGGAACAACCTGCTGCCGAAGAGCATACAGCACCTGCGCCGCAGGCGGAGGGGGCACCTGCTGAGCAAGCGGCAGCAGCCCAGCACGAAGAAGCCGCTGCCGGGGAACACGCAGGCGAAGAGCATGGATTGCTGGATGAAATTTTCCACTGGTTCAATTTCCTGCTGATCGTGGCTGGCATTTGGTTCTTCTCGAAAAAAATGGTTGGGCCGTTCCTGAACGAAAGAGCCAAAGCAATCCGGGAAGAGATGGACTGCTCGGCGCGTGCGTTGGAGTTAGCCACGCAAAAATTGGCAACGGTCGAAGATAAGCTAACGAACCTGGAACGGGAATTGCAACAGTTGCGAAACTCGTCGCAGACCGAGGCAAAGGCGGAGAGCGCTCGGATAGAAGAAGCATCGAAAGCGGACGCGGAAAAAATCGTGCGGACCGCCGAGCAGGAGATAGCAGCCGCAGCCAAAGCAGCGCGGCGCGAGTTGAAAGTGTATACAGCAGAACTCGCCGTGAGTCTGGCGGAAAAGGGAATTCAGAGTTCCATCAATGCGCAGTCGGATCAGCAGATTTTCCAATTCTTTGTGAAGACGCTAGGTAATGAATCCTCTTCATCCGATCAGCCTGCCAGCAAAGGGGGAGTGTAAGATATGCCCTCCGCACTTTCGTTCCGCTATGCGCGGGCTTTAACCGATGTCGTAACAACCCCAGGCGCGCCCGCAGCCGCCGATCCTAAGATCATTACCGGCCAATTGACGGAATTTGCAGACTTGATGAAGGTAAATAGCGAGTTGGCCATTCTGTTTTCAACACCGGCTGTTTCAACGGCCAAGAAAACAGCGGTGCTTAGCGAACTTTCAAAAAGCCTGAATTTGGCGCCATTGACGAAGAATTTTCTAACAGTCGTTCTCCAGCATGAGCGTATGGACTGGTTGCAGGAAATTGTGGAAGCATTCAACACGTTGTTGGATGAACGGCTGGGAGTTGTCGTAGCCGAGATCACATCCGCCCGGACCCTGGAGGAGAAAGATAGGCAAGCGCTCACCGAGGCTCTATCCCGCAGGACGGGCAAACAGGTAAAGATGCGGTTCGCTTTGGACCCCGCCTTGATCGGCGGAGTCACGGCTCGTGTAGGAAGTACGATTTATGATGGCTCGGTCAGAGGCCAACTTGACCGCCTGCGAACTGATTTGCTGAACGATTAAACGATTCCAGTAAGGAGAGAACATGGCACAGATCAAAGCGGATGAGATCAGCAAAATCATTCGCCAGCAGATTGAAAACTTCGAGACAGTAATCAACGTTGCCGAAGTAGGCTCGGTCATTTCCGTCGGTGACGGCATCGCGCGTATTTATGGCTTGGAAAAAGTCATGGCGGGAGAGCTGCTGGAGCTTCCGCACGGCGTGACGGGCATCGCCATGAACCTTGAAGAAGACCAAGTCGGCTCGGTGCTGCTGGGCGAATACACGGCCATTAAAGAAGGCGACCTCGTGAAGCGCACCGGCAAGATCATGCAGGTGCCGGTTGGCGATGCGCTGATTGGGCGCGTGGTGGACGCCTTAGGACGTCCGATCGACGGAAAAGGCCCGATCATGACCGACAAGTTTTATTCCGTGGAGCGTATCGCTCCGGGCGTGATTGACCGCATGCCAGTGCGGGAGCCTTTGCAAACGGGGCTCAAAGCCATTGACGCCATGATCCCCATTGGCCGCGGTCAGCGCGAGTTGATCATTGGCGACCGGCAGACAGGGAAAACCGCAGTGGCGCTCGACGCGATCATCAACCAGAAAGGTCAGAACGTAATTTCGATCTATGTGGCTATTGGACAAAAGCGTTCGACCGTCGCGCAGGTCGTTAAGACGCTCGAAAGCTACGGCGCAATGGAATATTCGATTGTGGTCGTGGCATCGGCCAGCGATCCGGCGCCGATGCAGTTCCTGGCACCTTACTCAGGATGCGCCATGGGCGAATATTTCCGGGACAACGGACGTCATGCGCTGACCATTTACGATGACTTGTCCAAGCACGCCGCAGCCTATCGCGAAATTTCACTGTTGCTGCGCCGCCCGCCCGGACGCGAAGCCTACCCTGGAGACGTTTTCTATCTTCACTCCCGGTTGCTGGAGCGCGCCGCAAAGATGAGCGATGAAAATGGCGGCGGTTCGCTGACCTCGCTGCCGATCATCGAAACACAGGCAGGCGACGTTTCCGCTTACATTCCGACCAACGTTATTTCCATCACCGACGGGCAGATTTACCTGGAATCCGATCTCTTTAATTCCGGCATCCGCCCGGCGATCAACGTAGGACTTTCCGTATCCCGCGTCGGCGGCAACGCGCAGATCAAAGCGATGAAACAGATCGCTGGAACATTGCGGCTGGATCTGGCGCAATTTCGCGAATTGGCATCGTTCGCGCAGTTCGGCTCGGACCTGGACAAGGCCACGCAAGCGATGTTGTCGCGTGGACAGCGGTTAACGGAATTGCTGAAGCAGGACCAGTACTCGCCGCTCCCCGTCGCCAAGCAGATTCTGTCCATTTATGCAGGAACGAAAGGGCATGTGGATGACTTAACCGTGGAAGAAGTGAGACGGTTTGAAGCGGAATTGTACCGCTTTGTGGATACCCAGCATCCATCGCTGCTCCAGAAGATGTTGGACCGCAAGCAGCTCGACGATGCCATGCGCGCGGAGTTGGATAAAGTCATCAAGGAATGCAAAGAACGGTTCCTGGCGGACCGCAAAGCAGCAGCGCCAGCGGTCGCAAAATAATCATTTACCGACAGAGAAGCAGACTTAAATATGCCCAGTTTGATTGATATGCGCCGCCGGATCCGAACGGTGCGCAGCACGCAACAAATTACCAAAGCAATGAAGATGATTTCCGCCGCGCGATTGCGGAAAGCGCAGGAACGCGCTTTTGACGCGCGTCCCTTCGCCAATCTGCTGCAGGAAGTTCTGCAAAGCCTCGTCTCTCGCGTGGAGAAGCCGGAACATCCCTTGCTGGTCCAGCGTCCCGAAGAGCGGATTCGGGTGGTAGTGCTTTCCGGGGACCGCGGCCTTTGCGGCGCGTTTAATACCAATATCAACCGAGCGACGGAGCGCTTTCTCGTAGACCACAATCAACAGAAAGTTGAGATGGTGCCGGTGGGCCGCAAAGCGCGGGATTATTTTCGACGGCGCAAGGCGAATATTCATAAAGATTACATCGGCATTTTCTCCCGCTTGTCATTTGACCATGCCCGCGAGATTGCCGGCGATATCATCACTTCGTATGCAGATGGAAACTGCGATGCGGTCTATGTAATCTACAACGAATTCAAGAGCATGTTGTCACAGCGGGTAATCGTCAATCGGCTGCTGCCCTTGGCCGGTTTCAAACCTGCGCAGGACCGCGCCTCGGCATTTACAAAAGTGGATTATATTTACGAGCAGCCCCCGGAGAAAATATTCGTGAGGTTGTTGCCGCGCTATGTGGAAACGCTAATCTTCCGCGCACTGCTGGAATCCTCCGCTTCGGAACATGCAGCCCGTATGACTGCGATGGATTCGGCTTCCAATAATGCGGGGGAGATGATCGAGAGTTTGACGCTAACCATGAATCGCGTGCGCCAGGCGACAATTACCAAGGAATTGATCGAAGTCGTCAGCGGCGCTGCGGCGCTCTAAACTTTACTATTCTTAAACCGAATTAATCACCCAGGAATTCCCTGAGTTCCTCTTCCAAGATAGCCCCTTCGCGGATCAATCTCCATTTAGGAACCGTCACGTCGACAGTTGTGGCAATGGATTGCTCTCCCACAGGGCTGTCCAGAATCAGCGAGATGTGCCCTCCCAAAGCTTCGTTAACCTCATGGGCGTCCTTTCCCGTGGGGTGCCCGGAAACGTTTGCGCTGGTGGCGATCAGAGGCATGCCGAATTTTTCTAGCAGACGCAGAGCTAACACGGCCTTGGGATGCCGCACCGCCAGCCGCCGGGTGTTTCCAGTGACCTTCAGCGGCACGCACGAGTCCGCTTCGACAATCACTGCGAGAGGGCCTGGCCAGTAACGGTGGGCCAGAAGATAGAAACGGGAAGGCAAATCTTTCGCCAGTTGAGAAACCTGATCGATGGAATTTACGAAAAGCGGAAGGGAGCGGTCCCAGGCGCGGCTTTTGGCTTCAAAAACCTTGCCGACTGCCGACAAGTTGAATGGATCAGCAGCAATGCAATATAAGGTGTCCGTTGGGAAAGCGATCAATTCACCACGGCGAATTACATTCGCAGCATATGAAATTATTTCATCCTCCGGTTTACTGGAACTCACCGGGATAATTTCCGCCAAGTAGTCCTCCCCGATTCAGCAACTTGCGAGACTACCATGCCAGCTTGCCCCGGTCAACACGGCCTGCATAGAAATTGAGATATTAATTCAGAAATCTGTTCTTTGACCGAGGCACAAAAATCAGACTGCGCAAGAAGGCAAATGAGTGGAGGAGCTAACCGCCTTGCTCGCCAACTTGGCCCCCGCGGCTTATTTCCATTGATCCTTCTGCCTGGGGCTTGGTTACGGATGTCTCGTGGGTTTCCGTCTGCACGGGAGGCGCTGACAGGCCTGATTCCGCCAGTGCGGATTCATAACCACGGCTCGTATAATAAATCCTTTTCTGGAAGAAATTGTTTACCTTTTCCTGAGTTTCATCATCAACCGCGATGGCAGAACTTCGTAAATATCTCCAGAAATGCTTTTCTGCCAGCACGAGAGCCAGCACCGTTTGTCCTAAGGGTATGCCCTCGACAAATCGCTGTCTTCCGGAGGATTCGCCCGCTGCGCGCAAAGGTGCGTCATCTTGATTCTGGAGCCACAAGATGAGATCTGAATATGCAGTTTGCAGGCGTTGGAACATTTGTTCCTCCGTCAAACGCCGGTAATGGCTTGTGCCGATGTTAGATCGCAATTGAGGGATCAGCATGCTGATCAATCGCTGGATATCTTTTTGGATTAATTGAATGAGTTCGGCGGAGTTCATTGGAATTCCTTTCCTGATCGTAAAACCTCGCATTCCCTATAGACAATATAAACCTGCAACTGGACCGTGTAAATGTACTTATGGATTCTCCAGATCAAAGTGATATCGTTCAGCCGGAATTTTCCGGATGTTGAGTATCACCGGCTATTAAATCCGCGGCGTGTTCCAAAACGCCAATTACAGACAGCAGCGATTCCACCGCGCCTTTTGGGCTCCCTGGGAGATTCAAGATAATCGTTTTGCCAGAAATTCCCGCCAGCGCACGCGAGAGAATTGCCCTTGGGGTAGAGTTTGTGCCCACTCTCCGCATTTGTTCCGCCAATCCAGTAATTTCGCGGGTAATTACGGCACGCGTGGCTTCCGGAGTCACATCGCGCTCGGCTAGCCCTGTTCCGCCTACAGTTACGATCAAGGCCGGTGATCGCGAACATAGCTCCCATAGCGCCGAAGTGATGGCTGTCATCTCATCGGGAACGGCTGTGCGTTCGGCAATTTCCCATCCGTTTTTTTCAAGAACCTCAGCCACGGCAGGGCCGGAGCGATCTACTCTGGAGCCTGCGCAGACAGAATCGCTGACCGTAAGAATCGCAGCACGATATTTAGTCATCGGATATTAGGAGTCGCGAGTGGATTCGTCGTGCAAACGGAGCGCTTCCATCAATAAGCCTTGCGTAGACCGCGTTGTTGTTTTCTTATCTGATTTGGAATTGAAATTAATTTCAAAGGAACCATCGCTCCACCCAGCCACGCCATAGACCGCCTCATCGCCGATAACTGAACCCAATTCCGCATGATGAATTTGTCCATCCGCGAAAAACATCTGGCAAGATTGGCCCTCTTGAGTGAGGGTCAACAGGCAGGTCTTTTGTCCCAATTCCAGAGATTGGAGCAAGTCAATTAAATTCATTTCCGAAAGCCGCCCGCGTATGGTGCCTTCAGCTGGAGCATGTTGTTGCATCTTTTCCAAATAGATTTTATCGATGACTCTTTTCGCTTTTGCGGTCAGATCCTTGACGAAAAAAGGTTTAATGAAGAAATCCTCCACCATGTCCGTCATGGGCTGCAATTTCTCATCAATATCGGCTTTCGTGGCCACCAAAATCACACGCACGTTTTGAGTTTCCGGCCGCTGCTTGAGCTGCTGGACCAAGCGCCCTCCGTCCATGCCGGGCATTCTGTAATCACAGATGAGGAGGTCGGGTGGTTCCTCCAAACAATGCTGGAAAGCTTCTGAAGAATTTGTATTAGTAGAAACGTGCGCGAGTTCTTCTACACCCTGGCGCATCAAATCCAAAATGATCGGATTGTCGTCTACGAGCAAGACTTTGGTGTCATTACGCGCCATCGTGTTTCCTTCCCCGCTTCTTCACCTCTCGGACGTAACGGCCGCTTTTTCCTCCGGACTTTTCAAGAAGGCAAATATCGGTAATCACCATCGATTTGTCAACCGCTTTGCACATATCATAAATGGTCAGTGCGGCTACGCTGACAGCCGTCAAAGCTTCCATCTCCACGCCGGTCACGGCGCGAGTGGCTACAGTAGACTCCACACGCAGCCCCTTTGATTCTACGCGGATATCGACGTCAACGTGCGTTAAAGGCAGCGGATGACACAACGGAATCAATGCGGCAGTTTGCTTCGCAGCGGTGATTCCCGCAATGCGGGCGATCTCCAAGGGATTTCCTTTCGGATTACGCGGCAAACTTTTAATCACATCGCGGGACATCATCACAAAGCCCTGCGCGCGCGCTCGGCGCGAAGTTGCTGGCTTCGAGGTCACATCAACCATCTTCGCGGAACCATCTTTTCCGAAATGAGAAAACTCTGCCATGGATTCAGACTCCGCAATCACTTAACGAGGCAGCACCGATACCCATTGTCCAGCTTGAAGCTCTTCGGCCTGCTCCGGAACAGCCAGGTAACAATTGGCGCGATTCAAGCTGGCTAGATCGCCTGATCCTTTCCATTCTAACGGAGAAACCACCGGATCGTATGAGTCACCCTCAAGAATAGCTGGCAAGAAGGAAGCTAATCCAGGCTTGCGCCGAATATTTTTTGCTAGCCGAGCCTTCAAAAAGGGCTGGGGGTGAAAATTCTCACCTCCAAGAATTCTTAGAGCGGGGCATACGAATAATTCGAAAGTAACCATCGTCGATATAGGATTGCCCGGCAATCCAAAGAAAAATGTTCCATTAACCGTGCCGAATACCAAAGGCTTGCCCGGCTGCATGCTAACGCCTTCAAAATAAAATTCTGCCCCTAATTCGCTCAACACCTTTTCAACCAGATCGAAGCGTCCGGCGGAGACGCCTCCGCTGAGCAATAATATGTCGCAGGTCAGTCCCTCCACAATCAACTGGCGCAGCCGTATTTCTCCATCCGGCGCTATCCCTAAAGGGATCGCGGTTGCTCCAGAGGATGCCACTTGAGCTTGCAGGGAATAGCTATTGCTGTTGCGAATCTGAAAAGGTCCAGGAGTCGCAGCCACATCGACGATTTCATCGCCGGTGGGAAGAATAGCTACGCGAGGCTTCTGGTAAACGGACACATCCGATAAACCGACGGCTGCCATCATGGCGATTTCTGAATAACCAAGACGACGACCTTGAGGGATTACCTCGTCTCCCTGACGAGCCTCACTTCCTTGCCAGACAATGTTTTCTCCAGAAGCTGCCGGTTTTTGGATTTCAACCCAATCGCCTTGCCGCTGAGTATGCTCGACCATAACGACGGCATCAGCTCCCTGGGGAACGGCAGCGCCGGTCATGATTTCCACGCATTGCATGGAGACCATGGATTCATTAAATGAAGTGCCTGCACGAGCCAGCCCCGCACAGCGCAGTTTCACAGGCGGGCTACTAATATCCGCACTGAGCACCGCATAGCCATCGCGTGTCGAACGGGGAAACGGCGGGAAATCGCGATCCGCCAAGACGTTTTGTGCCAGTACGCGGCCGGTGGTTTGCAAGATTGGGACAAATTCTTGGATCGGAAGAGGCCTGTTATGCAGGATTTTTTCAAGAACCGTTTTTCTTGCGGCTTGGAACGTGAGAATGGCCACAGCTACCCGTTGAACGGCTAAGATTAATGAATGACCAGCGGTGCGGGAAGCAGCTTATCCAGCCGCGTACCCGGCATAAGAATGGTCTGGCTGCGCTCCGGTCCGGTAGAAATCATGGAAATCTCAATGCCGACTTGCTTACGAATAAATTCAAGATAGGCACGGGCCTTGGCGGGCAAATCTTCATATCGCTTGCAACCAAATGTGGATTGCTTCCAGCCTGGCATTGTGTGATATACGGGCTGAACACGCGCAAGTTCGTCTATCCGCGCTGGAATTTCCAGAGTTGATTTCCCTGCGATTTCATACGAAGTGCAAATAGGAATTTCCTCCAGTTCGTCCAGCACATCCAGCTTTGTGATGATCAGAGCATCCAGGCCGTTGATCATCGCGCTGTAACGAAGCAAAGGAATATCAAGCCAGCCACAACGCCGTGGCCGTCCGGTCACGGAGCCGAATTCATGTCCACGCTTGCGCAGAGCCTCACCAGCGACATCGTGTGCCTCCGATGGAAATGGGCCGTTGCCGACACGTGTCGTGTAGGCTTTGGCCACGCCGACAATGCCGGAGATTCGAGTTGGGGCGATTCCTAAACCTGTGCAGGCGCCGCCAGCCGTGGCATTGGAAGAGGTGACAAAGGGGTAAGTTCCATGATCTACGTCCAACAGTGTTCCCTGAGCCCCTTCCAGAAGAACCGCTTTGCCCGCACTCATCTCATTGTTGAGATATTTGGAAGTATCGATTACCAAAGGATGCAGCCGACGGCACAACTCGAGATAGCTGCTGGCAATTTCCTGGGCGTCCATCTGTAGAGAGCCACCCTTTGCCGCGATGGCAGCTTTCTTCTCCTCGACGTTGGAGGCGACCAATTCGCGGAACTGCTTTTCATCAAAGCTGTCCGCCACGCGGATACCGCGCCTGCCGGTTTTGTCCTCATAGGCTGGGCCGATGCCGCGAGAAGTGGTGCCGATTTTCTGTCCGGTTGCGGAGTTTTCCATCACGCGTTCAATAGCCTGATGGTAAGGAAAAATCAAATGCGCGCGATTGCTGATGAACAATCGTCCTGGAGTGGTGATGCCATTTTTCTCCAAGACTTCAATTTCTTGCAGTAAAGCCGCCGGATCAACCACCACGCCATTTCCGATGACGGCTTTTAGTTCTTTCCGCAAAATTCCAGAAGGGATGAGCTGAAGAACGAAAGTTTGAGATCCGATGACGACGGTGTGGCCCGCGTTGTGGCCGCCCTGGTAGCGGGCGACAATTTGAAAACTCTCCGCCAGCAGGTCAACGACCTTGCCTTTGCCTTCATCGCCCCACTGAGCGCCTACCACAAGCAGATTGCGCATGTATTCCAGTTCATCAAGATTTATTGCCGAAGATCAGCCCAACAGACATCGTAAACTGGAAATGCCGTCTGCTCAATAAAAATCGGATCATTATACCGATACTGTAGTGATTAAGATTGACGGGGATGTGCGGCGGGAAGACATCAAAGCTACCTAAAGATGTTTTAATAACAATTTTTCAATTGCATCTCGTCCAGCGGCGCCCACTAACTGCTCTTTTACTTGGCCGTTCTTGAAAATCAGCAAAGTAGGAATCCCTCGAATGCCATACTTAGAAGGGGTGTTTGCGTTTTCATCCACATTTACTTTTGTAATTTTCGCTTTGCCAGCATATTCGTTCGCCAACGCTTCTACCGTTGGGGCAATCATGCGGCAGGGGCCGCACCACGCCGCCCAGAAATCCACCAGTACGGGCTGTACAGATTGAAGAACTTCCTTTTCAAACGAATCATCTGTAACTTCCAGTACATTTCCAGCCATTACCAATTTCCTCCTTAACTTCTTTCGATACCTAAAATATGGCAACTCAGTATTATTGGATGACCTGATGAAGAAAATGATTCAAGGACAGTTCATTGTGTTTTAGAGGCCGATTTCTTTTGCGCCAATTTTCTGTAAAGATCAAGATACTGACCGGCAGAGTTTTTCCACGAGAAATCCTTCTTCATGCCGTTTCGCATGACCAGCTTCCACTTCGCAGAATCAGAATATACTGACAAGGCCTTGAACAGGGCTTTTAGGAAATCCTCTGCCGCGACTTTGGAAAATTTGAAGCCAGTTCCCGTGCCGGTATTTGGATTGTACTCTTCAATCGTATCATCCAATCCGCCCGTTGCGCGAACCACCGGAACCGTTCCATACCGCAGACTATATATTTGGTTCAAGCCGCAAGGCTCGTAGTGAGAGGGCATCAGAAACATATCCGCGCCCGCCTCTATTTTGTGCGCCAGGGTATTGTCATAAGCAATCTTCACACCGACTTTATCCGGATATCGCTTTGCCAAATCCCGGAACATCGCTTCATAAACCGGCTCACCACTTCCCAGCGCTATCAGACGAACATTCCGCGTCAATAGTTGTTCCGCAGCAGCAGTGATAAGATCCGCCCCTTTTTGCTGAGCAAATCGCGAAACAATTCCCAGCAGCGGCCAGTCGGAATTCTTATCCTTGAACCCGAACTGCTCCATTACATCCTTCTTGCATACTGCCTTGCCAGCGAGATTCGAAGGATTGTAATTGGCGGCGATCAAGCGGTCGACTGACGGGTCCCATTCAGAATAATCGACGCCGTTTAGAATTCCGCTGATCCGGCCAGTGCGCTCTTGCAGGACTCCTTCCAGACCGAAGCCGTATTCCGCAGTCTGGATCTCCTGGCTGTATTTTCGGCTGACCGTCGTGATCCAGTCGGAATAAACCAGCGCTCCTTTCAGAAAATTAACCTTTCCGTAAAATTCCAGCCGTTCCTTTGTGAACAGATCCCAGCTCAATCCGCTTTTAAGCAGTGCGTCTGTGGGAAATTGCCCTTGGTAGCCAATGTTGTGAATCGTGAAAATACTTGGTATCCCGCTTAGAAGCGGGTCGGAGGCATAAGCGGTTTTCATCAAGACAGGCGTCAGTCCGGCCTGCCAGTCGTGGCAATGGATCACGTCCGGCTGGAACTCTCTCTTGGCAATTTCCAGAACACAGCGGCTGAACAAAGAATAGCGTTCGGGATTATCCGGATAGTCCGTGCCATCGCGGCCCACGTATAGCGAGTCGCGGTCGAAAAACGGCGGATAATCCACAAAAAACCACTCTACGTCTTCTTTTCCCTTTTTCGTCCAAATTGCGGGGAAGTGTAGCGTATTGCCAAGAGAAACGGTCAAACTGGGGATCAAGATTTTTGGTTTATCCAGCTTTGTTTGACGATACCGCGGCAAAACCACAGCCACTTGCATTCCCAGTCCAGAGAGTTCCCCAGGAAGAGCGCCGATAACGTCGGCTAACCCTCCTGTTTTAGAGTAAGGAACTCCTTCAGAAGCTGCGATCAAAATTTTAAGTGGGGAGGATTTTTTCATTGCCATACGAGCCACAGTACCGGGCCGTTGTCAGGTTGTCAAGCTAACCATTTGTTCTCGAAATTGACCCTTCCAGCCCGCTCATGATAGCTTCATCTTCATTCTGCGAAAAGGGGTAATCTCAAGTGGCGATATATTACACGCCTCGTAAAACCGAAGTATATCAACTAACAGTTCCTGCGCTTGTCCTGATTCCTTTGTTCGCACTGGCGATTCAAGCGTATCTTCCATTGTATTGGAGCAGTGCAAGTCTTCTTGATTTACCGCTACTGGTATTAATTTACTATGGGCTTACTCGCCGCAGTCCCATCCCTTCTATGCTTGCTGGGGCAATCATCGGTATTGCGCAAGACAGTTTAACGGGAGGACCTATAGGATTATTTGGATCGGCAAAAACAGTTATCGGATATGTTACCCCCAGTTTAAGTTCGCTTTTGGATACGGAGGGATTTCGGGTTCGAGTATTTATTCTATTTATTTTCTACCTGTTGCAGGTTGTTCTGATTTATGGTTTGGGCACTTTAGTGCTAGGCCAATCTAGTGAACTAAACGGCGTGAGGGGGGTGCTCGGCGGGCTTGTTAATGCCGTAATCGGTGTGTTATTATATATTTTACTGGATCGGCTTAGGAAACCTGTATGAACATCCGGTTTTGTGCTGATCGAGGTTACGTAACTTATTGAAAATAGGAAACTCCTCGCTGATGGAGTTTGCTCAGAAAGAAAATCGCTTCGCCGAATCCCGGATGACGCTTCTTCAATGGAGCGTAGCAGGGATTTTTTTGTTTTTCCTTGTTGTTTTCTGGAGAATGCAGGTTTTGCAGTCAGATTATTACTCCGAGCTTGCCGACCGAAACCACATCAAGACTCTCCCAATTCATGCCCCACGCGGAAGAATTCTGGACCGCAGCGGTAAGGTAATTGCCGAGAACATCCCAACGTTCAGCATCATAGCCCAATGGAGTGATCGGGAACAGGTAATAGAGAAGTCAAGCGAGCTCGCAAACGGCCTGGGGTTAAATGCAGATGATTTAATCGGTCTGATCAAGGTATCTGAAAAGCGAGCGCCCTATGCTCCAATTGTTCTTCGCGAGATAGCAGATTGGAAACAGGTGGCATTTGTTGAATCTCATCGCAGTGAATTTCCAGAGTTGGACATAGTTGTCGCGCAAAGCAGAGTTTACCCCGCCAATGGTTTTGCATCACACATGCTTGGGTATGTGGCGCAAGTTTCTGAAAAAGAATTGGAAAATCCTAAAATGAAGATGCTCAATCCCGGCGACAAGATAGGCAAATCCGGAATTGAGCGCCAATACAATGCAATCCTACAGGGAGTCGATGGTGCACGCCGAGTGGCCGTCAATAGCCGAGGAGTGGAGGTAGCTGTCCTGGATGAAATTTCTCCCATACCAGGAACAGATCTGCGGCTAACGATTGATTACGACTTGCAGGAAGTAGCCGAAACCGCTTTTCAAGCAAAGGTGGGCGCTGTGGTTGCACTGGACCCCCGCACGGGGGAAGTCTTGGCTTTGGTGAGTCGGCCATCCTTTGACCCAAACGCATTTATAGGCGGAATTTCTCAGCAAGCATGGAATGATCTCTCCGCCGGTCCCGGTAATGCATTGCTCAATCGAGCTATCCAGGCACAACTTGCGCCAGGATCGGTCTATAAGATTCTGATGGCGGCAACAGCTTTGGAATCAGGTGTTATCGATGAAAGCACGACCTTCTACTGTCCGGGCAGCGCGTCCTTCTATGGCAGATCATTTCAATGCTGGCTGCGCGGCGGTCATGGTCACGTGAATGTTCATCAGGCGATTGTGAATTCATGCAATGTGTTTTTTTATAACGTTGGTAAAAATTTGGGAATCGATAAAATGGCTGAGTATTCATCTCGGATGGGGCTCGGGCAGGAAACAGGCATCGATCTTCCCAATGAATCCACCGGAATCATGCCATCGCCGGGATGGAAAGAACGGGTTTTCCATGAGAAGTGGTATCCCGGAGAAACAATATCCGTAGCCATAGGGCAGGGGGCATTAACCGTCACACCTCTGCAATTAGCGTTTAGCATTGGAGGCATTGCTTCCGGAGGATTATTCCCGCGGCCTCATTTGGTCGCTGACCAGATTGCTCCTCCAGGTATCAGAATGGCTCGCCAGACGACGCCCCAACCCTCGTTACAGGACAGCACGGTCGCGATTGTGACCAATGCACTCTATGGAGTAGTCAATGAAGGTGGCACTGGCGGCAGAGCGAGGGTGCCAGGCTTGGATATCGGCGGGAAAACAGGGTCCGCGCAAGTTGTAAGC
>MEKX01000077.1:1227-12744 GCA_001767075.1 Acidobacteria bacterium RIFCSPLOWO2_12_FULL_54_10 | reverse complement strand
CCGCGCGCGCGAATCAGGGATCGGATAACCTCAGGGATACAGCTTGGTTTGTCGGTGTAGCGCCTAGAAGAAACCCAGAAATCGCGGTCACAGTGCTCTATCAGGGAGGCGAGCACGGTGCTCTTGCTGCGCCCCTGGCTAAGGAAATCATTAAAGCGTATTTCAGTAAAAAGGCAGGTAGTTTGCCGCAGATAGCACGTAAGTCAGATGATTCAAGTGAGCAGATCGTAGCCAGGCCCGCATTGCAGGGAGGTTAGTTTTTCTGATGGCCGTTAGCGGAAGACATGTTTCTCTTAGAGACTTCGACTGGCTGATGCTAGGGGTCGTCCTCGTAATAGCGGCACTGGGAGTGCTGCAAATTTACAGCACTACGGCAGATACCAGGTTTGCAGGTGCGCATCATAAGCAATTATTCTGGATCTTGCTGGGTTTGGTTGGGTTTTTTCTGATGTCGTGGTTTGACTATAGGCAATTATTGAATTTCTCGCCGTGGGTTTATTTTGCCGTTCTGTTGGTGCTGGCATGTACTTTGTTGTTTGGTACAGAAGTTATGGGCGCACGCCGTTGGATTCGGATTGGTAGTTTTACGATGCAAATCTCCGAATTCGCCAAGCTGGCGGTTATTTTGCTATTGGCTCGTTTTTTTAATGGCCCCCAAGAAGGGAACCTTAGCTGGCCCGACGTGGCAAAAGTCGGTGCGGTTGCGGGTATTCCTGCGTTTTTGATTGCCGTACAACCGGACTTGGGAACAGCTTTAACATTTGTGCCCATCGTAATGATTGTGCTCTTTGTGGCTGGTTTAAAGCTCCGCTATTTCGCGTTTATGTTTTTAGCGGGCATTCTTGCTATGCCCATTGCGTGGCAATATATGAAGCCTTACCAGAAAGAACGCATCGCGACGTTTCTTAACCCGCAGCAGGATCCGCAAAGATCCGGCTACCAGGTTCTGCAATCTAAAATCGCTGTTGGCTCTGGTCAGCTTTGGGGAAAGGGCATGGCGCAAGGTACTCAGACTCAGCTCAGCTTTCTCCCGGTTCCGCATACGGATTTTATCTTTGCTGCTTTTGCCGAGGAACATGGTTTCCTCGGAGTTTTGTTCTGTTTGATGCTTTATTTCTTCCTGATTATCCGCTTGGTTCAAAATGCGCAGATGGCGCCGGATACCGGAGGAATGTTTTTGATTCTTGGTTTTGTTGGAGTTTTGCTTTTTCAATTTATGGTGAATGTAGGAATGGTCGTGGGACACCTTCCGGTCACGGGAATTCCGCTGCCGCTGATGAGTTACGGCGGTTCTTCCGCCTTATCTGTTTTATTATCGTTAGGGCTGGTGAACAGCGTTAAGATGCGGCGGTTTGTGAATTGAGTCGACCGGGTCGGCCAACTGGTTTTGATTTGAGCTTGGATGGAAACGTGATGAGTTTAAAAGGATTTCGCATGACCAGTATTAGTCGCGGTATCCGCGGATTGCCGTGCTGGAATGCGGAGTTCGGATCGGCCTAGCGGGCCGGATGTAGTATTGGCGGGTTTGGTGGAATCAACCCGCTCAAAAATTTAGCAGAAAGGTTTGGCAGGATGCCTGGCGGTGATGGTTGCTGATGGCACAGACACCCGCTGGTTTGAAAAGGAGTGTTATCTCCCTTAAATTCAGCATGCGTAAGGCGGGGGAGATATTTGAGATTTTTCAGGCAGGGTCCTTGGTAATTAACCAGGACTCTTTGTATAGGCGGTTTGATTCGATAAATGATAGTTACAGAGCGCATTGTGAAACACCGTAATTGCATTAACGGCGTCGCCTCTGTTTAGATCGGTCAATTTCCGCCGGAAACAGTTATAGCAAGTTCAGGTTATTAAATTCGGAACCGTTCTTCGGAGAACTTGCTAATCGACCCTGATTTCTCATACCCCTTTTCAAAACCTATTATCGCGGACCTAGCCAGGCTGTTCTTCTGCCCTAGGAGTAATTCATGGAAAAAGAAATGATCATTTCGTGCTCCAGCCACGAGAGAAAAGTGGCTATTTTGGAGGACAATCAATTAGTCGAGGTTTGGTACGAAAGAGAACGAGAATCGAACAGCGCTGGGGGTATTTATAAGGGTAGAGTCACGCGTGTGCTGCCGGGAATGCAATCGGCTTTTGTTGATATTGGCCTGGAGCGTGATGCTTTCCTCTATGTATCCGACTTTTTTGAAGACAATGAGGAATACGAGAAAATTGTATCGGTGATAGAGGATAAGGTAGCCCGGGAGGAGCTTCGCTCCTTGCCAGCAACTCTTCAACCGATTCCTTCCGTGGCTGTTCAGGAAGTGCCTGTTTCTCCCGCCGTTTCCGAAACTATTCCGCCCATGCCGACGCCGAGACCTCAGGAAGAGAGACCGCGACGACAAGAACATCCATCTAATCGTCACGGAGGAAGGCCACGACGCGGGCGCTCTCGCCGCCGCGGCTTCCCGGATTCAAAATATGCGAAAAGATCTCCGGAGCAGCCAGTCGTAGAGGAACAGCCTGTAACATCCGCGCCTATTATTCTTCCGGGTGAATCCCTGGCTAAGTACAGAGATAAAGATACGCAGTCATCTGACCGCGCAATTGCTGATGAAAATCAGCAATTTATCAGTAGCGAGACTGAATCTTACCAAGATTCCCTAGATGTCAAAGTTGATTCGGTGATGGGAACGGAATCTTCGGCAAATAGCAACCTAACTGTTTCACCAGAAATTTCCGAACACGAACTACGCAGTGATGACTCTCCTGACCAGCTATCTGCTGTTAGCTTAAATGAGACTCTGGATACCTTCGATGATGATGAAAATCAGGATATCCCAAGCGAAGCAGCTTTCGTTTCTTCCTCACGGGAATTGATCGAGGATGCAGCACCTTCTAGTCAGTGGTCTGACGAAAATGAACTCCTGGATCTGCCATCGAAGTTTGTAGGGGATGAAGATCAAATTGTCAGTGGGGATGTCGCGCTTCCAACGGACGAGCCGGTGCAAGAGTTCGCAGGGGCCGAGTCTGAACCAGTAGAATTTCAAGAAATGGAACAACTTGCTGAGTTGGGCGATGGGTTGCAACCGCCGACCGATTTGCAGCAATCTGTACCGACTGAAACTGCGATGCCACAGGAAGCATCCGTCCGGGAAAAGGCCCGGAATCCTCGGTTTAATAGAAAGTCTCAATGGCAAGCTCGGCGGGAAGCACGAGCCCAGAAGACGGGCAGTGTGGCTAAACCGAAAGAACCGAGCATACCGAGGCCTTTGATCGCCGATCTTCTTAAAGAAGGACAGGAAATTATTGTCCAGGTGGCTAAGGAACCTCTGGGGAAAAAAGGCGCCAGAATCACTTCTCACATAGCTTTGCCGGGCCGGTTTCTTGTCTACATGCCCACCGTGAATCATATTGGGATTTCTCATAAAATCGCCACTGACCAGGAGCGGCAGAGATTGAAGCGAATGCTAAAAGAGCTAACCGAAGGACTGCCAGGAGGATTTATTGTTCGCACAGCGGGTGAAGGATGCAGCGAAGCCGATTTCCGCCAGGATGTTTTCTTCCTTTCAAAATTGTGGGGAGAAATTCGCGGACAAGCGGAAAAAAAGAAAGCGCCTTCCCGCCTTCATAATGATTTGGATTTGATCGAACGAACGTTGCGTGATCAACTTTCAGATGAATACACTACTGTTTGGGTGGATAACGAACAAGAGTATGAAAAAATCGTGGAGTGGATCAGCCGTTTTCAGCCCTCGCTGGTTGGACGCGTGAAGCTGTACACTAAAGATGCGCCGCTGTATGAAGCGATGGGAATCCAGGAAGAAATTAACAAGGCTCTCAAGCCGAAGGTATGGCTGAAATCCGGAGGCTACATCGTAATCAATCAGACCGAGGCGCTCGTGGCCATTGATGTGAATACCGGGAAATTCGTTGGTAAATCCAATCGTCTGGAAGATACGATTGTGAAAACCAATATCGATGCCATTCAGGAAATTGTAAGGCAAATCCGCTTGCGGGATTTGGGCGGAATTATTGTTATTGACTTCATCGACATGGATGAGAGGAGAAATCGCCAAAAGGTCTTATCGGCTTTAGAAGATACATTGCGGTCAGACCGTGCGCCATCGAAAACACTAGGCTTCAACGAATTCGGTCTCGTAGCCATTACGCGCAAGAGGGTCCGGCAGTCACTGGAGCGCACGCTGGGTGACAGTTGCCCCTATTGCAGCGGATCAGGGCTCGTCAAGTCAGTTAACACAGTGTGTTGCGAGATTCTTTCCGAGGCTCGCAAGATGGCCGGCCAGATTGAAGGAAAGCAAATTACGTTGCGTGTGAATCCGGAAGTGGGGAAGGCGCTGAAAGCCCGAGACAATACAATTCTGCCTGATATTGAGGATTTGACGGGCAAGAACGTGCTGGTGCGCAATGACCCCTCATTGCATGTCGAAGTTTACAACTTCGAATAACCTTTCCAGTTATCAAACTCATTATGCCCGGGCAAACTCCCGGGTTTTCTTTTCTATGCCGTGATTGAAATTGCAGGGAAAGAAATCAGGGGCGTAGCAGATGCATCAACCATGAGCCGCCGATGGTTATCAGCAAGAAAATACCAAAGACCCAAAGCCCGTATTTAACGCGCTCCCTGTCCGTGTCGCGGCTGGTGACTGCAAACACCACCGAAATAACAAGTGATAACATTAACGCAGCTGATAAGTGTGAAGTCATTTTGTGTTAATTCGTCACGATCAATTGGACCCTAATCCTTTTCGCCGACTGCAATATCGAAAGCGTCGAGGATACAGAGGATATTCAGCAAGCCCGCGATGAGCAGAAATTTTGTTCCAAAATCAGCGACCGGAGAAGCCGCAGCCAGGGGATTGTAACCCAGGAGTCTGGCAGCTAAAAAGAGAAACCCCGCACATAGGTTCCCAAGAAATCCAACCGTCTCGATCATTCCCGCAGTAAGAAATGAAAAAAATCGCCCGTGCATAACGACTCCGGATAGGAACAGAACACTCAATGAACCGCACAACAAAGCGCCTCGTCCCCATTTCCGTAGCCAGAAGTGTCCACCGCCAGGAATCATCCAGGCAGCCAATAAAATGACTGCATGCTGCTGGATTTTTGCGAAATCAACCGGCGGTGCTGTTTTAGAAGTCATATATTTGAGAGATCTGATCTCACAATCATCATGAGTCGCCGAATCGTTCATATTAGCATCATTTAATGAACCATCTCACCTTCGGTAAGCGATGGGATCGCGTTTGTATATGATCCAGGTGCATTTTAATACTCATCCCAGCAAGCGCCGGAATTCTTGGTCGGTGATTCCATCGATTGCAAAAACTTTTTTGCGCGACTTGATTCCG
The DNA here is from genome assembly GCA_001767075.1 of Acidobacteria bacterium RIFCSPLOWO2_12_FULL_54_10. Taxonomy (GTDB): domain Bacteria; phylum Acidobacteriota; class Terriglobia; order 2-12-FULL-54-10; family 2-12-FULL-54-10; genus 2-12-FULL-54-10. The sequence goes on along the minus strand of MEKX01000077.1, from coordinate 7,393 downwards.
GAAATCAGGCGGACTTTTGAACGGGGAATATGTAACTCTTTCGCCAAAAAGTGGATGCAGGCTTCATTCGCCTTTCCATCCACGGGCGGGGCGGTTAAATATAGTTTCCATCCACCGCTGGAATCCATAACAATCTTGGTTTGCTTTGCTCGCGGTTGTACATGGACTAGAATCGTCATGTTATTGGGCTATTCTTCCGTGTAAGATCTTTTCCCGAAAATAGCGCTTCCGATCCGAACCATGGTAGCGCCTTCTTCGATTGCCACTTGGAAATCATGGCTCATACCCATGGAAAGTTCGCGTGCTTCATCAAAACCGGAGTTCTGAATACTATCCCTCAACTCACGCAATCGCCGGAAAAAATGGCGAGCTCCTTCAGGATCGGAAGTGTAAGGAGGGATTCCCATCAAGCCGTGCAGTTCCAACCGATCCAATTTTGCAATTGACCGCGCTAGATCGGGAACTTTGCTTGCTTCAACGCCGGTCTTGCTTTCTTCCTGGCTCAGCTTCACTTCTATTAGCACGGAAATAGATTTATTGACCTCTCCTGCGGCTTGCTGGAGCCGCGCTGCGAGTCGTTCGCTGTCTACTGTATGAATCCAGTCAAAGGCAATTGCCTGCCGGACCTTGTTTGATTGCAAGCGCCCAATCATGTGAAAACGCGCTCCCGGAAGTTTAAGATCAGGCAATTTCTCCATAAATTCTTGCACGCGATTTTCACCAAAATCCCGAACGCCAGCGTCATAGGCCTCTCGAATCATGCCCACTGGAAATGTTTTTGATACAGCGATCAGCCGGATGCTGGAAGGGTCGCGGCCCGACTGTGCAGCCGATGAGGCAATTAGATTCATTACTTTTTGTAGATTTGCCTGTATTGGTGTGCCGTCAGACATTATGTTAGATGTCATTATTTTACCATTCAACAGTGACGTAGCACAGAAGGCCCAACGGTGTTATTCTACCTGTCATATTGCTTGAGTAGATGAGTCCATTCAAAGACTGTTATTAGAAATCAATGCCATATTCTGGAAAACTGATTTCGTTTGAAGGTGTGGACGGCTGCGGCAAGAGCACACAAATGGCGCTGGCAGCAGCTCGGTTGCGACAGAGTGGTTACAATGTGGTCTCAACTCTGGAACCTGGAGGCACTAAAGTCGGTCAAGCCATCCGTGAGCTTGTGCTTCACTCTGGAGCTGCTGAATTATCACCTCTGGCAGAGCTTGCGCTGATGTTTGCGGCACGAGCGCAACATATATCTGAAATCATCCTGCCAGCGCTCAACAGCGGCTATGTAATACTCTGCGACCGGTTCACAGACTCTACCTTCGCTTATCAAGGGTATGGGAGAGGTATATCGTTGAAGGTAATCGCAGATCTGGAAAATACGCTCAGCCAGGGATTGCGTCCGGATTTAACGCTCGTTCTTGATATTCCTCCCGCGTTGGCTGCCAAAAGAACGGTTGACAGAAACCGCTCCACTGAGGAATGCCCCACTCGTTTTGAGATCGAAGGCTTGGAATTTTTCAGCCGAGTTCGGGAAGGTTATTTGAAGATTTCGCGCCGAGAACCGCAACGCATCAGTGTTATTGATGGGCAGGGAAGCATCGAGGAGGTGCACAACAGGATCAACCAATGTATCGATGCATTTCTGGAGAATCAGCGGCCAAGGACCAGCAATGCCATTTGATGACTATTATGGAAATCGCAGCACGGTTGATCTTTTAATAGCGATGATGGCCCGGAATCGGCTGCCCCACGCTATTTTATTATCTGGTCCAGCGGGCATAGGAAAATACACATTAGCGCAGATGTTAGCCAAGTCCGTTCATTGCCAGGATCGGGAGCACGATTTTTGCGCATCGTGCCGCAATTGCCGGCTCATCGGTATGGCAGATGACCGCATCGCTGTTACGCAAATAGCCGAACAGGAGCGTGAATCCGCCACACGAAAACCCCGCGAAATGCCGCTGGTCATTCAGAACCATCCGGATGTTGTATTGCTCCCGCCGAACGGTCCATTGAGATTATTCCAAATCGAGCAGGCCCGCTATCTGAAACAGGCTTTGACCTTTCTGCCTTCTGCTGGAGACAAGAAAATATTTATTCTCCCAGACGTGGAGAGGATGGATTCAGCGGCCGCCAATTCATTGCTCAAGTCACTGGAAGAACCTCCATCGCACGTCCTGCTGCTGCTGACGACATCAAACGACGCTTCCTTGTTGCCAACGATCCGTTCCAGGTGTGTTTCATTTGCTCTGTCAGAACTCACCCGTGAGCAAATAATGGCTATCCTGGAGAAGTCGGGGCCAAAGGAAAGCGCAAAGGACCAGCTTCTTCGCGCATCTCTGGCCAGGGGATGTCCGGGCCGGGCCTTGCGACTGGATCTTGAGAGCCATCTGCGGTTACGGGATTCTTTAATGACGATTCTGGAAGCAGGCGCCGCTGCGAATAATTTTTCTCTTCTTTTTACTGAGGTGCGTAAAATCGCTGGGGAAAAAGAAGGACTTGAAAATTTATTGTCGGTCTTATATAGTTTGTTGCAAGATATCCTGCATCTTGAGGCGAGATCCGACGGGGAGCCGCTACGGAACTCTGATAGCCCAAAGCAGTTGCTGAAGCTAGCCCAAATCATCGGGGTAGATGGAGTGAAACGGGCAGCAGCTGCGCTGAATCAAGTGGAAAGGAATCTGCGGCGGAATATTCCAATTCAGATTTCCCTGGAAGCTTTCGCGATCAGCTTAGCGCCACAGCGCCGGATGTCTGAGACTCTGGAGTTGAAAAACTCCTGAAGTCGCAGGCGGAAATTCGACCGACTGGATTGAATCCTGCGGCGATTTTGCTTATATTCTTTAAATAAAAGAAAGTCGGAATTTACATTCAGGGAAAAGACAGACATGAGCGAGCGTGACACATTGGAATATCCATTCAGGCAACCGACACGGCGCGAGCGACCGCAATTGCCGGAGAACAGAATGAACCGCAAACTGATTCGCCCGTCTCTGACGGAATTGAAAGATCAAAATCCGTCAAAGCTACGGAAAAAGCCAGCACCGCCGGAGCAAACGAACGCTGAGAACTTCTACTACGTCAAACAGATGCAGGCGAAAACTCCCATGGTCATCGTGCTCCAGGACGGTGAGCAAATCAAGGGAATCATCGAGTGGTACGATAAGACTTGTATCAAAGTCCATCGCCAGAATGGACCCAATCTACTGCTCTATAAGCCCTGTATCAAGTATCTGTATAAAGAAAATGACGAAGGGGATGTTGCTTCGTAGTTCGTTGGCGCAATCCTTTATGTGCTTGGGATTTGGGGAAATCTTCAAGTAATTGCGCTGTAAATGGCGTGCTTATTTATTCTCGAAATTATTCATTATCGGAAGTAGCAGGACGAGGCGAAAGTATGGACATCCGCCACCTTCGGCGATTTCCTGCCTCTATATAACGCCGCTTCTCGTCCGCGGATTCAGGCACCACTTGTATAGCAGGGGTTGGCCTTAAGTTTTCATCCATGGCCACGAATGTGAGATACGCAGAACTTGTATGCTCGCGCTGGTGCGTGAAACTGACTTCGCGGTACACCTTTACCCCTACCTCCATTGAGCAGCGAAACACGCGGTTGACCGAGGACTTCAGAATAATAATTTCTCCGACCCGGATTGGGCAGCGAAAGTCCATGTGATCGACGGAAGCCGTCACCACATGACGGCCACAGTGGCGTTGCGCAGCGATAGCAGCCACCATATCCACCAAGTGCATCACGGTGCCGCCCAGAACGCTCCCTAAAGGATTAGCGTCGTTTGGCAGCACGACTTGTGTGATTTCTGACTGAGAATCCTTCACAGGTCTCTGGGGAATCGATTTAGCCTTGGTCATGATCACCTCGCCGATTAGGTATGAATATCGTTAGTTATAAAGAATAACTCAATTTTGTGAGCGATTTATTGTTTAGAGTTGTCACACGTTAGGCCGCCATAGTATCAATATATAATTTATACAGTGGAGTTAATTCTTTGGAAAATCAACGGCTGGAAATTTTGCAACAAATGGTAGCCCGCAAACCCAACGATTCCTTTGCCCGCTATGGGTTGGCAATGGAGTACGCGGGAAGGGATGAATACGATTTGGCGCTAGAAAATTTCCATACTCTTCTCAACGTCAATCCCGATTACGCAGCCGCCTATTATCAAGCGGGGCAGATATTCATCAAAACCGGCCAGACTGAACAGGCGAAAAGTATTTTCAGGAAAGGTATCGAGGTGACTTCTCGTTTAGGTAATCAGCATGCCCAAAGCGAACTCGAAGCAGCTCTAGCCCAGTTGTAACAATTCTTCCTATCCTTGTTTCCTTTCTGGGAAAATGAAAATCTTCGGATTTGCTATAATCATCTAACAAATCAATCTGTTCTCTTAGGCGGTGCTCGCATGACCAATAGTAAACCAACCACTTTAGGTGAATTGCGCCGCAGCGCTTACCCAGAAAGCAAATGGAAAGAGCGCTCGGTAAAGGATGAGTTGCGGGAAAACCTTTTAGATCGGTTAAAAAAGGGCGGTCCGTTGTTCCAGGGAATCATCGGTTATGACGACACAGTGATTCCACAGGTGGTTAATGCAATTTTATCGAAGCAAAATTTCATTCTTCTTGGGTTACGGGGACAGGCTAAAAGCCGGCTGCTCCGCTCTATCGCAGATTTGCTGGATGAAGAAATCCCCGTCGTGGCAGGCTGTGAAATCAACGATAATCCTTATGCGCCGATCTGTCGCTCATGCCGTTTGCAAATAGAAAAACTGGGCGATGCTACTCCCGTGGCTTTTCTAAACCGCAAATTTCGCTATGTCGAAAAGCTGGCTACACCAGACGTAACCATTGCCGACATGATTGGCGACATTGATCCCATCAAGGCCGCGCGCGGTGGTCATCAGCTTTCCGATGAGCTAACGATTCATTATGGCTTGTTGCCGAGGGCGCACCGCGGCATCTTCGCCATCAACGAGCTTCCTGATCTTGCTGGGAAAATTCAGGTGGGTTTGTTCAACATCATGCAGGAGGGTGATGTGCAGATTAAAGGCTATCCCATCCGTCTGCCGCTGGATGTCGTGCTGGTATTCACCGCCAATCCAGAAGACTACACAGCGCGAGGAAAGATCATCACGCCGCTGAAGGACCGCATCGGCTCGGAAATTCGCACCCATTATCCGCTGACCAAGCAAGAGGGAGTTTCGATCACTCGACAGGAAGCGTGGCTGGCCCGTCATACGCGCATTGCGATTCCGGATTTTATTTACGATATTGTGGAGGAAATCGCATTTCTTGCGCGTTCCGACAAGAAAATAGATAAGCGATCAGGCGTCAGCCAGCGCATGCCGGTCAGTTGCATGGAAATAGTTGTTTCCAACGCTGAACGCCGCTCCGTCAGCAATCGCTCACAGGATGTCGTGCCGCGAATAGTCGATGTGTATGCTGCTTTGCCTGCCATTACTGGCAAATTCGAGTTGGAGTACGAGGGTGAACTTAAAGGTGCTGATAGCGTTGCTCGTGATCTGATCCGTGCTGCTGTCGGCAAGATTTTCCAGAAATATTATGAAGGAATTGATCTCGAATCCATTGTGAAGTGGTTTGAGCTAGGCGGCGCGCTAAAGCTGCCAGAAATGGCATCCGATGCAGAAGTTTTGACGGGGCTGAAAAAGATTCAAGGGTTGCTCGAAAAAGTCGCTGTCCTCGGTGTGAAAGCGAAGGATTCTCCGGGTATTCTGGCTTCAGCAGGAGAATTTATCCTGGAGGGATTACATGCCCATAAGCGGATTACTCGCTCCGAGGAACTTGGATTCATGTCAGAGGAAACCAAAAAGCCTTCAACACCTCTTCGCGATGAATATCGTCCCGCTTCAAAGCGCTCTTACAATTAAGGCTTTGGTGGCGGATTTCGTTCCTGGCGTTGCTTATGAAATTTATTAACTACAAAAAATATCAAGGCGATTTGCTGGACTCCTTGGATATGGAGAACCTGCTCGGCAGGCTAGCTGATTATTTTCTTCAAAGCGGCTTTCCGTCCGACATATATTCTTCCGAATACGGCAATGAAAATTCATTAGATCAATTGCGACAGGCTATTCTGCAAGCCCTTCAGGATGGGGACCTCTTTCCGCCTGCGAAATTGCAGGAAATG
>MEKX01000077.1:931-1212 GCA_001767075.1 Acidobacteria bacterium RIFCSPLOWO2_12_FULL_54_10 | reverse complement strand
CAAATGTCCTCCGAGCAGTTGCAGCAGCTCGCGGACCGCCTGATTGAACGGTTGGAGCAGGAAGGATATATCTCCATTAGCGATCCCCCGCCGGGGCGATCCGACCAGCCAGCGCGCGGGGCGGGGAACCGGGGTCCGGAAGGCAACGCAAAGTTCGAATTGACTGATAAGAGCTTGGATTTTCTTGGCTTCAAAACGCTGAAGGATTTGTTAGGTTCGCTCGGCAAAAGCAGTTTCGGACGTCACGACACTCGGGATCTTTCGACCGGGATTGAGACGAG
>MEKX01000077.1:0-869 GCA_001767075.1 Acidobacteria bacterium RIFCSPLOWO2_12_FULL_54_10 | reverse complement strand
TTCAAGCGATGCGCAGGGAAGGCCTCTCTTTGCCTCTGGCCATTGAATACCGTGACTTGCTCGTGCACCAGTCAGAGTACCAAAGCTCTTGCGCCACGGTGCTCTTGCTGGATTGCAGCCATAGCATGATTCTTTATGGAGAAGATCGATTCACTCCCGCCAAGCGCGTAGCCTTGGCGCTGTCTCATCTGATCCGTGCTCAATATCCAGGCGACACGCTGCATTTGGTTTTGTTTCATGATGCAGCAGAGGAAGTGCCCTTGAGCGAGCTAGCGCGCGTGACTGTTGGTCCCTATCACACGAATACACGCGAAGGTCTGCGGCTGTCTCGCCGTATTCTCGATCGCCAGCGCAAAGACATGCGGCAGATTATCATGATCACGGATGGCAAACCCTCCGCGTTGACGCTCGAAGACGGTCGCATTTATAAAAACGCTTTTGGGCTTGACCCGCTGGTTGTCAGCCAGACCCTGGAGGAAGTTTCCAAGTGCAAGCGTGCCGGCATTCTCATCAATACTTTCATGCTTGCGAGCGATTATGGCTTAGTCAAGTTCGTCCAGAAAGTTACCGAGCTTTGCCGCGGCAAAGCTTACTTCACCACGCCCTACAACCTCGGACAGTATTTGCTGATGGATTATATGAACCGCAGGACGCGCACCATCCACTGATAGTTGTGAAACTTGAGGAGGATGATAGGTAAGTTCTTAAATCAGGGCACCTTTGCAGCCGGGAGCAACTTCGTCGAATATACTAAAAGGACCGGGACGCTGTTTCTTAATCCCATCATAATTCCATGTCCACTATTGTGGAAGCAGTCAAAAGATTTTGTGAAGTCCCTACATTTGGGACAGAAGATTACAACCTTTGGG
>MEKX01000076.1:9845-22851 GCA_001767075.1 Acidobacteria bacterium RIFCSPLOWO2_12_FULL_54_10 | reverse complement strand
CGGGTTCCTTGTATTCTACGATGACTGCGCCATAGACCGAATCCGGTCGGCCTTCCGCCACGGTGACATTGTGATGTCCTTCCAGTTTGATCTGTGCGCGCTGTGCAAAGTCTTTCAGCGCGCCCGCGATTTCGACTTGCAGGTCCATTTCAGACTTGGCTCACATCGCCGCGTTCTGAATCTGTTCAGCTAGAACAACAGCACTATGACTAACAATCTCGTCCAGCGATTCCGGCTTCTTCGTTTTCACTATCCGCTTCCTTGCTCTACAACCTCAAATGCGCTCAATTATAGCAATGCTGAGTTGAAAACCCGTTCAATGCTTTCAGGCGTTGGACAGTGGGAGGCGTTGGAGCAAAAAGCGGCTCCGAATCACTGTGCCCCCCGGTGTGCCCCCTTTTTGCAGCTATAGGGCGTTATGGAGCATTACTGACAGAAATTGTCGGATTGGCTAAGTGCTTGAAGCACCGGTAAATACAAGAAATAACTTGGTAGCGCTACCGGGAATCGAACCCGGGTTTTGAGATTGAGAATCTCACGTCCTAACCCCTAGACGATAGCGCCATCAGGTTCATTGAAGAACAAATTATCTGAATCCATTCAGGCGGTCAAGAGTAGAATCGTTATCGGCCGCGAATGCTCTCAATAACAATGACCGGATAGCTGTTTCGTTCAACACCTCTGCGCCGAACAATATTTCCAGTGACTTCAACTTCGGCGTCTTGAAACTGAGAAAGGTTGATATTGCGCGGCTTCGGATCGACTTCGATTTGATTCAATTCCTGATCATCAATGCGAGTCTTCTCGGCTAATCGAACCGCCCAGCCCGTGGTTTCACCGCCAATGGCAACGATCCGAATTAGCTTACCGCTGACCTGGATTGAAGTCGTTTGTTCACCCTGCTGGTTCGCTTGCAAAGCTCCTATGAACAAGCCTGAAATGACCGCCGCAGTCCCCATTAGACTCTGCACAAATTGCAATGAACGCCTCCGTTGCACTACACATTAGATGCAGTTCCTAATGCCGCGGCTGCATTACTTTGGATCAGTCATCCAGCTTTTGGGCCGCTTGCGCAGACTTCCTGCGAGACAGTAGCCGCGAAGGTCTCAAAGTTCTTTTCAAATAGCTGAGCTAATTCACGAGCTTTTTTATCGTAGTCTGCCGGGTTCTTCCACGTCAGGTTAGGGCGGAGAATTTCTGTCGAAACACCTTCACAGGTCTCCGGAATGTGCAGCCCGAATATGGGATCCGGCTTAGTTGGAACTTTGGCTAACTTACCATTGAGAATCGCTCGAATAATGGCACGCGTAAACGCTATCGGGACACGCTTGCCAACGCCATACGGTCCACCGCTCCAGCCAGTATTGACGAGCCAGGAATCGGCTTTGTGTTTGGCTAATTTATCGCGCAAAAGGTTTGCATAGACCGATGGTTGCTGCGCCATGAACGGCGCGCCAAAGCAAGTGCTGAACGTGGCCTGGGGTTCATTTCCCATACCCCGTTCGGTTCCTGCAACCTTTGCAGTGTAGCCAGACAGAAAGTGATACATGGCTTGTTCAGGAGTGAGCTTAGATACCGGCGGCATGACGCCGAAAGCATCGGCAGTCAGGAAAATTACGTTCTTAGGATGCCCACCCATGCCGGAGCGCTCGACGTTATCGATGTGGGTCAGAGGATAGCAGCCTCTGGTATTTTCAGTGACCGAATCATCGTCCAGGTTCAACCGGCGAGTCAACGGGTCAATCACAACATTTTCTAGAACCGTGCCGAAACGACGCGTTGTTTCATAAATCTGAGGCTCTGCTTCCTTAGAGAGTCTGATCACCTTGGCATAACAGCCACCCTCAAAATTAAAAACACCGTGATCGCTCCAACCATGCTCATCGTCGCCTATCAGTCTTCTGTCGGGATCGGTAGACAAGGTGGTTTTACCGGTTCCTGATAATCCGAAAAATATTGCCGTATCGCCGTCGTGTCCGATGTTTGCGGAACAATGCATGGGAAAAATATTCTCGAACGGTAGACAGTAGTTCATGATGGTGAATGCTGATTTCTTCACCTCTCCGGCGTAGCTTGTACCGCCAATCAGCACTACTTTTTTCCCGAAATTCACCAAGATGAACGCTTCTGATCGTGTTCCATCCACGTCAGGCACTGCTTTGAAGTTGGGAGCGCAAATAATGGTGTATTCAGGAACATGCTGGTGGACCTTGGACCAATCAGGCCGAACGAACATATTGCGGACAAACAGACTGTGCCAAGCTAATTCCGTGACTATCCGGACTGGCTTTCGGTAGCTGGGATCGGCACCCACAAAGCAATCTTGTACGTAAAGCTCTCTGCCTTGCAAATAGGCCTGCATACGCCGCTGGAGGTGTTCGAATCGCTCCGCATCAAATGGGCGGTTTACTTTCCCCCACCAGATGTATGGATCGCTGCTGGGATCCTGGACCACAAACTTATCGTTGGGAGACCGCCCTGTATAACGGCCCGTATTGACTACCAACGCACCATGATGCGCCACTAGCGCTTCTGAACGGCGGACGGCGTGTTCATACAACTGGCCCGCCGGCAAATTCCAATACACGCTTTTCACATTCTGAATTCCGTGCTCTTCTAAACCATAAGTGCTGGGATTCCAACCTTCTTGCCCCATGAAATAGCCTCCTCCACTGATCTGGTCTGCAAGCTTGTGCGCTTGCAGATTTTAATTAATATAAAATGACAAACTTTTATTATAAGAAGAACTGATCGCTATATCAATAATTTCCGGGGGCTAATTGCAACAGGCTCATGCAGCGGCTATTGAACTCCATCCAGACTTACGACAGTTTCCGTGCCGACTACTTCAGCGCTATGCACAACACCTGCTGAAATCTCAATGGCATCTCCAGGTCCCAGAATGCAACTGTCCCCCCGGCCAACATATTATTATGCGCCCCCGCAAAACCGCATCCATTTTATTTACTGAATGCGTGTGAGATGGGAAGCACGTTCCAGGCGGATAATGAAAAATGGAAACGCAATAACCTTTTGCCTCTAGCCTCTTGCGCAAAACATCTTCAGTCAGAGCGCCCCATTGGGGATCCCACAAAATAATTGTTGGTTGATCCATATCCGATCGTGTATCCATTACGAGTCGCTGTGCATTATTACCGATACAGGTATTAGTTTTGCTCACTCGACTGCCATTTTTTACACTTCGCCCGATGAAGCATCATGGCATGGATTAAATGCTAATCGGCGTTTGCTGGTTGCTGAGCCCGCGAAGCTGCTTTGGAACGCTGGCGCCTCCATGACCCTTCCCCACGCAAGCTCTCTTTATGCTTTTTTACTTGCTCAATCAGATGTCTAAAACATGCTTTTAGAGCAGCCAACGCCGTTTTACCTTCTTGCCGCGCGTGCAATTGTCCTGTAGGAAGGCGCAGGTTTAGCGAACATACAGGACCCTGATGCGCAGCAGTAAATTCAATTAAGCCGTGGAAATGCACAAGGTCAGGAGAGTACCTAACTAGCAATCCGTCGATTTTCTTGGTGCCGGACTCAATTGCCTTATCCAGTTGCGGATTGCGCTCAACATGATGAATGCTCCAGTGAACCTGCATGATGCACCTCCTGATGGAATTGCTGGATTAGTCATAAATTCGGCCCAAATCAAGCCGCAGAACGGTTTGAAGATGCCATCCGCTTGAGCACATCGTCCAGAACCGTTCGCGTGATGCTGTAAGCCTGTTCGAATGCGAACGACTTCTCTTCCCTAGACAAAGATCGACTGAGTTTATGAAACTGCTGCAACGCCAAGCCGGTTGCATATGTTCCCAAAAAAGCGAAAGCGGCACGGCTGATAATTCTACTGGCCGTTTCGGTTTTGTTGCTGATCCGGCTGGCCAGAAGTGAGCATCCTAAAGCTGCTGCTGCCACAGCGGTAATCTGTCCTCTTTGATTTCGAAACCCAACCTCGGAATCGCTGGAAGCCGCAATCAGGAACGCCAGTCGCATCTGATTTGCTGCCATAGCAGCAGTGCTCGCAGAATTTCCAATGCTATTTCCCGATTGCCCTTCGCTGATATGATCAGGAATTGCGCCCGAAGGTAAAGGAGTAAATTTCGATAACTCCTGCAATGCAGCAACCAAGGAGTTTTCGGCTGCAACAGCCTGAATCCATCGCTGTTGCACAAAACTGCGGAATGGCATAAAGTTTTTTGCTAAGGGAAGAGCGAGATCACGTTTCTTCCTCAGAATTTCCCGAACTGTCTGCTTTGGATTCTCTGAATGGTAAACAAAAACATGAGGAACATCCAATCTGACCTGCCTCAAAGCCTGTTCGCTAGATATAACGACGTCGCAGGATGCTAATTCATGAAACTCCAATGGATGCAACGGAACAGCAAACAAGACCAAATGACTTTTGACATCCTCAGCTTTTGAGGGTCTTAGGTAGTGGGGAACAAAAAAGTTTGCCATTAGCTTTAGTTCATCCTTGCCGGTTGCAACTAGCGCTACGCGAATTGGCCTGTCCGCATCTTGGCGCAAACTCGCCGTGTCGACACCCCTTATAAATTGCTGGACCTGCTGCCAGAAGATATCCATTAGCGTTTCGCTTCCCCGATCAAATCTTCATTGTGCTTCCACGATTATTATAGCGCGGTTGGAGTTGGAGATAATCATCCACTCGCTTCTAAAAAGCGCAGGCGCCGGATGATCCAATTATTTGCTAGAACGGGTTAGGGCAATACGATCAAGGGAGTTTCAGATTGTTGCATTTGCGCGTTGTAATCTTCTACAGCTTGAGACATGTTCATGGAACAGAACTTAGGTCCGCACATGGAACAGAAATGCGCATGCTTGTAGCCCTCGTCCGGAAGAGTCTCATCATGCATCGCGCGAGCAGTGTCTGGATCGAGGGAAAGCTCGAATTGTTTGTTCCAATCAAAACGGTATCTGGCGTGAGAAAGCGCGTCGTCCCGTTTACGAGCGCCTGGCCGATGCCTGGCGATATCGGCTGCATGTGCCGCGATCTTGTATGCGATCACACCCTGCCGCACATCGTCTTCATTCGGCAGTCCAAGATGCTCCTTGGGGGTCACATAACAAAGCATGGAAGCGCCATGCCATCCGATCATGGCGGCTCCAATCGCTGACGTAATATGGTCGTAACCGGGAGCTATATCGGTAACCAGCGGCCCAAGAGTATAGAATGGAGCCTCGTGGCATAGTTCCACTTCTTTATCCACTTGTAGTTTGATCTGGTCCATGGGAACGTGGCCGGGGCCTTCAATCATCACCTGGACGTCATATTCCCACGCTTTGAGCGTTAATTGGCCCAGCACCCGCAATTCCGCAAATTGAGCTTCATCGCTGGCGTCAGCGAGGCATCCCGGACGCAGCCCGTCGCCCAATGAAAACGAAACGTCATGCTTGCGGAAGATTTTGCAGATGTCGTCAAATCGCTCATAGAGAAAGTTCTGTTTGCGGTGGTGGGTCATCCATTGCGCCAGAATGGAACCGCCGCGACTAACGATTCCTGTAATCCGCTTGCTTACTAATGGAACGAATTCCAGAAGAACGCCTGCGTGGATGGTCATATAGTCCACGCCCTGATCCGCCTGTTCTTCGATTACTTCCAGCATGATTTCCGGCGTTAAATCAGCCACGCCGCGCACTCGAGTTAGCGCTTCATAGATCGGAACCGTTCCGACAGGGACCGGTGATGCTTGAATGATCGCTTTCCTAATGCCGGGGATATCACCGCCCGTGGAAAGGTCCATGATGGTATCGGCTCCATAGTGCACGGCATTATGCAATTTCTTCAGTTCTGTGCTGGCTTCCGATGTCACGGCAGAATTGCCAATATTCGCATTGATCTTGCAACTGGAGGCGACGCCGATCGCCATGGGTTCAAGATTTTCATGATGAATATTGGCAGGGATAATCATTCTGCCCCTAGCTACTTCGGAGCGAATCAATTCCGGTTCCAGGCTCTCCCGCTGCGCAATAAATCGCATTTCTTCCGTGATAATTCCTGCACGGGCAAAATGAATTTGGGTAGGGCATTCATACCCCTTTCGCGCTTCAAGCCATTGTTTGCGCATGTTATTTAACTCCGCGATTATTGAGTGGGAGAAAATTTTATTTCAAGGATTCTATTTTGACACTTCTGAATGGTAGGAGCAAGCAATCTACTCTATACGAATGGTGAGCGCTTCGCTTTTGCTACAAATTTCTCATCGATCAGTTTCCGGCCAGAAAACCCATCCTCCATACTGTGCCAGTAGCGAATCGTTGGCTCTCCCAGCTTCCAGCATAGGTAAACTTCCTTGTCTCCCATCCGGCACGGAAAATCGATTAGTCCAACCTCCAAGTCCTTAACTACACAGCCACATTCATGTATGGATTGCATTGCATCCTGAAAGACTGCTTCACTGGTTTCCTTTTCCTTGCGCCGCTCTGCAAAATGGGAAACGTCAACCATTTTCCCGCCCATCAAAAAAATTCTTTTCACTAAGGCCGTGTATTCGCTTTCAATTTCGCAAATTAATTTCCTTGCATGAATCGCGGTTTGCAGCCAACGTTCCAGATCAGGAAGCAGCTTTTGTGCCTTCTCTATATCAAATAAATGATCTTCCATTTATCCTGTCACCAGAAGGACTGATTCCCAATCTTAGTTCCACAATCCCAGGCATATCACGCCTGGCCGGATCATATACTGAAGGGCATCATGGATATTTTGCTCATTCAGAGGCGACGAAGGCAAGCTATATTACTAGCTTCCTGCCAAATAAACCGGATAGATTGTCAGAATGGTGAGAATGAATACCATGAATATGGATAACCAAGGTGACGATTTAAGCAGCTTTTCTGTATCCAATCCAGGCCGCAATCTGCTGCTCAGAATCGCTTATGACGGCACTGACTTTTTCGGGTGGCAAATACAGCCGGAACGGCCCACGGTACAAGGAATCATCGCAGAGGCAATCAAGCATGTTTCTGGTGAATCGGTTTATGTTTGCGGTGCAGGAAGAACGGATGCCGGTGTGCACGCTGCAGCACAGGCTGCAAATGTGCGAATTATCGCCCCTATCCCCTGCAGTAATTTTGTTATTGCAATGAACGAGCACATCCCAGTTAGCATTCGCCTGCTTTCGGCACGGGAGGTGGATTTGCGGTTTCACGCTCTCCGAGATGCGCAATCTAAAATTTATTGCTATAGGCTTTATCGCGGAGCCATTTGTCCTCCTTGGCTTGCCCGTTTCACATATCATCACCCCCATCCACTGGACGAGTCAGCAATGGCGGAAGCTGCCCGCTTTTATGAAGGCACCTGGGATTTCAAGTCATTTGCTTCCAAAGACAGAGACCCACAATCGCAAAACAAATCAACCATCCGCACAATTTTCTCAGCCCGTATCGAGCGAGATGGCGAGGAATTGCGGTTTACCGTGCAAGGCAGTGGATTTTTGCACCACATGGTAAGAAATCTAATGGGCACGCTGATTTTGATTGGCAGGCGATTCATAGCCCCTGATCAAATAAAGGATATTATCGAGGCTCGTAGCCGCACAGAAGCAGGGCCCACGATTCCCGCACGAGGTTTGCACCTATTGTCTGTAGTGTATCCGGATCAACTTTTTCCCTAACTTTCTTTTATCGACTGCGGTATATTGCTGGTGCCGTTGATTGCCGCTTTCGTGTAAAATCAGAAAATGGTGGCAGGAATTGGATTTGCTGCCTATAATTTGCATTTCTGCGGCATAAAGAGGCGTTAGATATATCTTTCGTTAGAGGAATGACTCAATTATGACAGAGACGACATCGCCAGAAACAAAACCGGTGGTAAAGACAAGAATACCATTCCAGCGAGCTTGCAATGAGAAGAACGAAAAAGGGAAAATTTGCGCTGGTCATTTGAAGCGCTGGTACGGCTTCGGCGATGATATCAAGAAGCAAGTTGGAGAGAGTGCAGAGGTCTATCGTTGTGAAAATTGCTCAACGGTTTACCTGCCCGCACCGGGATTCAAATCTAGATCAGGGACATTGCAATTTTGATTTCGCCTCGATGTCTGTGAATACGATCCATTGAAACCCTGCCTCTCATCACCCTTCCTGGCGCGTTGGTTTCCATCGTACTAAACTTTTCCCTGACTATTATGGCCAGTTCCTCGCAAATCTATTGCTCTCATTCACTCAATGAAATTATTCGACTTCCTGTTTGGCGAAAATTATCGCACTCCCTGCGTCAGTTATCGGACTGGATCACTCAGACTCAAATTGCGTTGACAGAGATCCCCTCCCCGACCTTTCATGAATCGAATAAAGCTCAATATATGGCCGAGCGCTTCCGTGACCTAGGTCTTGAGCAAATTCAAACAGATTCAGTGGGTAATGTCATCGCTGAAAGACCGGGCTACAAATCAAATAAAATATGGATTACTGCACACCTCGATACGGTGGTTTCAACACGTGATGCAATTATAGTGAAGCACCGCGATGGCCGGCTGTGCGCACCAGGCATCTCTGACAACGGCGCTGGCCTGGCGTCACTTCTTGGAATTACTGCAGCGCTCAGCAAATGCCCAATCGAAACAAACCTCGGATTGAACTTTGTAGCTAATGTCGGGGAGGAAGGCGAAGGCGATCTGATGGGCATGCGCCACCTATTTTCGCAGCGCGATCATTGCCGTCATGCAGCAGGCGTCATCGTCTTGGATGGCGGGGGCTCAGAACACGTTACGGTTGCTGGCATTGGCAGTCGCAGATTTATTGTCGAGTTATCAGGTCCTGGTGGGCATAGCTGGAATCATTCTGACCGGGTCAATCCCATCCGCGCTCTTTCCGCAGCCATTTGTATGCTCAGCCAAGTGGATTTGCCTTCCGAACCACGCACGACACTGAACATCGGGGCTATACAAGGAGGCTCGGCTGTTAACGCTATCCCCCAGAAAGCCTGGATGAAAGTGGATATTCGCTCCACGGACAAAAAAGAAATCTCGCGATTGGCTCGTTTTTTGGATACCTTCGTTCATAAATCTGCTGAACAGGAATCGAAAACTGCCACTGGGAAATTAGAGGTGCGCATACAACAAATCGGGGACCGCCCAGTAGCCGAGCTCAAACCTGAGGCTAAAATCCTTAAGGTCATTCAGGAAGCAGATCAACATCTTGGAATCCAAACCCGGCTGGAGCGTGCATCCACCGATGCCAATATTCCTTTGTCACTCGGCATTGAGGCCATTTCCATAGGCGGAGGAGGAAGGGGTGGCGAAGCGCACTCGAGCGCAGAGTGGTTTGACCCTTCAGGCAGAGAATTGGGGTTGAAGCGAATCCTTCTGACAACGCTTATGTTAGCTGGCATCCGGGCTGGGTGATCCAGCAAACTCAACCCCTTGAATGTTGAGCGATTCTTGCAATTTCTCCGAAACAAACCTACAGTTAGAAGTTCGTCTGCGATAACTATGACTACCGGAGATACCGGCATTATCAATCAGTCATCATTTGCTTTTCGACAGTATTTCTGACAGAGAAGAGTCAATGCGCGCATCAATAACAGCGATTGGTTGTTACACTCCTCCTAAAATTCTTACCAATGCTGATCTGGAAAGAATGGTGGAAACATCCGACAGTTGGATCAGGGAAAGAACCGGCATTTCAGAGCGCCACATCGCGGGCGCAGGAGTAGCTAGCTCTGATTTAGCTTACGAAGCTTGCCGCGAGGTTCTCGCACAACGCGGTGTTGGACCTGAAACGATTGAAGCTGTTCTAGTGGCAACCGTAACGCCAGACATGTTATTCCCTTCCACGGCTTGCCTGGTACAAAAGAAAGTTGGCCTCACCAAGGCTTGGGGATTTGACCTTTCCGCTGGCTGCTCCGGATTTCTCTACGCGTTAATCACGGGATCTCAATTTATTTTAACCGGAGCACATCGTCGCGTTCTGGTTGTTGGAACTGACGTGATGTCTCGCATCACCAATTATCAGGACCGCGCTACCTGCGTTATTTTCGGCGATGGAGCCGGCGCATTTCTGCTGGAACCGTCGGATTCTGACGCTGTTGGGATACTTGATTACATGCACGAAATTGACGGCTCAGGCGGGGAATATCTCTACATGCCTGCCGGAGGCAGCCGTATGCCTCCAAGCGCAGAGACCGTAGCGAATAAAATGCATTATATCCACCAGGATGGACAGCAGGTTTTCAAATACGCGGTTCGCAAAATGTTTGAAATCAGCAAATCAATTCTGGAAAGAAACTCGCTCAATGTGAATGATATCGATGTATTTATTCCGCATCAGGCGAACCGCCGCATCATTGAAGCGACTGCGGAGCGGCTCGGCATAGCCTCCGACAAGGTGTTGATCAACATTGATCGCTATGGGAACACAACCGCGGCAACTCTCCCGCTGGCAACTGCCGATGCTGTTCGATGCGGCAAGCTAAAGAAAGGGAGTTTGGTTTTATACGCGACGGTGGGTGCGGGTTACACAGCCGGCGCAGCACTCGTGCGCTGGGCTTACTAATTTTCGATTCTTTAATTGGATCCTTTTAAAATATGAGATGCGGAATCATTGGCCTGCCTCAATCTGGCAAAACAACGCTTTTTCAAATCCTCACTCGTAGCGCTCCGTCAGAATCGCATCGGCACGGGGAAACACAACATATCGGAATTGTTCCCGTTCCCGATTCCCGTCTGGACCAGCTCGTGGAAATATTCACTCCCGATAAAACAACGTATGCCACGGTCGAATATGCGGATGTCGCAGCCATCGGCAAAGAAGCACTCAAAGAGAGCGCTTATCTAAATACATTACGGAATTTAGATTCCTTGCTGCATGTGGTCCGAGTTTTTCGCAATGATGCCGTGCCGCATGTGAAAAACACCATCGACCCTGGACGCGATATCGAGGATTTGAACCTGGATTTAATCCTGACAGATCTGACTACGATTGAAAACCGCGAGTTAAAACTGGAAAAAGACAGAAAAAAAGCCAAGAATCCCGATCATGAAAGAGAGCAGGCCGTTCTTGTAAAAGCGCGGCAGTGGCTGGAAACAGGCAAACCATTGAGGGAAGTCGCATGGGCGGAGGATGAAAAGAAAAGAATCAAAGGCTACTCCTTTCTCTCGGAGAAACCTATGCTGCTGGTGTTGAATGCAGGCGAGGAAATGCTAGGGGAATCGGACGAAGTCCTGCGTTCTTACGGACAGAATGAACCCAAGCCCAACACACTGGCGGTAGTGGTTTGCGGTAAGCTGGAAGCCGAGTTGGCACTAATGTCGAATGCAGAGATAAAGGAATTTCTTCAAGGCTTTTCCCTAAAGGAACCACCCACGCAACGCGTCATTCGCGCAACACTCGACTTGATGGGCTATATCTGCTTCCTTACCGCGGGAGAAAAGGAATGCCGCGCCTGGAGCATTCCCAAAGGGTCCACTGCGGTTCAGGCAGCCGGAGCTATTCACTCCGATATCGAGAAACATTTTATCCGTGCCGAAGTCATCTATTGGCAGGACTTGATCGATGCGGGAAGTTTTGCCGCAGCCAAACAGAAAGGGATTCTCCGCCTGGAAGGGAAGGAATATCTTGTTAAGGACGGCGACGTCCTGACCATCCGGCATTCTGGTTAACTCCAGGACCGAATAATACCGTGAATGGATGCGTAGCAGGCGTCCAATCTTCTGTCATTATCGTTAATATAAACCATGGAATTATTGGTATTGGCATTGGGAATTGTTGCAGCCGCTGCTGATTTTTGCGGCGGCCTGTTCGTTGTCAGCCGTCCGTGGCAACGGATATCCCTGAAGTATTTCATGGCTCTAGGCTCTGGATTCATGCTGGCGGCGGCGCTGCTGGAAATGATGCCGGAGAGTTTTGAATTACTGGGTCACTCGGCAGCGGTTTGGATGCTTGGCTGTTATCTTTTGATCCATTTTGTAGAGCATACGCTCAGCTCCCATTTTCATTTCGGTGAGGAAATTCATACGGAAGAGGTCGCCAGTCAACAACGAAGCAATACGGTCTTGTTCGGATTAATCATTCACGCATTCATGGATGGCATCGCCATCGCCAGCGGTTTTTTAGTTTCCGAATGGCTCGGCTGGGTGGTTTTTCTTGCTGTTTTCCTGCACAAAATGCCTGAGGGGTTTGCGGTCGGCTCAGTCATGCTTGCCGCCGGCAAAAGCAAACGCTCCGCAGCTATGGCAGCCGGCATTTTGGGTCTTTCGACTATCGCCGGCGTGATCTGCATGTTCGCGTTGAAGCAATGGGTGGCATATACGTTGCCTCTTTCAGCCGGCGTCACGCTTTATATTGCCGCCAGTGATCTTATTCCGGAAGTGAACCAGGAACCCGGCATTTGGATGGCGATTATCGTATTTGTTGGCGTCTTTATGATGTTGTCCTTGGAATGGCTCTTCGGTTTCTGATTCTTATAAATTTCCGTCATGCCTCTAAATGATTCCGCGCACATGCTCTTGATCGACTCTCAGCATTTCTAGTAATCCAAGTCAGACATTGCCTGCGTGAGGTTATGATATTCTTTGTTACATTAGTCAATGGCATTGAATTGTCTGCTTAATTATGGCTGGATACGCAATTAATATGGCGGTTATACAGATACTGTGAACGCTCCAAATTCAGGAAGCAGGTTTTAATTTTACCGATGATCCATCGTAATCGGCATTTCTCAGTGCCTTATTTACTCCGTCTTGTCATTTGCATTTTTTCCTTCTCTATATTCAAGGTTTCGCTGCAAGCGGCGCAAATTGAACAATATTTGATCCAGTTGAAAGAAGACCCGGTCGCTACTTATTTAACAAAACTTTCCGCAAATTCCCCATCTAGTGAAACAGCAGGTTTCAATGAATCCGCCCACCGGCAAAAATTGCTGGCACAGCAAGCCATTGTGGTAAAGCAAATCGAAGCGTTGCCGCAAGCAAAAGTGAATGCGCAAATGGAAACTGTTTTCAATGGCCTGGCGATCAGCATTTCCAGCGATGCGCTCGATTCCATT
>MEKX01000076.1:0-9828 GCA_001767075.1 Acidobacteria bacterium RIFCSPLOWO2_12_FULL_54_10 | reverse complement strand
CGATAAAATTTATCCAGACATTCGATATCACAAAGCTCTGGAGGCCGCTCTGCCGTTGATCCATGTCCCGGAGGCTTGGACTGCCCCGCAGATCGGAGGAGAGGCGAATGCCGGCGCCGGTATTAAGATTGGCATCATCGACACGGGAATTGATATTAATCATCCGATGTTGCAGGACGCTTCCCTGGTCCCTCCTTCGGGATTTCCTCAGTTTACAGTTCCATCATCCTCGTGCGCCAATTCAGACCAGCGGTTCACGAACAGCAAAGTGATCGTCGCCAGAAATTATATTCGATTGGTGAGTAGCACGGATCCCAATTGCGACGCCCAGGACCGCGATGGCCACGGCACATTTGTCGCCAGCATCGCTGCTGGCCGCCGGGCAACCTCGCCATTCGGCAGTTTGGTGGGTGTTGCTCCAAAAGCTTTTTTGGGTAGTTACAAAGTCTTCGGAACGCCTGGCTCAACCGAAGGAACAAATGAGTCGGCGATAATTAAAGCTTTAGATGATGCGGTCAATGACGGCATGCAGGTGATCAATTTGAGTCTCGGCGCTCCTGCCGATCGTGCTCCAGATAACGATCCCTTGGCCGTCGCTGTGGCGGTTGCTGTGGATTTAGGCGTGATCGTTGTCGTCGCGGCAGGCAATGATGGCCCTGGCAGCGGCACGGTGGATACTCCAGGCATTGCGCAGTCCGCCATCACGGTTGGTTCATCCACGAACAGCCGCACTATAGCGAACCCGCTTTCTATAACTTCCGCCGTTACGGTGCCGGAAAACTTGCGGACCATTGGATCACTTCCCGGAAACGGACCAGATATCCTAGCGAATGTGGGGCCTGCACCACTGCACAGCGTGAGTGCTCTCGATGGCTCAGGTTACGCTTGCTCTCCCCTTCCCCCCGGTTCATTGGAAGGCCGTATGGCTCTCATCCTAAGGGGGTGCTGTAAGTTTTCGACTAAGATACAGAATGCAATTCAGGCTGGTGCATTGGCGGCTATTGTTTATAACAACCAAATCGACGGCTCGCCAGTTCTGATGAGCGTCGGCGACGCTACTCAAATACCGTCCGCTATGATCGGCGGCAATGAGGGCTTTGCTTTAGAGCAATTCCTTTCCTCGCAATCGGCAGGTGCATCGGCTGTCCTAAGTGCGAGCCGCATTGGAATTCACGCTTCTTCAAACCGAGCAGCCAGCTTCTCCGGCAATGGTCCCAGCACTTCATTCGGCATCAAACCGGACTTACTTGCTCCGGGGACCAATATCTACGCTGCGACGCAAGCCAATTTCCAGGATGGCGAGCAGTTTAATTCTTCCGGTTTCATCACCGGCCAGGGAACCAGTTTTTCTGCTCCGTTTGTCAGCGGTGCCGCTGCTATTTTCAAACAGTCCTATCCCAATTTGAATCCCAGGCAAATCAAGTCTGCTTTGGTAAATACGGCATCTCGCGTAGTGCGAGATGCCGACGGTAGTTTGGCCAGTGTGCAGCGTCAGGGCTTGGGGTTGCTTAATCTTGAAGCGGCTCTGAACACACCAATTGTTGTTTCACCTGTTTCTCTAAGCTTCTCCGCGAATACCCCGGGAAGCACATTGAATTTCTCAACGAATATTCAGGTAACAAAAATTGACCCTGAAACAGACACTTTCACGGTTACATCCGTGCAAACACTCGGAAATGTGCCGTTGAGCTTGATTGCTACGCCATCGGTTTTCAGCCTGGCCAATGGCGCGTCAGCGACCATATCCTTTTCTGCCCGATCCACGGTTCCGCTTTCTGAGACTTTTGAGGGATTTTTAACAATACAAGGCCAAACCTCGCAGCGTAGTGTTGCCATTCCATTTTGGGGGACTTTTCAGCGCCCGCAAGTCAACATTTCCGGCGTAGTGAATGCTGCTGGTTTCTCCTTTAGCTCTGCCAGAATTGCCCCTGGCTCATTAGTTTCCATATTCGGAACCGGCCTCTCTGGACCCTCGCAACCAACGGTCACCGTCGGGGGCTTTGATGCACCCATACTTTTTGCTTCATCGTTGCAAATTAATGCGCAAGTACCCTTTGAGATTGCCGGATTTTCCTCTGCACCGGTTGTCGTTAAAGTGAATGGAGTTTCTAGTGCTCCTGTAAACATCTCTCTCAGTTCTTCGGCTCCGGGTGTTTTCACACTCAATCAAAGTGGCCAAGGCCATGGAGCCATTCTTCACAATTCCAATTTCAACATGGTGACATCGGCAAATCCAGTACAGCGAGGTGAAGTCATCGCTCTGTTTGCTACAGGTCTGGGGGATGTATTCCCAACAGTGGAAACAGGAAGTCCGGCGGCTAGCGATCCGCTATCGACATCACTGCCAGCAAATATTCCCAACGTAACGATTGGCGGAATTCCAGCCACCGTGCAATTTTCTGGAATGGCTCCCTGTTTTATCGGCTTATACCAAATAAATATTGTAGTGCCGGCAAATGCTCCCATCGGCGAGCCTGATTTGGTCCTAACCAGCAGCGGGCAATCCAGCAACCCCATCAAGCTTCCTGTTGGCTCTGGACCTGTTGCTCAGCAGCGGGATCACCAACAAAATGTTGCATCGTCTCTTCTTCAAAATAGTTCGTGCAATGATCCGAATCGTTTGACATCATCCTCAGGGACTGGCTAACCTGGGAAGCATTTCTTTATAAGGAACCGACTCAATGGCATTGCCTAAAGAATACGTTGGACATCTAGCCTCGCAGTTGACTGGGCTGTTGGAAAAGTCAGGCAAGGTCCAGCTTTCAAACAAGTCAGCCGTCGCCGAACGGATTCAGCAGATTTTAGCGGATGATGCCGCAGCAGAGGATCGCCTGAACCAGGAGGTCAGAGACTACCTGGAAAAATACAGCGACCAGATGCGCCGCGATGGAATCTCATACCAGGAAATGTATAAGCTTGTAAAAAAGGAATTGATGAAGAAGCACCGCATATCCTCTTCTGGAAAACCCGACCAGGATGGGAGCAAGTTGTCGAGGGAAAAGGTGATCGAACTTTCCCACGCGCTGACCACTGGCTTATCGGCGCATAAGGAACATATTCAATTCCTTCAAGCAGTAAACGATGTGCGTCTGGAAATTGTTCAGATTTTGCAGAGTTTGTTGCGCGACGAGCACCGCATGGATGTGCGTGTGCGTGATAAAATTCGTTCGCAAAAACGGGAGATTCCTGAGGGCAGCGCCGAGTGGGATATTCTTTTCCGCAAATATTATTCTGAAGAAATGCAGAAACTCGGCGCTATTTAAAATTTTCTGGTTTCTAGTTAACGCCTCTCCAATCGCGGTTTGGCATCCTTATCTTCTTCGGTCTCCTCGGTTTTATCAGAGGAGGGAGTACTCCCATCATCCGGTGCCTTCGTCGTCCTCCGCAAAGTAGGCCGATCTTCTTTGTCTTCCGTTGCGCCATCCACCATGCCCCGGTTTTGCAGTACGCGAAGCCGATCAACCACCCTGTCGTACTCCGAGCTTGAGACCACGTACTCATCACGAGGCGGCAAAATTGTAGTCATTTCTGTCTGCGCGGCATCGATGCGGTCCGGCGTAAGTGGATGCGTCGAGAATGCTTTTGCCAGCGTGCCGGGACGGCTCTTTTCCCTAGCCTGAATCTTTTCAAAAAAATCGGTGAAGGCGTATGGATCATAGCCTGTTTTGTACAAATATTGCAGGCCAAGAAAATCCGCTTCTCGCTCTGCTCCTCGGGAAAACTGCAGGAATTTCAGCGGGACCAGAACGCTCGCTGCTGAACGCGCCCCAAATCCTATAGGTCCGCCTAAAAATATCAGCGGAATCGTGAGCCAATTGGCTAACTCTGCTTTGCTGGCGCTCCGTGTCCCGTGGCGGGCTGCCACATGCGCGATTTCGTGGGCCATCACTCCGGCAAGCTCAGCTTCCGACTCGGTGGCCAGAATCAGCCCCGTATTGACAAAGAAGAAACCGCCAGGCAGAGCGAAGGCGTTGATTTCATCCGAGTCGATGACTTTAATGCTGAAAGGCACCTGCGCATCGGAATTTCGTACCAGATTCTGTCCTACTCGGTTTACGTATTCAGCAACCACCGGATCCATCACGATTTGAGATTGCTGCTCCACTTGCTGCGCCAAGGCTTTGCCTAGTGCAATCTCCTTCTCAAGCGAATAGAAATTCATTCCCTTGCCGACATCGCGGTCGCCGATGGCCTCTACGTCGTCCTTGCTGCCTTTTTTCTTTTCATCGTCATCTTTGTCATCTTGGGCTGCAAATACGGGTATTTGGAAAACGAGTAGCGCCGCCAAAAACAACAGGCTCGATTTTTTCCGCCAAATTGCCGTCATGTTGAACACCTCACTTGGCACTGCTTAAGCTAAATATTGCCTTTATCATATCACCAATACTTATCTTCGCTATCAATAAGATGCAGCAAAAGCTCAAATAGTTGTGATCTATATCTTATGACAAAAAAATATACCCGTGAACGTATAATTACATGCCAACCTTCCCTGCACTCCGCTGGCGCAAGGCTAGCATTCCTTGACGTGTTTAGCTACTAAGTCTAGAATAGTGAGTGACTTTCCGATTGGGAGATCAGTTTTGTTCGAGAATCTTACTGGGAAACTTCAGCAGGTATTCAAGAAGCTCCGGGGCGAAGGCAAGCTCACCGAAGAGAATATGTCGGAAGTTTTGCGCGATATTCGGATGGCCTTGCTCGAGGCTGATGTCAACTTACAGGTTGTAAAGCAATTCACTGACCAAGTCCGCGCCAAAGCGCTTGGCCAGGACGTTCTGAACAGTTTTTCCCCTGCCCAGCAGGTCATTAAGATTGTCCGCGACGAGTTGGTGGAGCTGCTCGGCGGAAGCTCATCCAAGCTGAAATTCACTTCTCAGTCGCCGACCGTAATTTTCCTTGTTGGATTGCAAGGCGCTGGCAAAACGACTACCGTTGGCAAGCTAGCGCGCTGGCTCAGCAAGGGGGGACACCACCCATTGCTCGTTTCGGTCGATGTCTACCGCCCAGCCGCCAGAGAGCAGTTGGCAGTCGTTGCCAAAGATATTGGTTTGCCTGTATTTAGTGATCCATCCTCCAATTCGCCGATGGATCTTGCCGTTGCCGCTAGAAATTATGCCCGAAGCAAAGGTCATGACGTATTGCTGGTCGATACGGCGGGTCGCCTGCACGTGGACGAAACCCTCATGACGGAATTGGTCCAATTGCAATCGCAACTCCAGCCTGCGGAGATTCTTTTTGTCGCCGATGCTATGACCGGCCAGGATGCTATTCGCAGTGCCGAGGAATTCCACCGTAAGCTCGCCTTAACCGGAGTGATCCTGACAAAGCTGGACGGAGATGCCCGTGGGGGAGCTGCTCTTTCCATCCGCAACGTTACGGGTCAGCCCATCAAGTTCGTTGGCATCGGCGAAAAGTACGACAATCTGGAAATTTTCCACCCGGACCGCATGGCATCGCGGATTCTGGGTATGGGCGATATGCTCACGCTGATTGAAAAAGCTGGCGAAGTGGTCAGCCGCGAGCAGGCTGAGGATATGCAGCGCAAACTCCGCCAGGACGGATTCAGCCTGGAGGATTTCTCCGAACAGATCCGGCAGGCCAGAAAAATGGGACCGCTCAGCCAGATTCTTTCCATGCTTCCCTCCATTGGCCCGTTCCAGGCCATGAAGGCCAGCGACATTGATGACCGTGAATTAGTCCGCGTCGAAGCAATGATCAGCTCCATGACGCTGCGGGAAAAAAGCAGCCCGCAAATCATCAACGGCAGCCGGCGGAAGCGCATCGCGCGGGGGAGCGGCACTTCGGTTCAGGAAGTCAATCAGCTTTTGAAACAGTTCGATCAGGTTCGCAAAATGATGCGCGGTGCCGGCGCTCGCGCCCTGCTCAAACGGCAGATGGGTAAAATGAAATTGCCGGCCATGTCCCAATGATGATGTGCGCCTTTGTGCTCCTTTTTTCATTGGGTATCGCAGAGTTCGCAACGATTTGATAGATTATTAGAGGAGGAATTTTCATTGTTAGTTATTCGTTTGGCCAGAATGGGCGCCAAGAAAAAGCCCCACTACCGTGTCGTGGTCATTGAAAAGACCAGGCCTCGGGATGGACGATTCGTTGAGATCTTGGGTCATTATGATCCAAGAAAAAATCCTGCTGATTTTCAAATGAACGCGGAGAGAGTCCAGTACTGGCTTCAGCAAGGGGCTCAGCCTTCGGATACGGTCAGGAGCTTTATTCGCCGCTCCAAATCGAGCCAGCCGGTCTCACAGGCGCAATCGGCCTGAGGGTTCCAGCGTTAGATACTTTTTTCTGCCATTGCCCTAGGACGCGTAGTCGCATTCATAAGGTCGTTTTTACGAAGTCCTGATGATTCGCTTGCTAATTGGTCGCGATTCGAGAGGAGGCGGTTGTGAAGGATCTAGTGGAGATGATTGCCAAAGCGCTGGTTGACGAACCCGACCAGGTTTCTGTGAGGTCGATTGATGGAGAGCAAAGCACTGTCCTGGAATTAAAGGTAGCTCAGAGTGATCTGGGCAAGGTGATTGGAAAACAGGGGCGAACGGCGCGCTCCATTCGCACCATTCTTGGAGCAGCAGGCATGAAGCTGAAACGGCGCTTTACGCTGGAAATCCTGGAGTAACGGACGGATTGCTCTTGACGCTCCCTACAGAGACTGCATTCGTTGCCATTGCGCGAATTCGCAGGCCCCGCGGCAGACGAGGCGAGTTGGCCGCTGTTAGTCTCACCGACTACCCGGATCGTTTTCAGCCGGAGTTGCGCGTGCGGCTCTCGAAACCAGGATTCCGGAAAGAGCTTGTTTTGCAAGAGTCTTGGTTTCATGGAGAGATTCTTGTATTGAAATTCCACGGCGTGGATTCGATTTCGGATGCCGAACCCTACGCCGGATGTCTGGTGGAGCTTCCGTTATCCGAACGGCGTCGTCCTTCAGAAGGCGCTGTTTACATTGACGATTTAATCGGATGCGCTGTCTTGCAAGGCAGCCAGTTGCTTGGCACAATCACTGCCACTGAGAATACCGGCGGAGTTCTGTTACTCAAAGTGAACGCGGAGCAAGGCGAGTTGTTGATTCCCTTCGCAAAGGATATATGCACTTCGGTTGATATGGAGAAAAGGGAAATCCGGGTTGACTTGCCTGTAGGGTTGCTGGAACTGAATGTGAACAAGAAAAAGCAATCGACTTCTGCACCCGCAGGCCGGCGCAGGGGCAAGTCAGATGACGATTGATATCGTCACCATCTTCCCCGATTTTTTTTCAGGAGTTTTTGATTTCGGCATTCCGCGCCGCGCACGGCAGGCAGGCATCGTAGACATTGCTGTTCACGATCTTCGCCAGTTCACCGATGACCGTCATCATACCGTGGATGACAGGCCATTTGGCGGTGAAGAAGGAATGGTGCTAAAGCCAGAACCGTTTTTTCTGGCCGTGGAATCCATTCGGAATCAAAGAGGCAATCAGGGGAAAGTGATATTGCTATCGGCCCAGGGCAAGCGATTCAACCAGCCCCTGGCAAGGGCTTTAAGCACAGAGGTATCTTTAGTGATGTTGTGCGGACGTTATGAAGGTATCGATGAACGCGTAGCTGGCTACTTGGCGGACGCAGAGATTTCGGTCGGCGATTATATACTGAGCGGTGGAGAATTAGCTGCCGCAATTGTAACGGACGCGGTTGTGCGCCTTTTGCCTGGCGCCCTTGGAAACCAGGTTTCTGCATCACGGGAATCTTTTTCCGCGGAAACTGGCGGGACAGGTCTTGGATTGCTTGACTGCCCGCAGTACACTCGGCCTGCTGTTTTCCGTGAGATGGCCGTGCCGGAAATCTTGCTTTCTGGAGATCATCGACGCGTAGCTGAATGGCGTCGTAAAAAAGCATTCGAAAAAACATGGAATAATCGGCCTGATTTGCTGCAACCCGACCTGCTGAATGACGAACAGCGGCGGTGGCTGGCCGATTTAGAAAAGGAATGAGCACATGAATATACTCGATCAAATTAATCAGGCGGCGCCCCGCCCCGAAATAGCCGAATTTTCGCCCGGCGACACGGTTCGGGTGAACGTGCGCATCCGTGAAGGCGAAAAGGAGCGCATCCAAACCTTTGAAGGGGTCGTGATCGGGCGCCAGCATGGCGGCATCAACGAAACGTTCACGGTCCGTAAAATCAGTTTCGGCCAAGGCGTAGAGCGAATTTTCCCGGTTCATTCTCCGGCAATCGAAAGTTTAACCGTTGTCCGCCGTGGAAAAGTACGCCGCGCCAAGCTCAACTATCTAAAAAATCTTCGCGGCAAGGCTGCTCGGATTCAGGAAAAGGATTGATTTCCGGCCAGACTTTTTCTGGCCGGTTATTCACCGCTGAAATCAAGTTGTACGCCAGCTATCTCATCGATGCCTTCAGCCAGGCAATATCGCTGCACTTGGAAATTCGAACGTGAGCATTGGAAGGCTGGGCGCCAGCGAATTGCTGGCGTCGACGAAGCTGGTCGCGGCGCTCTGTTCGGTCCCGTCGTTGCCGCAGCCGTAATTCTCAACCCATCCCGCCGAATCCCCGGCATCAACGACAGCAAGAAACTCCCTCCTCGGCATCGGGAATCACTCGCAATAGCCATTAAGGAATCGGCTTTGGCTTGGGCCATTGGAAGCGCGGATTCAGAAGAGATCGACCGTATTAATATTTACCAGGCATCCCGCCTCGCCATGCAGCGAGCCGTTCTGCAAATCTCGCCGCCGCCGGATTTGCTTCTTGTCGATGCCATGCGAGTCTTTGCCAGCATCCCCGAAATTCCCATCATTCATGGCGATGCTTTGAGCATTTCCATCGCTGCTGCATCCATTATTGCGAAGGTGGAAAGGGATGAACAAATGCGACAGTGGGATCGCATCTACCCGCAATATCAATTGGGAAAAAACAAAGGTTATCCGACTACGGATCACCGGGCCAGCTTGCAATTGCACGGGCCGACCCTGCAGCACCGGAAATCTTTCAGCCCGGTGTCTATTCTCTGTCAGCAGCCCCTGTTTACGGGAAATCGCTAATCCGGATGTATCAGAAAATACGCATTCGCGTGCTTCTAGCAAGCACGCGCGCCTCCTGGTTGCACGATAACTTTTGTCTATTTCTGAAAGTACTTGGCGTTATCTTCCGTGAATTGTGTCCATTTCTCCGGAAGATCATCCAACGCAAAGATCGCAGATACAGGACAAACCGGTACGCATGCCCCACAATCGATACATTCCACGGGGTCGATGTACAGTTGCGTGGCGGTATCAAATCCTGGCTCGTCCTTTTTGGGGTGAATGCAGTCTACCGGACAGGCATCCACGCACGCGGTATCTTTTGTTCCAATACAGGGTTCAGCTATCACGTAGGCCATCGAGTCTCTCCCTCGAATTGTAAAGAATGCGAGTTCTTGCTCGGAACTCGTACGATCAAATTCTAAACTATATCACGTCCTTCGCAGGACACCCAAACAGCTAATTGAAAAATTATGAATGAAGGCCCGCGACAGCGGATCGCTCAAAAAAGCGCTGCTACTGAGCTTGGCAGAGCTGCGTTGCTAGGGATTTCGCATTCCCATACATTGGGACAACAGTCATGGACTGCTCCAAGGTAGCTTTTCCGCCACGGACCAGCATTAATGCGCAAAACATCATTACAAACGACACTTGATCGTTTCTTTGCATAATCGCCCGCCTTCCCTAACGCTTGGCCCAAGTATATCTGATGGTTTCAATTTAGCAACTAGATTTATTGCTTTTTTAGGCGATTATGGCCATTTATCAGCAGGAAACTTTACGAAATCAGGTGAAATACGAG
>MEKX01000075.1 GCA_001767075.1 Acidobacteria bacterium RIFCSPLOWO2_12_FULL_54_10 | reverse complement strand
CGTTGATGTTCTTCGTTCCAGGTGAAACACGAGGATAATTCTTTCACTGGCGAACAGCTTGTAGAAGAAGCGGTAGGACCCAATCCGTTGCCGCCAAACGTTCTCTTGCCCTTTCATTTTCTGAATATCGCCGTAGTAGGGATTGAGCGGAAGCTCTTTGATAGCTCGGAGAATTCTCTTGGCATCCCCCTTCGGAATCTGTTCCATTTTCTCCAACACGCCCGGATCAATCCGCAAGACCCAAGGCTCTGGCGACGGCATTGTAGGAAAGCGCCTTCCCCTTTTTGAGATTGCGTTCCGCTTTTTTCAAGGCGTCTTTTTGCTTAGCGGTGGGTTGGAATTCTCTGATCTTCTTTAGCTGGAGCAGCTTTTCATATTCTCGGCGAGGGATAACGACCAGATCGCCCTCTTTGGACAATGTTTTCGGGATTGTGATGACTTTCATAAGTTTAAGTTTAACAGACGGCAACGGCAGTGACGAGTGATCAGGGATAAGTGACAAGAAAAGCAGCGGCGCGATCACTTGTCACTGTTCACTGCCTTTTGGTCTTCCCCAGGCTGACCAGATTGGCGAAGATGCGGTATGCACCGGGGACGCCGGCGGGCAACTGCCGGGACCAGATATAAGCCGTAAAAATATAGAAACCCTTGCCGTAGGAGGCGAACAACATGCCTCCCTTTTGGGGTGGCTCGCCCGGATCGTGGCTTTCGAGCAGGGGTGTGTACTGGGGTGCCCAGCTTTCCATGAAATACACGCCCCGCTCCTGGACCCAGCCTTCAAAATCTTTTTCTGTGATCCGGTTTGGCAACTGAAAGATTGGGTTAGAAGGCTCCAGGATGCTCACGGGCGCTTCCTCCACGGTCACTCGCGGAGTGGAACCCAAGTTCATCGGGTATGGCCCCAAGGGAGGACCATAGCCCAGCGGGCGGCTGTATTGCACGATCATCACCCCGCCATTTTTGACATATTCCACCAGACGGGCGTTGTTGCTGACCAAATCCTTGCGGACTTCATAGGCGCGGATGCCCGTGACGATGGCATCGAACCTCCCCAAGTTCCCGAATGCCAGCTCTTCGGAGCCAATCTGCTCTAAAGCAATTCCCAACTGCTTCAAGGCCGCCGGCCCATCATCGCCCGTGCCCATGACGTAGCCCACGCGAAGCCCCGGCGCCGCTTTTACGTCCAACCGCACGAAGTCAGCCACTGCCGGCTGGAACCAGTACCGGGCTTGAATTTGCGGGTAGTCCACCACTTGGTAGCCGGTCGAAAACGATTGCCCTCCAACTTGGGCGATGGCTTTGACCGCCAGCCCCTCCGGCTTGGTTATGGAGGCCGCATTCGGCGCCAAGACTTCAAACCGGGCGGAGACTTCATCCCCCTGCTTTGCCAGGACAATAGGCTGCGTCGGAGGGTTGGAACTCCATCCTGGGGGCAGTTCCAGGCGGACGGTCGCCTGCTGCTCGCTGGCCGTATTGTTACGGACTCTCACCAGCAAGGTCTGCGTCGACGTTGAACCTGTCGGAAAGATGGCGACCGCCGGTTCCATCCAAACACCCAGAGAAGGTATAACCAACAGCGGTTGCTCTCGCTCGCCATTGACACGGTCGGCATAGCGATAGACGACATCGGACTGCTGCTCCACAGGGATGGATTCTCCTTCCCGCTCCAGGGAAAACTTAAAATTCGCTTTTAAGAGCGCCGGATTCCAGGCAGCGCCGACCCAGGGAACCTCCGGCGTAGCAAAGTAATCTTGAGTGCGTGGCTTGACCAGCCAGTAGGGTTGAGAGACAGGAGCGTCCGCAGGTACGGTTATTCGAAACCTCGCTTCTAGTTGGCCAGGGTTCTTTGCCGGGGCAGTGCCTGCCGCAAGCTTTTCAACCTTCCATCCCTCCGGCGCTGTCAAGGTAATCTCGCCTGCCTGCAAATAATCTGGTGCTCGCAACAGACTCTCCACAGCAACCTGGAAAGTTTCGCCGGGAACAAGTTCCGCACGGTCTGCCAGAGCCTCCACCAGGACGCCTCCTGCCAGGCTGATCGCCTTCACAAAGTCCGCTTCCTTGATCCCCAGCAAGAACATGGCCTGCTCTTTCGAGGACTGCGGCGCGTTGCTCCGCTCGATCTCGGCGCGAAGTTCCCGCAACTGCTCCAGTCCTTCGGCCAGCGCGGGAAGGACCTTGGCCGGCTGCGTGGGAGAAAGCGTTTCTCGCGCTGTCTTAATGGCCTTTTGGATGGCTTCCACCCGCCGGGCGACTGCTGGAGAACCTCCTGCCAGAGTCGTGAAGCGATTCAGCGTGAGGTCAACACCTGCGAATAAATCTTTGGCCAGTCCCTGATCGGGAAGAGCCGAATCCAACAGGCGGAACGAGGCGACGGAAGATCCTCTCTGCCCCAGCCCGGCTCCCATGCCCTGGCTGCGGTGCATGCTGCGCGCCTCCCGCCCAATCTCCGGGTATGTTCTGCCATAAACGGGGTCGAAAGCTCCCGAAGAAATGGAGAGAACCTCAGGAGTGTCCTGCGAGGCCCGAAAGAGGTTCCCGAGCAATTTTGCCGCCTGCCAGGTTTTTAACCCCTGCGCCACCTGGTCTGGAAAACGAGCAGAGTCGGCGGCGGCGCGAAAGGCTTCTTTGGTGAGGATGCCGGCTGCCTGGTGATGTCCATGACCATCGGCGCTGGTGCCTGTAAAGCGGGAAATCACAATGTCCGGACGGAAAGCGCGAATGACGCGCACAAAGTCGCCCAGCGCCTGCTCGCGCCCCCACTTCTCAAAAGTCTCGTCCACGCTCTTAGAGAAGCCGAAATCATAGGCTTGCCCAAAGTATTGTTCGGCGCCATCCAAACGCCTGGCAGCCAGCAGTTCTTCGGTACGCAGCATTCCCAGGGCTTCGTACTGTTCATTGCCCAGCAGGTTTTGTCCGCCGTCGCCCCGGGTTTCGGAAAGATAGGCCGTGCGCAGATGCAGGCCACGAGCCAGGTAAGCCAGCAAAGCATTGTTCTCATCATCGGGATGGGCGCCCGTGAGCAAGACGGAACCGACCACCGGGAGCTTTTCTATGACCTCGGCAACCGCGGCTGCATCGGTTCGCTCGGTTGTCTCGGTCGGCCCGGGCAGTAACGCTTCGGAAAACGCAACGCTCAAGGCCAGCAGAACGGCGGCGAAAGCAAGCGGCTTTCGAATCTGGAACAGAAGCTGCCACCGTCCCCTTCCGCTCTCCGGTCTTTCCACGCCAGACCTTCGTTGACTCGTCCTTCTCATCCTGCTCGCTCCAAGACTCTTCGGTAGAGGTTCTCATACTGGGGAATAATCAAGGAGGAACAAAAACGTTTCTCCGCGGTTTGCCGGGCCGCTTGGGCCATCTCTGCATGGAGGACCGGAGATTCCAGCAGCCGGACCACATAGTGAGCCATGGTCTCCAGATCGCCCACTTCGACCATAAAGCCATCCACGCCGTGGGTAATCAGCTCCGGCAGGCCGCCCACCCGGCTGGCCACCGGCGGCACCTTGCAGGCCATCGCTTCCAGGGCGGCCAGCCCGAAGGACTCCATCTCGCTCGGCAGCAGCAGCACATCGGCGATGCTCAACGTCTCCTCCACATTTTCCTGCTTGCCCAGAAAAAAAGTGTGCGGATGAATCCCTTTGCGGTGAGTCATCATCTCGGCAGCAGCATGGTCCGGGCCGTCTCCGATCAGGAGAAGTTTGCAAGGAACTTTCTCGCGGACTCTCGCAAAAATCTCGACCACATCGGTCACCCGCTTCACGGGCCGGAAATTGGAAAGGTGGACTAAAATCTTTTCCTGGTCGGCGGCGAACCGCCGGCGGTATTCCGGGTTGGGCACACGGACGTATTTGTCGCAGTTGACGAAGTTATAAATGACTTCAATGTTTGTCTGTATCTCAAACGCTTCCACCGTCTTCTTTTGAAGGTACCTGGAAATCGCCGTGACGCCATTGCTCTGCTCAATGGCAAAGCGGGTGATGCCCAAATAAGAACTGTTAATGCCTACCAGGGTGATGTCGGTCCCGTGCAGCGTGGTGATAAAGGGCAATTTCTGCGGGGCCAGCATGGAACGCGCCAGAAAGGCGCTGACGGAATGGGGAATGGCATAATGCACGTGGAGCAAGTCCAGGCCAATGGCCTGCCCGACCTCGCCCATCTTGGTGGCCAAGGCCAAGGCATAAGGCGGGTAGTCAAACAAGGGGTAGCTCATCACCTCCACCTCATGGAAGAAGATGCGCTCGTTGGACAGGCGCAGGCGAAACGGCAGCGCCGAACCAATGAAATGCACTTCATGGCCTCGGTCGGCCAGTTCCATCCCCAACTCGGTGGCGACCACGCCGCTGCCGCCATAGGTGGGATAACAGGTGATGCCGATTTTCATTTTCTTGGCCTCTTCAAGGAGAAGGAAACAGATAGGGAAGCCGGGTATCGGGAAACTCCTGGAAGAAGGCTACCGGATCGCGCAGCTCGATGGCCTCCCGCACCAAAAACGGCTCTCCGTACTGTGCTCCGATCATGGCCCCGTAATAGCGCGCCATGGTTTCAAAAACTTCCAGCGCATAGGGAGTGCTGATAAAAGTTTCTGGCTCATTGGTGGTTTCTTCTTCCGCTCCGCGATGAAACTGGGAGCGGTAAGTGCGCACGGCCCGCATCTTCTCCCCGAAGGTCTCGGAAATGTCCACGATAAAAGAAGGCCTATTAAAACCCATGCGGCCCACGTAAAACAAGACCCGGAATGGCCTGTAACTTTCCTGGCCGGTTTCGATCTTCGCCAGCCCGGAATAAAAGCACGCTTCCGCCACCAAGTGGCTGGCGTGGACGTGGTCGTAGTGCCTCTCCTCCCAATGGGGAGCCAGCACCAGGCGAGGCCGGTGCTGCCGGATGGCTCGAATCACGCGCAGGACGTTCTCCTGATTGTTTTCAATATGACCGTCCGGGATGCCCAGGTTTTCCCGAAAACAGACTTTAAGGATATTGCTGGCGGCGGCTGTTTCTTTGGCCCGAATTTCTTCCGTCCCCCGCGTGCCCAACTCGCCTCTGGTCAGGTCCACCGCGCCCACGCGGTAGCCCCGGTTCGCCAAAAGGATGACGGTCCCCCCACAGCACAACTCAATGTCATCGGGATGCGCGCCAAAGGCCAGAACGACGAGGGGTTGATCCATGAAGCGCCTGTTTCAAAATTGAGAATGGCTGAGGGGAGCAGGGATGTCAAGTCAGTAAGAAATGGAGACATCCGGTGGCTCAGCGGGCTTGCAGTCTGTAACTATATGGGTTACACTAAGCATCTGTGACGATCAAAGGATTTCAACACAAAGGGCTCGAACGATTTTTCGCCACCGGAATCATATCAGGAATTCAAGTGAAACACGCTGACCGGCTCCGACTGATCCTCGGTCGCCTAAACGCCGCAACAAGCCCTCACGACATGAACCTGCCCGGTTTAGGTCTCCATCAGCTTCGCGGCAGGCGAAAGGGTACGTGGGCTGTCAAGGTAAGCGGCAACTGGCGCGTTACATTTAGTTGGGCCGGCAAAAACGCCGACCATGTGGACTACGAGGACTATCATTAGAGGTGATCCATGAAGATGCATAATCCACCACACCCGGGTGAAGTGCTCCGGGAGCTTTGCCTGAAGCCTCTGAAGCTAAATATTACGGAAGCCGCACGAGCACTCGGTGTGAGCCGCAAAACGCTCTCCAGCATCCTAAATGGGCGCGCTGGCATCAGCCCCGAAATGGCCGTCCGTCTCTCCATTGCCTTCAACACCAGCGCCGAAAGCTGGCTCAATCAGCAGCTTCAGTATGACTTGTGGCGCGCAGAAAAGAATCGGAAGCGGCTGCGCGTGGAGAAATTGGCCGCAGCGTAACCGGGAGTCGCGCCAAAGGCGAGAACGTCGAGAGGTTGATCCATATCGTAATGAGGATGGCTGATTGCTAGAGGGACTGTCAAGATTGGTGCGAAATCGGTGGTGGATCAGTTTCCGGGAAGCCGACTATACGGCCAACGACTTACATTGGGCAGATCAGACGGGTCACGCGTGAGCGCGCCCACTGTTTCGTTATGAGGTAGTGCGCGGGAACACTGAAAAGAGTGGCGGCCACGATTCACCTCGTGCGTCTCCGAAGGGCGTTCTCGAAAGTCATCAGTGTTGGACCGCTGCGTTATCATGATAGGATTTCAGTAACAGCAACGGAGGTAG
>MEKX01000074.1 GCA_001767075.1 Acidobacteria bacterium RIFCSPLOWO2_12_FULL_54_10 | reverse complement strand
TGCTGGCGCGCCAGTTCGGATTGAAGCTCCGCAAGACGAAACCTGCGTTGGTGCCTCTGGTGCTCGCGCCGGAAGACCAATCCCGGTATTGCGATTTGGCGGGCGTCTCGGCGGAAGTGATTGCTTCCTGTGGTCGGCAGTCGTTTCGGGAAAAAATGTTGATCACTCACCGGGGACTGAGCGGGCCAGCGATCCTGCAAATTTCTTCATATTGGAACCACGGCAAGCCGGTCCGCATAGACCTGGCCCCGGAACAAATTGTCACGGCGGCGATTCGCGAAGCCAAAGAAAGGAATATTGCCTCTGCCCGCTCCGCCATCCAGCAAGTGCTGCCGAAGCGTTTTGCAACTCGCTGGCTCGATCTGCACGCGCCTTCCTCATGGACCAATCCCGCGCTCGCGAAACTGGAGCAGCAAGTGCACGATTGGGCGCTGACACCCGCTGACACGGAGGGTTACGAGAAAGCAGAAGTCACGGCGGGCGGCGTCGATACCGACGAATTATCCGCCAGAACGATGGAATGCCGCAAGGTGCCGGGATTGTTTTTTATTGGTGAAGTGGTGGATGTCACCGGCCAGTTGGGCGGCTTCAACTTCCAATGGGCATGGGCTTCGGGATCTGCTGCCGGACGCGCATTATAACTTGCGCCGATCAGCGGGAAGCGATCAGCGCCTTTTCTTGCGCATACACCAGAAAGTCCGTGTACCCGCCGTTGAAGTCATCAATGTTCCCGTCTGCGAAGTTCCAAATCCTGGTGGCCACTTCGTCGATAACGTCGTGGTCGTGCGTCACCAGCAGGACGGTCCCCTCGTACTTCTGCAAGGCGATGTTGAGCGCATTGATGGCTTCCAGGTCCAGGTGATTGGTCGGCTCGTCCAGCACCAGGAAATTCGGCTTCTGCAGCATCAATCGGCAGAAAATCAGCCGCGCCGACTCGCCGCCGGAAAGCGCGTCGGTGGGTTTCAGTGCATCGTCGCCGCTGAACAGCATCTGTCCCATCAGGCCGCGCAGTTCCTCCTGCGATGCCTGCGGATCGAACTGCCACAGCCACTCGATGGCGGTCGTACCTTTGCTGATGGAATCGGTGTGATCCTGCGCAAAGTAGCCCACCGCCACTTCGTGCCCCCACTTCACCGTGCCGCCGTCAATCGCGAACTGCCTTACCGAATCTTCAATGTATCCTGTCGCGTTGCGCAGGAGCGATTTCACCATGGTGGACTTGCCCGCGCCGTTCCGGCCCATGAGGGCGATTTTTTCGCCGCGCGCTACGCTGGCTTTGAAGTCGCGGATCACTTTGGTATCTCCGTAAGATTTCCGCAGTCCCTCGATCTCCAGCGGATGCCGGCCGGAAGGCTGCACGATGTTGAACCGGATGTACGGTCGTTGGATGTTGGACCGGGCCAGTTCCGCGGTTTGCAACCGTTCGACTTCCTTCTTGCGCGAGGTCACCTGCGACGAACGCGTGCCTGCCGAAAAGCGCGCGATGAACTCATTCAACTGCGCGATCTTTTTATCGCGCTGGACGTTTTCCGCTTCAATGCGCGAGCGGATCTGCGACTTGGCGATCACCATGTCGTCGTATCCTCCCGTATACATGATGATCGTTTCATAGTCGATATCGGCGGTGTGCGTGCATACGCTGTTCAGGAAGTGGCGGTCGTGGGAGATCACGATCAGCACGCCTTCGTATTTGCTCAGATAGTCTTGCAGCCAGTGCACCGAGTCGAGGTCCAGGTGGTTCGTCGGTTCGTCCAGCAGCAACGCCGGAGGGTTGCCGAACAGCGCCTGCGCCAGCAGGACACGGACTTTTTGGCCGCCTTGCAGCTCGCCCATCTTGCGCTCATGCAGGGCATCTTCCACTCCCAACCCGTCCAGCAGCACCGCAGCATCGGACTCCGCCGTATACCCGCCTTCTTCGCCAACAACGCCTTCTAACTCGCCCAGCCTTATCCCATCATCATCGGTCAGCGACTCGTGGGGCTTGGCGTACAGCGCGTCTCGCTCTTCCAGGGCTTTCCAAAGCGGCGCGTTGCCCATGATCACGGCGTCAATTACGCGAAACTCGTCAAAGGCAAATTGGTCCTGCCGCAGAATGCCGAGTTTCTTTGGCCGGGTGATGGAGCCCTTGGAAGGCTCGATCTCGCCGGTCAGGATTTTCATGAATGTCGATTTGCCCGCGCCGTTCGGCCCGCTAATCGCGTAGCGGCGGTCTGCGAAAAACGTGCAGGTAACATCGTCGAACAGTAGTGACGCGCCGTAGCGCATGGAAATGTTATTTACAGAAAGCATAATAATTTGTCTCTAATCGCCATCCAGCCGATTCCCTCGCAGCATGAACCAATCGGGACCATGCATCGCTTCGGCTATCGCCAATCGTAAAATATGCCGCGTAAAACTTACGGAGGAATACTAAAGGCGGAAATCCTCAGATCACAAAACTAACCGGGGCAACCGCATTACACACCGCGAAATTAAGCGCAAGATAATTATACTACGTTTGCAGGCCCTGAAGCGTCCCGGCCCCAGGTCAGCGCAGGCCTTCCATCAGAACAAAGTTAACTACCAGACCACACACTCGAGCGCCAGCAGACACCAGACCCCGATCGTCAGTCCGATTCGCTGCGGCAGCGACAGCCTGCTGGCCATGATGAGCGCAGCGGGCACAACCGCAACCACCAGCACCGAACCCCACCTCACGGCTGGAATCAGCGCAACATAGGTCGGGTCATGTCAGAGGCTCGAACGGTCCAGACGCAACCCGAATACGCTCATCAAGGCCAGCAAGGCGAACGCGACGACGATGCCGGCGAGCTTCGCTCAGTTCATTCACTGTCAAGTTTACTCGGTCGCACGAAGCCGACGCCGCTATTCTATCCCGGTCAGTGATTTCCTGGCCGTGGGACTATCTCCTATTCTGCATCCTTAAAAAGATTCTAATAGTCAAACGAATAGGTTACCTTGGCTGCCAGAGTTTGGTCCATCTGTCCGTAGCGAGTACCTCCCATCGCCCGACCCAAGCTATACACGACGAAGAAATCATCCCCGGGCCGAAAGATGTAATTGAGGCGGAATTGCAGCGCAGAGAGCGAATCCGCGTTATTGTATTGAACCGATGTGGTAGTCTGCCACTGATTATTGAAGGCGTACTCGATTCCCGTGCTGACGATATGGTCGTTAAACTTCCCCTGGGGGAAGGTGAGCTTGTTCAAGGTATAGCCGGGCACCAGGGTAAGTTGTGGGGACACCTTGATGCGAGGCCGCAGGGAAACGGTGTAGAGGTCTCCCCCGAAAAATCCCCATTGCGGCTGAAAGACAAACATTCCGGAAATTCTTCTGGCGGGGTTGACCGTGTAGGCAAAGCGGATGTTGGTCATATTGTAGTCCCCAGCCGCCACTCGGATGTTGCGGCGCAATGGGAAAGAGTCTGCGACCCTCTCGAACCGCGTGTGAGGTGCGATCAGGATATGGTCGCCGCTTTGGAAGAAGATTTGGGCGTTGTAGTGCGCGTAGCGAGTGGTGAGTTTGTATTCCTGATCCGTGATGTAGTCCAGGCGGATTCCAAATTGCAATTTTCGGATTACGCTGCTGATTCTTTCAATGCGTGGTTTGATATCAAACAGCGGGGAGATGCGTCGCTGGTTCGGGCGCGGCACAAAGCCAAGATCGTCTCGGAAGTTGGGATCCACAATCAGGTATTCCAGCCCCGCATACATCGAGTCGCTGTCCCATTTCGCGCTCCCGCTGAGGGTCCAGTTCTCTTTATCCTTCCCTAGGCCGGGTTGGCTGGAGCGGGCATAGAGGAAGTTGGCGAAGAAGTGCTCCTTAAACACGAAGTTCGTGTCAAACCCGAACACCCGGCTATAATCGTTCTTCGTTCCCGCTATCGTTGTGGCCGGGTCCGTCCCGGCGATCTCGCGGTTCATGAAAAATCCGCCAATGGCGGAGCGGTTCAGGATGTCCCTCTTGATCCGGACCACGCCATAGTTACTGGCCGGAATCCCTTCGTTGGGGAGAGCGCCAGTCTGCACATCCATCAGACCCACGGAAAAGCCCTGTATCTTCCCGGTGAGGCGGCTGCCGGCTACGATGGGCACCGGTATTTGTCGCGAGGCCGCGCCCTCGCGTTTGGAGTAATAGCCAATTTGCCGCGTGTGAAATAGGGACACATCGGGCGCGGGCATTTCGCCCTGAGCTACGCCGAACTTGAAAATTCCGGCCTCCTGGAAAAACTCTCTGCGCTCCGGATAGAACAAATCCCAACGGTCCAGGTTTACCTGCTGGTCGTCGATTTGCGTCTCGATGAAGTTGCTGTTGGCGATGAAGTCAGCCATCAGGCCGGGCGTGATGCGGTACTTCAATACCTCCATACCCCCATCCATGGCATCGTCGGTATCCGCGCTGAAACGGTTGGAAGACCGGCTGAAGCCCGCTACGCTAAACGGCTTGATGCGGAGACGAAAACCAGGGTCAAAGTCCTCCAGCCCCCGGATATGCCCTCCCTGGGAGATGTTCATCAGGCTGAAGCCGCGCCGGAAACTGTTCCAGTAGCTGAGCTCATTCTTGCGGCGAATGATTCGTTCAATCTCCAGCCCCCAGACTTGGTTCTCAGTTCCACCGACCCGCAGCGACTTGAACGGGATGGCGAACTCGGCCATCCATCCCACACCTTCCACGAGTTGCGAACCTACCTCCCATTTTTCGTCCCAGCCGGAGTTGATATCCCTGCCTTCGTCGGTGACCATGAGGTCAGCTTGCGTACCCAAGGGATTGGTCCGGAACATATAGAAATTGCGGTGGTCATGGAAG
The DNA here is from genome assembly GCA_001767075.1 of Acidobacteria bacterium RIFCSPLOWO2_12_FULL_54_10. GTDB lineage: Bacteria > Acidobacteriota > Terriglobia > 2-12-FULL-54-10 > 2-12-FULL-54-10 > 2-12-FULL-54-10. The sequence continues at coordinate 6,706 of MEKX01000074.1, read as the reverse complement.
GTGTCCATCAGTATTGCCACTGTGTCGTCATCTTGCATTCGCGCATCCCGTTGCCGGGAAGTCGCAATGATCTTGCTGGGTTCGGTATCGTAACAGATGACTCCGACGTATAGGGTTTTCTGGTCGAACACGATGCGGAATTCAGTGCGCTCCGTGGAGGGTGCGCCCTCCTGTGGATCGCGCTGACGGAAACCCAGGTTCGGCTGGGCGCGCTCCCACGCCGCCTCATTGAGACTCCCGTCCAATTTGATCCCTGCATTTTCATCGATCCGCAAAGCCATCGCCATCTTCAGGCCATGCGTCGTGCTGATCGACGTTAGATCTTCAGCGGGACTTTCGACCGTTCCGGCTGGCTTTTCTGTTCCAGCACCGTGAGCGTGATCTTGGGCAAGCTGACTTGCAGGGAATAGGATGAGAACGCTATACAGCAAAACGGGCACAATGATTTTTCTAGAGAATGCGGAACAACAAAGTAATTTTCTTATGTGAGTGATCGCAATGTTATGAACCATGATTTCACCTCTCGTTCCGGGAGTCCCCAAGAGGAGCAAACGGCTCAGGCAGCGATAATAGCTGGGGTACCTACACCTGTCCTTTGTTCCCGGGCCGGTCCCCTTTGTTTGACATTCTTCGCACGGCGCATGCCAAATAGACGGCCCAGGACAGCTCGGCAACTAATTGATATTAATGAAGATAGGTTCTCTTTCCCGTGCAATCTCCCTTGCTTGAGGAATTTAACGCTAAAGTGGGGGCGCATAAAGAACCATCTTCGCAAAAAGCTCTACACAACCGCCGCTCGATTGCGGTCACTTCATGTGTTAACGACACCGGACAATTCATGTGCTAAGGACACACAAGACAGAATTGACTTGACTTGGAGCGGGGTTAGAAGTATAACGAAATCAACTTAGCGGTGCGGTGCGTTGTACCTATGCGACAACAAGTTCCATTCCTTCTCGCAGTCATTATAACTGTACCTATGCTTTTCCGAAGCTGCATCCGATCTATTAGCACCGATCAGCGTCTTTATGGGCTGGAATTCCTCACCGCAAGGGGAAATGGCAAACGAAGTTACGGTCAAACCTTGGCAGTAAAGAAGTGGATTTCTTTTCTTCAAGGTATTTAGAAGTTAGGAGGGTCTTACCATGCGTTTTCGGACGAACCTTTTGAGCTTAGCGGTGTGCATGCTGTTCTTTGGTGGAATAGTTTTTGCCCAGGTAACTACCGGGACCATCTCCGGGACCGTAAGCGATGCTTCCGGCGCGGTGATCCCAGGCGCGAACATAACGGTTCGCAACGTCGAGACGGGCATTACCAGGACGTCCTCGTCGGATGAAGCCGGCAGGTTCCGAGCGCCGCAACTGGGCTTAGGGAATTATGAAGTGACGGCGGAGGCCGCCGGTTTTCAAACCACCGTCCGCAGTGGCGTGACCTTGACGGTCGGTCGGGAAGCGCAGGTGGATTTCGCGCTGCAAGTGGGCGCCGTGGCGGAACGGATTACGGTCACCGGAGAGGCTCCGCTGATTGAGACTACCAATTCAACGGTGTCGAGCTTGGTGGACGAAAAAACCATGCGGGATTTACCCCTGAATGGCCGCAGCTTTGCTGATCTCACCGCCATCCAGCCGGGCGTAGTCACCGATCTCGGTTTCTCGCCCGGTTCCGGTGGAGTTTTCAGTGGTGGGGGAGGCAATGCGCGGCGCTCCATCAGCGGAACGCGGCCTTCTCAGTCCACCTATCTGCTCGATGGCATGGAGCTTTCTACGCCCTCGGAAGGAATGCCCGTGAATAGCGTCCTGGGGCAGCAGTTGGGCGTGGAAGCCATCCGGGAATTCACGCTGTTGCAGAGCAACTTCGGGGCGCAGTTTGGCCGCGCTTCGGGAGGCGTGGTCAATGCCGTCACCCAGTCGGGCGCCAATGACTTCCACGGCTCCTTGTTCGAATTCCTCAAGAATGAAAATATGAATGCTCGAGATTGGTTCCTGGACTCAAGACTGGCCGACGCCCCGTTGAAGAGGAATCAGTTTGGCGGTTCCATCGGCGGGCCGTTGCAGAAAGACCGCACGTTTTTCTTCGTGAACTATGAAGGGATACGGCAAGCGCAGGGCGATCCCAGCGTCTCCACTCGGATCACTCCGGAAACGCGGCTCGGTCAAGTCACAAGCTGCTCTGGCGGGTTGTCCAAGTGTACCTTGGCGCAACGCGTCTTGACGCCGATTGCAGGTGGTGTGCGTCCAGACATCGTGCCCCTTTTGAAGCTCAATGATTTGCCTAGTGTTTGCGGTCCAACTTCCTGTGATTATTATCTCTCTGGAGGTGTGAGTGATTTCTTCAATGTGACGCCCTTTAACGCCAGTGAAAACTACGGCATCGGGCGATTTGATTATCAAATCTCGCAAAACGACAGTTTCTTTGGCCGCTATACTCAGGACCAGAGCTTTAGCACGAATGATCAACCACAACTCCTGCCGGGTGGCTACCAACACCTAGAGAACGGTGGCTACATTGTGGCGGGGATTTCAGAGACGCACATTTTCAGTCCTACGTTACTGAATATTGCGCGGCTCTCTTTCACTCGTCGAAATGACAAAGCGTTTAATACCTATTCGAATTTGGATACAGAATCGGGACATTTCCCCCTGCCGTCCAGCTTGGATCCTCGCCTTGAGCTTGTTAAAGGCGGCGGTCTTGGGAATTTTGCCATCCCGAGCATGAGCCTGGGTCCGGGCGTTGGCACTGCGCTTTTTGTTGACAACACGTTCGATGCAGAGGACACGGTCAATCTGACGCAAGGACCCCATACTCTGATATTAGGCGCGGATCTCAAACGCTATCGCATGAACATAGAGAACGAGCCTTTTGCATATGGAAGGATGAACTACAATAATATTGAGCGTTTCCTCCAAAACGTACCTTTCCAACAGCAACAATCCGTTTCCTTGGATCCGTCTGGGAAGTTCGGAATGACGGATTCACGTCGCGGTTTCAGGCAAACTTATGGGGCAATTTACTTCCAGGACGATTTCCGGGCGATGTCGAATCTAACGCTCAATATCGGTGTCCGCTGGGAGGGGATCAGTTCACCCAGAGAAGTGAACGGGAAGCTGGCGCAAGTGAAAAACCTTTTCACGGATAAGGATTTCACTTTGCTGTCAAAAGACGACCCCTTCTTCACGATCCGCGATAGTTTCAAGGGATTTTCCCCGAGATTCGGCTTGGCTTGGACCCCCTTTGGACCAAAGCTGGTATTCCGTGGAGGGTTTGGGGTTTTCAAGGACATGCCCCTGCTCTACATCTACCAAATAGCGAATGATGCTCCCCCCTATCAAAAAACCTATATTTGGCAGCCCATCGCTGCCAATTCACCGTTATTCCCCGGCGGTCTTCCGCTACGCTATCCTTTCCCATTTGAAAACCTCACCCCCATTGAACGGGCAAATTTAGAGAAAAATACTAGCCCAAGCATAATGGCAAATGAAGTCAAGTTGCCCTACACCATGCAGTGGACATTTTCCGCTGAAGCGCAGTTGAGCGAGTCCCTGGTGGTCAAAGCAAACTACGTAGCCACGCGGGGCATTGGCATTTGGATGGCGGCGAATGCCAACCAGCCGCAGACGATCATAAAAGACGGCCGGCATTTCACCCCTACAGGCGCGCCGAATGTTAATCCGAATTTCAATTCTTTCCGGTATATCAACCCGAGTTCGAATCAGCAGTATCATTCCGGCCAACTGGTCGTTGATAAGCGGTTAAGCCATGGGCTTCGCTTCAATGCTTCCTACACGTTAGCCAAAAACATTGATTCTGGCGGCGGCCAGGGCGGGACCAAGGGAGCAGAGAACAGCGGCGGCGGTTCCAGCTTTAGAACTGCTAATTATTATGACCCGGAAGGAGAGAAAGGTCTCTCTAGTTTGCACGTCAAACACAATTTCACTATTTCTTACGGCTACGAGCTGCCATTTGGCGCTGAGCGGCAATTTGGCAGCCAGTGGCCAGGCTGGGCGGATCGCCTGCTGGGCGGCTGGAACCTAAGCGGCACCACCAATTTCCGAACCGGCCAGCCTGTCACTGTCGGTCTTACTGGTGGTAGTACGGCTGGGCTTTCCGGGCGTTCCGGCTGTCTGGCGGAATGTGACCAAAGGCCGGATCTGAAGGCAGGCGGGAATAACAATCCAGTGAATGAGGATTGGAATCCGAATTCATCCGATCCTGCAAAAGCTTATTTCGATTACACGAATTTCGTGTTGCAGCCGGTCGGATTTTTCGGCAACTTGGCTCGAAATACGATCATCAAGCCCAGTGTCAAACAATTTAACCTCTCCATGTCCAAGGACAACCGTATCGGCGAGGGAAAAAATCTGGAATTTCGGGCGGAGTTTTTCAACCTCTTCAACCATCCGAATTTTGGCGCTCCCAACGCCAATACGTTTCGGACTGCGGCAGGCGCTTATAGTGCGACCGCTGGAAGAATCACTTCGCTGGCTACCAGCATGAGGCAAGTGCAGCTTGCTCTGAAGATTACCTTCTAACCACTTTTATCCGCATCCCCACAGCCGCATACGGCTGTGGGGATGCAGCCATTTCTTCGTCATCTTTGCATATATAAATGAGGAGACCGACAAGGAGATTGTCGGTGATAGAATGTAGTTGTTTCTATGCAGCGCCAAAAAAGATCATTTGATTTCAGGAGGAACATGCGCATGAAAAAAGGAATGGTGCTTGGTTTGATGGCAGTCGTCGGAATGTTGTGGGGAAGCGGGTTGGCTTGGTCTCAACAACAAGCTCCCGATACCATCCTCTTCAACGGCAAAATTGTCACGGTGGATAATCACGAAGTGAACGAGAAGATCGGGACCATTGCCCAAGCTCTGGCCATTCGGGAGGGCAAGGTTCTCGCGGTCGGCACTGATGCAAACGTGCGCCGCCTGGCCGGGGCCAACACAAAATCAATTGACCTGAAAGGCCGAACCGTCCTTCCTGGCTTTATCGTGACCCACGACCACCCCCAGGATTGGAACACACTGAATGAAAAAATCGTCAGAAAAGTAATCAGCGACGATCAGCACATTGCGCGGTATATAAATGTTTCGCCCGATGAGGTACTGAGGCAATTCCCCCGAGTGCTGGAAGAAGCAGCCCAAAAGGCCAAACCCACCCCGGGGAAGTGGATTCGGATTGTCCTTCTGTACGGAAAAGACTATAACCCGGATTGGAGAGACGCAATTTCCGGGTATTCAGGGAGGCAAATTAACAAGCAGATGCTGGACCTGGCTGCTCCCAATAACCCGGTGCAAGTGCGCTGGGGATTTACGGGTTCGATTCTGAACCAAAAAGGCATCGAGGAAGTAGACAAATTCTTCGGAGAGGCCCTCAAGAATTTTCCTCCCGGTGCGACCGATAGACCTTTCTATACGGGCAATGGCTATCGGTATGTTGAACCGGGTGTGATATTTACTGAGGACCAAATAACGGAGGTCTTCCGTCTGGGCCTGTCCTGGTATACCGGGTATGGGCAGACGTTGAACGGTACGGCCTTGTACGCACCGACGACGATTCGCGCTTACAGCAAGTTGGATAAGCGTAATCAGATGGCCATGCGCTTTGCCTGGAGTTGGTTCTGGCCCTTTCGGAACGACTTTTTTGTGGATTCTTACTTCACGAATGCTATTGTGGCTCTGCTGGATTCTGGGTCTGATCATTTCTGGCTGGATGGGATTGATCCGGAACATGGCGGTGGCTGCAGTGTTCTACCACCAACAGCTGCTGGTCGCGAAAACAATGAGCGCTCCTGTTCGGATATGACATATAGCCTCGAGGCTGTTACTAGGGCTTTATACGAATTTGTCAAGGCAGGCGGAAGGATGTCGGGTAATCACATGATCGGCGACAAAGAAATAGATATCATGCTCGATGTCATCGAGAAGGCCAGCAAGGACGCGGGCATGACCCCGGAAGAGATTCGCGAGAAGCGCCATATCAGCAACCACATGGCCATGTACCCTCGGGGCGATCAAATTGCTCGCTATAAAAATCTGGGCATGATGGCCAGCGGCTGGGACATCACCTGGTATGACGGAGGCGCCCGCAATGTGATGGCCGTCTATGGCGAGCGGGGCATATCGCAGGTGGTTCCCCGCAAAGCATTGTTTGCCGCCGGCGTGATGAACAATTTAGAAAACGACCGGCCCATCGAATACACGGATCTGACTTTCTTCGACATTTTCTATTCTGCTCTGACCCACAAGGACCACAATGGCACGGTGTATTCTCCAGCGACGGTCATTGATCGACAGTCGCAACTGAAGGTGACAACATTGTTCGGGGCCTATGCCGGCAAGAAGGAGAAGGAACTGGGTTCGCTGGAGCTTGGCAAATGGGCCGATCTGGTCGTGTTGGATAAGGACTACCTGACGGTTCCCATAGAAGAGATGCGCTCGATTCGGGTTTTGATGACCATGGTCGGCGGAAAGATCGAGCATCTGGTTCCTTCTTTAGCTCGCGAGACCGGCTTGCCACCCGCTGGCGCACAGGTGGAACTGGGCGGCAATTCAGCCAATTGGTAAACTTAACTTATGACGAGGTGATTTTGATGACGAGGAATTTGATAACTGCTTTATTGGTAATCGGAGGGTTGTGTTGGGGCAGCGGCCTGCTGCAGGCGCAGCAGCAGGCCCCCGATACCATCCTCTACAACGGGAAAATTGTC
>MEKX01000073.1:697-23742 GCA_001767075.1 Acidobacteria bacterium RIFCSPLOWO2_12_FULL_54_10 | reverse complement strand
ATTAGCACATTGGAATTGCTGAGCATGACGACATTCTGCTCTCGCGAAAGACCTTTGTTTTTGCTTGCTTTATGCAATTCAAACGATGCGCGCAAACATATTGACCATACTTACCAGTACTACCATAACTTATAAGCACGTAATTGTTCCACGTGGAACGTAAGAACGATTTACGATTTTTTTCCTAAGTTCCACGTGGAACATAGACCAAGAAATTCCTTTACTCACTACCAAACCTCCTGCTAAATTGACCATTGATACCTCATTCATAAACCACCGTGGAGCACAGATTCGTGGGAAAGATCATCGCTGTAGCTAACCAGAAAGGCGGAGTTGGAAAAACTACTACTTCCATCAATCTAGCGGCCTCGCTTGCAGCGGCAGACATCAAAGTTCTCTTAGTTGATTGCGATGCTCAAGCTAATACCACATCTAGCCTCGGATTTGCGCGCGATCCAGGCAGGCCTTCTCTCTATCAGGCATTGCTTCTTGAAAGTGGTTCTGACAGGAGCATATCTTCAACTGTTCTACCCACAGCATTAGATGGATTATTTCTTGTCCCTTCAGATCGCAACCTTGCCGGAGCAGACTTTGAACTATTCCAGATGGAAGATCGCGCGTATCGGCTCCGCACGTTTTTGAGTGATTTGAAGGATCAATTTCAATTCATTATTCTTGATTGTCCGCCCTCATTGAATTTATTAACCGTAAATGCTCTATCTGCGGCTGATTCACTGCTGGTTCCTATTCAAGCTGAGTACTTGGCGCTCGAAGGCATTTCAGCTCTAATGGAGACCATGGCGAGAATTCAAAATGGATTGAATCCAAAATTGGAGTTAGAAGGGATTTTGCTAACAATGTTCGATGATCGAACGACGCTGGCAAAGCAGGTAGCAGATGAATTGCGAAAGCATTTTCCAAATAAAGTATTTGAAACGACCATACCGCGCAATGTAAGACTGGCAGAAGCACCCAGTCATGGAATGCCAATTATACTCTATGACGTGCGATCTAAGGGGGCAGAAGCATACATTCGACTAGCCAAAGAGCTGATCGCACGCATTAGTTACTCAAATGGTACAAAGCAGTAATTTAGGCCGAATCAACCTATTTTTAAGGGAAAAACAGAAGGTATTAAGGAAAACAAAGGAAGTTTTGCATGCGGGAGAAAGCGGATGGAACCGTCAGATAAAAATTTATCAAAAATAGCTAGCTCGGGCACTCAAAAACGAGGATTAGGGCGTGGACTGGAGGCTCTATTTCCAACCATGCCTTTGCAATCGATTAATCAAGTCGACAATGGCGAATTAATTCACAATATTGAGATAGGCAGAATTTCTCCAAATCCTGTACAGCCACGACAGGAATTTGATCAAGGTAAGCTGATGGAGCTTGCAGCTAGCATCAAGGTTCATGGTGTAATGCAGCCGATTGTCGTCAGGAAAAAGGATGATCGGTATCTATTGATTGCCGGGGAACGCCGCTGGCGCGCATCTCAATTGGCAGGCTTGCGAACTGTTCCGGCTGTGGTTCGTGATGTTCCAGACGATCAGGTTTTGGAGCTTACGCTCATCGAGAACATTCAGCGCGAAAACCTAAATCCGATAGAAACAGCGGAAGCTTTTGCAAGACTTGCAAGCGAAGCGAATCTGACTCACGAACAGATCGCAGAGAGGACCGGAAAAAACAGGGCAAGCGTAACTAACTATATTAGATTATTAAGCTTACCAGCTTATATCAAAAAGAAAGTTGCGGCGGATGAGTTGACCATGGGTCATGCAAAAGCGCTTCTGTCGCTAACGAACGAAGCTGCACAAAAAACGATTGCAGCTCGTATTGTGGCGCAGGGCTTGTCAGTAAGGCAAACAGAACTATTAGTTCGGGAGACAACGCCAGGAACTAGTAAACCCATAACTAACAAACGGCGCGTGAAACAGGCACTTCAAGATCCAAATGTTCGGGCTGCGATTGAGGCATTGGAACGAGCACTCGGCACAAAAGTGCAACTGGAAGGAAACGCCAAACGGGGGAAGGTCATTATCGAATACTATACGCCGGAAGATTTGGACAGGATTTACGGCATGCTGATGGGGAAATGACGAATAAATTCTGCCATGAATTTCATCAATTATGTCCATTGTCCCCTCCATGAGTAATCGACGCATCCACAATTGAATGAACATCCTTCTCCTATCCACTTTTTCACCCGGAAGCGCGAGTTCACTAATCCGGCGAGGGTTTGAGCAGTCGCGTCATACAGTAATTGCGGCAAGTCCAGTCGCTGCAAATGGTGATTGGATTCAGTGTGACTCCAGGGTAAACGTACCCCATCTTATAACCCACTGTTCTGCAAAACCTGATTTAGTGATGTTAGTCGAGAGCAACGCACGCGCTCGATTTTTTCCTGACGGATGGATGGATGTCCCGGTTCCCACCGCATTTTGGGCTATCGATAGTCATCTGAACTATCGGTGGCATAAAGAATATGCTGCACATTTTGATGCCACTTTCTTCGCGCAAAAGGATTACATTCGCGCAGCCCATCGATATGGAGCCACAAATGTACGATGGCTACCATTGGCTGCTGATGCGCTGTATCACCAAATAGAACCCAAGTCTGGCAAGTATGCTGTATCGTTTGTCGGCAGCGTCACCCGCGGGCGCAGAGCGTTCTTCGACAGCATCGGCAGCGATATTCCGCTCAACATCGTTACCGGTATATATGAGGAAGAAATGGCGAAGATTCTCTCCGAATCTAAGATCGGAATCAATTTGTCCATCCGCGAAGATTTAAATATGCGGTTTTTTGAGGTACTCGCGTCTGGCGCTTTGTTGGTAACGCAAAAGATCGAGGCAGGCATGAACGAACTGTTCGAAGAGGGAACACATTTCGTAACTCATCGAATCAAAGACGCTCGCGGCGTCTTGCAATATTATCTCGACAATGAGGCTGAACGCGCGCACATTGCACAGAATGGCCGTGCGTTGTGTTTGTCGCGCCACACCTATAAACATCGATGTGAAGAGATACTCCGTGTCGCGCTAGCGGACCCGGATTTTATGAAAAGGAGGCTAGACAGATTGAAAGGGCACAAAGCAGACATAACTCAATCACTGGTCTTTTCCTATCCCAGCTTTAAGATGACCGAAGAGGCGCGGCAACACCGCCACAATGCAATCAAGAAGAATCGCATTGGCACTTACACCTACCTACTGAAGTACTTCATTACTTATATTGAGCAATCCCTGCAAAAGATGTTCAAGAAAACGATCTGGTAAAATCCACCTGGTGATTGTGCAAAACGAGACACGTCAAACGCATCTTTCCTGCCGACATGGAATAACAGCAGGAATATAATCACACCATGCAATGCAGCAAATGCGGACAGCAGAACAAAGATTCCGTGCAATATTGCGTGAGGTGCCATACACCAACGCGATATAACTGTCCCAAGTGCAAGCATGTTCAAGCGCAGGGAGGAAGTTGCGAACAATGCGGTCTGGATTTTGCAAAGTACGCTGCGGCTATCCTGTTTCAGGCACAATCGCAAGCTAGCCAGGATCGGTCCAAAGCGACGAAACAGTATTCGCTGTTGCGGCATGTTTTGCTGGCTGTATTGACTGGGGGGCTCTCGTTGCTGTGGCTGCTCCGATCAAATTCAAAAAGCGAATAGTTCATCAACTTCTGGCTATATTACAATTCCCTTTTCTCATCAAGTTTCCCGACCAGAATAACGCGGCGTTCGGAGTTTGGAATTTTAACTGGAGCATTCCATGAGAAACCGGACGTTGCGGCAATGGATAAAGCGTCCTGTTCCCCGAGAAAAAGAGCTAGTTGACCCTGTGGGTGGAGAAGCTGCTTGAGGCAGGAAAGAAATTCAAGTGTGGGAGCAACTGCACGAACGGTAACGAGATTAGCCTTATGGGTTAAAGGCATAACCTGATCGGCAGGAGCAGACAACGCTTCTTCTAAACGCAGAGCAAGCACATCGACTCCTGTGAGCTTACATGCGCGAACAGCTTCCTTCAGGAACGCAGTTTTTTTCTGGTTTGGCTCCAGCAGGATGGCGCGCAGACCTGGGCGGGCAACTTTAATCGGCAAACCAGGAAAACCGGCGCCGGAGCCGACATCAACCAGCAAGCCGCTTTCGATATCCGTGATTTTGGTGAGGAAAAGAGACTCTTCAAAATGGCGAGAGGCGATCTCTTGAGGACGGCGCAAGGAAGTAAGATTGATCTTTTGATTCCAACGCAACAATAAGGAAAAGTGAGCGGCAAGTTGCTGCAACTGCTGCGGAAGAAGGTTTAATCCCAAGCGAGTGACCGCCTGATCCAGGAGCGTTCTTATCAAGTCATCCGAGATTGCCTCTTGCATTATCGAAGAAATCCAATGGCGACCGCAAAGTTTAACTCAGGCCGCTCGCAGCTCCGATGTGCAGTGGCCGCAGCGTGTTGCTTTTAACGGTATCGTAGAATAGCAATAAGGACAATCTTTTGTCGTTGGTGGAGCAGTTGGCGCGGGCTCCTGTAGGCGGTTCATCTGCTTTACAATCAAGAAAACCACAAAAGAAATAATCAAGAAATTGATCACCGTATTAAAGAAACTGCCATAAGCAATAACCGGAGCAGAGGCTTCCTTAGCTGCGGTGAGAGAAGCATAAGACTGTCTGCTGAGGCTAATGAACAGGTCTTTAAAATCCACCTGGCCGAGAACTAATCCGATCGGGGGCATGACAACGTCATTCACCAGCGATGTGACAATTGGACCGAAGGCCGCACCCATGATGACCGCGACGGCAAGATCGATGACGTTTCCGCGCAAGGCAAAGGCTTTGAATTCCTTTAACATGCCATTCCACTCCTTTCAATTTCATCAATATTTTTCGTTCAAGAATAGCTAATCTCATGCCTCTGGGGCTGATTTACTAGCATTTCTAGCGCCAGTATGTTTGACTACGTTGGAATTATCGGTTCATTTAGGCGAGGTGCATGGAGCGAGCGTTGCTTCATCTCAACGTATACGTTGACGATAGCGACGGCTGCTGGCGTGACTCCCGGAATGCGCGATGCATGGCCAAGAGTGCGAGGCCGGACGCGCGATAGTTTTTCCACCATCTCACGGGACAGCCCAGGAATGCCCTGGTACTGAAACCAGAGAGGGATCATGCGGCTTTCGGCTTTCTTCATCCGCTCCATTTCTAGCTGCTGCTGGGCGAGATAGCCGCCGTACTTGATATCGGTCTCTATAATCTTGCATTCCATCAGATCAACGCCTATTGGAAAGTGCTCGCGAAGCAACGGAAGACAATCCTCGATCTTCAACTCCGGCCTCTTGAGCAAGTGGGAAAGCATGGGACGGTCCGATGGAAAATGAGAGAGTCGCGAGTACACCACTTGACCGGAGGGAGATGCAGGGTCAGGGCGATGCAGATTGACGAATTCGCGAATCGAACGCACACGCTGATATTTGTCCTGAAAATCGCGGTAATCCTTCTCGCGCAACAGCCCCGCATGAAAACCAATGGGAGAAAGTCGCAAATCAGCGTTATCGATCCGCAAATGGAGGCGGAACTCGGCACGCGAGGTAAACATGCGATAAGGCTCATCGGTGCCTTTAGTGACCAGATCGTCGATCAAAATGCCGATATAGGCTTGGGAGCGGTCGAGCAAAACCGGGTCTTTGCCTTGCAGTTTGAGTACAGCATTCATGCCCGCAATGATGCCTTGCGCAGCAGCTTCCTCGTAACCCGTGGTGCCGTTGATTTGGCCAGCAAGGAACAAACCTTGAATATTTTTGGTCTCAAGTGTATGGCTAAGTTCCGTGGGGTCGACAAAATCGTATTCAATTGCGTAGCCAGGCCGGATCATTTCAGCCGATTCCAAGCCAGGAATGGAAGCAACCAAAGCAGCCTGGACGTCAATCGGAAGGCTAGTGGACATTCCATTGACGTATATTTCGTTCGTGTCGAGTCCCTCGGGTTCGAGAAAAATCTGGTGCTGGAGCTTATCGGGGAACTTCTTGATTTTGTCCTCGATGGAAGGGCAGTACCGTGGGCCAATGCTGCTAATCTGGCCGCTATAAAGAGGAGAGCGGTGCAGATTGTCGCGTATGATGTCATGTGTTTTCTGAGTGGTGTATGTGATATGGCAACTAATTTGAGGCTGCTCGATTTTGCGAGTGCGAAATGAAAATGGGGTTGGCACGGCATCGCCGGGCTGAGGCTCAAAGCGGCTCCAGTCAATGGTGCGGGCATCTAACCGCGGCGGAGTGCCGGTTTTAAGCCGGCCGCAACGAAAGCCCAAATGCTTCAATGCTTCGCCGAGAAAGACGGAATTTGCTTCTCCGCTCCGTCCGGCTGGATAAGTATTTTCTCCACAATGAACCAGACCATTCAGGAAAGTGCCGGTGGTGATGATGACGGCATCAGCCTGCAATTCGCGGCCATCGCGCAACTTGACTCCACGAACGCGGCGGGAGGGCATGCTGGCGCCGTCTGCAAGTCCGACGGGTTGTGAATTAGGAAGTTCTTCCAGCAACAGGTCTATGACCTCGGCCTGCTTGATGCGCAGGTTAATTTCCGACTCCAGAACCTGACGCATGCGGATGCGATATTGCTTTTTGTCGGCCTGAGCGCGGGGGGACCAGACGGCAGGGCCTTTGCTGGTATTGAGCAGGCGAAATTGAATGCCAGTCGCGTCAATGACCTCGCCCATAATGCCGCCCAGGGCGTCAATCTCGCGAACAAGGTGTCCTTTGGCGATACCGCCGACAGCCGGATTGCAGGACATCTGCGCAATGAGGTCTAGGTTCATCGTACACAAAGCGGTGCGAGCGCCCATGCGCGCAGCCGCCATGGCTGATTCGCAGCCCGCGTGGCCTGCGCCGACCACAATGACATCGTGACGTTCTTTTATTCCAGACATGGAATTTCCCGTATAACTATGAAGCTAATGGCTAGAAGTTATTGTTGCAAATGGGGGCTGAGAGGGTCAATGGATTTGTGGAATCGAGGTCCAAAAGAAAAGATAGATACGATTGGAAATAACAGCTCACACATTCTGCTGAAGCTCTAACTGTTTCAAGAACTTCTCGATATTCTCCGGCTGGGTTTCTCCCTGGCAACGCAAAGTTAGCAGCCTCTCAATATCTTTCCACTCATCCAAGTCATACCATCGATCCAGCAGAGAAACGCTAAAATTCAACCGGCGGGCATTGGCGAGTGTTTGCTCGAATGCTCGGGGCGTGCTCCATCCAACTCCTGAAAAAATTTGCGGGTCAAAACGGCGACTGCCGATCAGATAATAGCCGCCATCCTCCGTTGGACCAAGAACCAAATCAGAATGATCCAGTGCGGCAAATGCCTGCGCGGCTAAATCAGGCGGCAGTGTGGGGCTATCACTGCCAAAGAGAACTACATTGCGCGCGCCGGAGGAAAAAGCGCGCTGGAATGCGTTTGCCATGCGCTCGCCCAGATTGACGCCCACCTGTATGGCTGTGCGGAATCCGCCAGGAAGAGGGAGATTGATTTCCGTTTGCTCGCTCCAGAAAAGCCACTGCGCAGCATTTGGCAGAGTTGTGGCAAGCATTGCGAGAGCATCCTTGACACAGGCTAAGTGAAGCTCGCTGGACTGAACCGGCGTAAGATGAGGCAGAAATCGCGTTTTTACTCGACCAGGCACAGGAGCGCGGGCAAACAAAATAGCGCAATCGTCTTCGCGATTGCAGATCAGTGCAGGATTTTCCATAGATTTATTGTATCGGGAAACCAGATAAATCAGATTATCCGTTTTGACTCCCTTGTTAGAAATCGGGGAGTGAAATGAGATTCCGAGGGTATTTAGGAACAACTTCGAACGGATAAAAGTAAAGCCTGAAATTGGCGGCGGCGCGTATTTCCAATGTATATCTAAGACTAATAATTTGAATAAATTAGTAGACAAATCATTTCGGCGGTCGATAATAACCTCTATGGGCTTTACAGCTACAGATCGAACTGGTTTGATTAGGATTCTGGGAAGTCATTAAAAGGCAGTTGCAACATGAAAGAGTTTCCGAAAGGGGATATTCGATCCGATCCCCAAAATCTCCAAGCCGGCAACTCTGAACGAAAACAAGCATCGGAAGAACAGGCTACGGATGCTCTCATATCGAGTCCCTGGACGAGATCTGCGTCCCGAACGAGATTCCGGCTGGCGCTGCAGCAAGCCATCGAGAAAAGAGATAAGAATCCGAATTACTTGTTCGCTGTGCTCTATGCCGATTTGGACCGTTTCTCTTTGATCAACGATAGCTTAGGAAAGGAAGTTGGAGACCAGCTGCTGATGGAGGTCACGCGGAGACTGCAAAGTTGCATACCCAATGACAGCTTACTGGTCCGCTTGCGGGAAGACGAATATTTGATCTTTCTCAACAACATCCACAATTTCGCTATTCTTCAGGAATTTACAGTAAAGGTTAAAGAAGCGTTGCGGCCCGTTTTCCGGTTGATGAGGCATGAAGTTTTTGTATCGGCAAGCATGGGTATCGCGCTAGGCCCGCATGGGTACAGCCGCGCGGATGACATCGTGAAGGATGCCGAATCCGCCATGCATCGCTCAAAAAATAAAGGCCCTGGGAGCAGTGAGATTTTCGACGCTCGTTTGCATGAAGAAGCTAAAGTGCTGCTCACGCGGGAGACGCAACTGCGAAAGGCTTTGGATTCGCATCAGTTTCAGCTACAGTACGAGCCAATCATTTCACTGGAAAGCGGCCGCATCGCGGGCTTCGAGGCATTGATTCGCTGGCAGCATCCGGAGCGCGGAATTGTTTATCCGGGTGAATTTGTGCAGACGGCAGAAGAAAATGGCATGATCCTCCCGATTACGCGGTGGGTGCTGCAAGAGGCTTGCCGCCAATTGAAAAAGTGGCAGGATGATATCCCGGAGTTTTCCTCATTATGGCTAAGCGTCAATTTGAGCCCGATTTACATGAAGAATTCGGATTTTTCACAGGAACTGTCCACATTTATATCCAAGAGCGGCGTGGATTCTTCCAAGCTGGTTATGGAGATCACGGAGAGCCAGTTACTCGAGAATGCCGAATCTATTTTGAACAGTTTCGCGCAACTGCACGGCACCGGTGTAAAGCTGTGGATCGACGATTTCGGAGCGGGTTACTCTTCGCTGTCGTATCTTGTGAACTTCCCCATCCACTCGTTAAAGGTGGACCGATCCTTCATATCGAAATTGGTCCAAGATAACAAAAGTCTGGTCATTACAAAAGCGATCATCTCCCTGGCCCAATCCCTTGGCGTGAATGCGATAGCCGAAGGCGCGGAGACCAAAGATCAAATCGATTGCCTGCGATCCATGGGATGCCCCTACGTGCAAGGTCACTATTATTCTCGCGCCATCTTAGGCGATGCGATAGAAGGCCTGATCCGGGGCCAAGTGAAAAACTCTTGAATCTGAAAAACGCTGCACAGCGAACCAGCGCAACAAGCAAAAGGCCGTGTCGACCAAAAACGCTACCAAAGCATCCTACTAACCGATTCAGCAGAGAATAAAGACTCCACAACAACCAAAGCCAAACGCAATCGATTCGCGTTGATGTGATGGCATGATCTGCGAATCGTACGGATCCAACCGCAGATAATTTATCGATTCATTCAGGAAATGCAGTTTGTGGAAGAAACCGATTACGCCGTCACTGACGCAGGAAATCGAGTGTGCGCTGCCAGGCTAGTTTGGATGCATCCGGAACGTGACGCGGGCCGGTGTCGTTGAAGAAAGCATGCTCGGTTTGCGGGTATACATGATACTGATAACTCTTGCCCGCTTTCTTCATCTGCTCCTCGGTCCACAATGCGTTTCCCGTGATGCGATAATCCCACTCGGCATAATGAGCCAGCACCTTGCCGCGGATGCGCTCAAAGCCCGTGTCAGGGCTGGAGCCATAGAAAACAACAGCGTGCGTGAGATTCGGTGCCATTGTGGCAAGGGTAAAGCTGCGCCAGCCACCCCAGCAGAATCCAATGGAATTCAGCTTGGCGGAGTCCACCTCGGCATGCTTGCCGAGATAATCCAGGCCAGCTTTCAGGTCGTCCAAAGTATCGAACAGCGGAAGTTTGTTGATGGCTTCGGTGGCATCGGCAGGCGTTTTCATCGCTCCTGTTCCGCCGACGCGGGAAAGAAGATCGGGAGCCAGGGCCACATAACCTTCCGCGGCGAAGCGCCTAGCGATGTCGCGGATATGCTCGTTGAGACCGCGATTCTCGTGAATTACGACGATGCCGGGATGCTTGCCGGAAGTTTTGGGCCGGGCAAGGTAAGCTTGGATCGTGGCATTATCCGAAGGGTACTCGACTGATTCTGCGTTTACATTAGCGGCTTCGGCTTCGCGCTGCGAGACCACGGACTGCGCCAGGCCGCTGGATTCCAGGAACAGATGCGCGGTGGCATAACTGCCAGTCGCCGTGATGAGAGCACGCAACAGATCGCGGCGAGAGATTGTTCCCAAGCGGTAGCTTTCCACGCTTTGGCGAATTTGATCCTGGCTATTGGTCACATCATCCATCCGAATGCTCCATTAATAATTCCCTTAAAAAAATATAGTGGATGCAGCGAAGCCGCCTCCGAGATAAGAAAAACAGTTCTCCATTTACCAGCAACCCGATGAGCGAAATCGCAAGCTAAGGCAGCGCTGCTCTTATTTGATCTTCCGTGCGAAACTGCATGCGCGCCAGGCGATTGGTGCGCCAATAAGGAACCCAGACCTCTACGGGGGTTTTGTAATTATCGACAGCGATAAAGCGGTTCTCGGTGCCGATGCTAGGCAATGAAAACTCCGTCCACTTTTCGGTCTTTGGATCAAAACGAGCCACGCGATCGGCATTCATCAGATTGATCCATACCATGCCATTCTTGTCGATGGTGGTGTCATATACCAACCCGAAGCCGGGGCTGGGATAAGGATATTGGGTGACCTTGTGTGTCTTGATGTCGATTTTCGACAATTGATCTCCCCAGGAATTGGCAATCCAGACGGTGGTCCCATTTTTGTCGGCGCCGAGACGACGCGGCCCCTGGTGCCACAGCGTGGCAGAATTCCAATCCGAGCCGATAAATTTCTGCACCTCTATGTCTTTCGGCGTCAATATTTTCTCCATTCCAGCAATCTCAGGTATGGCAACTTCCGTTACTTCTCCGTTACGAGTATTGCCAACACCGATTTTGTTGTAGTTCATTTGCGCCCACCAGGCGTTGCCCGTGGAATCGACAGCGATACCGTAAGTGCGTCCGGCGCTGCCCTTGCTCTTGGAAGCAAACGCGGTGAACTCGTTGGTTTTGGAATTGAAGCGGATAGCACCTTCATTGGTCCCGGCCCAGACCATCCCTTGATCATCCACGTCGAGCGTTCCGCCGACGCCAGGCATGCCTTTGGGGACTTCGAAGAAATCCATTTTGTTCGTGCGCGTATTGATTTTGCCGAGGCCGTTGTCGGCGTTGAACCAAGCAAAATCATCTTTGTCGAGAACGATACCATGGCTAACCTTTGCCATTCCATAGCTCGCATCCAACTTGAAATTGGTGATCTCACCGGTTTTGGGATCCAAGCGCGCCGCAGTGCGGACCGGGTTGTCCTGTGAATCGGCGATCCAGACAATACCGTTCGAATCCACTTCCGCATCATGCACGCCACGGGATTCGTAAGCTGAAGGAACGCCGCCCTCCCAAAGTGCGCCGTCCTGAACGGGATAAACCGACGGGTCGGAATTGGTCGTGACATCGTATTCGGTGATGACCACCCGAGCCGCTTCACCGCTAGGGCGCGGGAAAGGTTTGAATTTCATGGGCGATGGTCCAGGCCCACGCATTTTCGCAAGGTAAGCAGCCATTTCATCTTTGTAATAGCGGATGAGTGGCATCGGCGCGCCATCCGCACGCGGCGGGTCGCCATAGATGCCGACGCGTTCCATCACGTCGATGATTTTGCGCCACCCGGCTTCGTCAAAACGGCTTTGAAGAACAAAGTTGGGCTGGTGACACCCGGCGCAATTGTTGCGGAAAATCATTTTCATGCGCTTGTTTTCCGTGGTGTCCTCGGGTAGAGCCGCCATCCATTCCGTTCCAGTTAATTGATGAGAAAAGTCATCGATGGAATTTAGGGTTAAGTCTTGCCGGGCGGCTTTCATGCCGTCTAAGGATAGCTGCGCTTCGGTGGGCGCGAATCCAACCGCTTGTGCCCAGACGCGATATTTTCCTGCCGGGAGCGTGGGAAAAACGTATTGCCCCTTCGCATCCGTGTAAACCGTTGTGGTAATCACGGAGCCATCTGCTTTCGCGGACACTGTAAAGCCCTCAAGGTTTTGTTCGGAACCAGCGCGGATGGAGCCGCGTAAAACGCTCCCCTGGTCTTCGGCGGCTGGCGCATAGGGCGCTCCTACAATAAACAATCCGAATAAGACGAGGGTTATTTTCGATATCAAGTTGTTCACGGCAACCTCCCACTATCGTTCGCAGTATTGGAACCGCGGAATTGGAATCTCAAGCTATTTAAGAGTCTTCATGAAAGCTATTATCTGATCCACCTGAGACGTCTGGAAAGAATATTGAAAGCCCGGCATGCGGGGCGTTCCTTTCATGATGACTTCCCGGACGCGAGCTTCGTCCGCCGTACCATTAAATTTTCCATTCAGGCTCGGACCAAAGGCATCAGGCACCGTAGGGTCGTTCAAACGAGGAAGATGGCAGATGGAACAACGCTGGATGAAGAGTTTTTTGCCTTCCATCTCGCTTTGCGACATCTTAGGGTCTGAATTGCCTTGCTGTGCATGTAATTGCACAGAAAAAGAGCCTGCTATAAGTGCAAATAGCACGAGAAAACGCGTGGCTGAGGGAATAAATTTCATTCTCTCCAGGACCTCCCTAATAGATCGAGGTAAGTACATTC
Source organism: Acidobacteria bacterium RIFCSPLOWO2_12_FULL_54_10 (assembly GCA_001767075.1). Taxonomy (GTDB): domain Bacteria; phylum Acidobacteriota; class Terriglobia; order 2-12-FULL-54-10; family 2-12-FULL-54-10; genus 2-12-FULL-54-10. Next base: position 10,811 of record MEKX01000073.1, on the reverse strand, counting down.
CTTAAGTAATAAATCCCGCAATGATTCGGTGATAGGCTACCTTACTTTGATTTTTATTGTCAATCGCTAAACGGCAGCAAGAAAAGCCAGCCAGCAGTTTGAAAACATCTCCAAAAGACATAGGATACAATAATTGCTGAAAATGCCTGCGAACCATCAAAAACCCTTAATTGGACTCACCTGCCGGTGGGATGAAGTTAAAAATACATATTTTCTGCCTGTGGAATATAGCAACGCAGTTGCCGCTGCGGGCGGGATACCGGTACAAATTCCGTTGATTCCCAAGATTGCCGCGGAAATCGCGGCACGCATGGACGCTTTTGTGCTGACCGGAAGCCCAAGTGACGTGGACCCGGACCGCTACGGGCAGCCGCGCCACCCAAAGGTTTTGCGAGTCCATCAAAACCGTGACGCTACGGATGTTGCGGTATTGAAGCACGCTTTCCGCACCAGGAAACCTATATTGGGCATCTGTTATGGGATGCAGTCGCTGAATGTGTATCTTGGGGGAAAGCTGATACAGCATATCCCGGATGCTATACCAAATGCCCTGAATCACCAGAGCGAAGAAACTCGCCATAAGGTGTCACTGGAACCTGGGTCGAAATTGCAGAAATGGGCAAGGGCGCCCCAGGTGGCCGTGAATAGCACGCATCACCAAGCGGTAGAGAAACCCGGGAAGGGGTTGAAGGTCGTTGCACAATCGCCAGATGGAGTGATTGAGGCGGTCGAAGGAAATTTTCGCGGTCAATTCGTCATCGGTGTGCAATGGCATCCGGAGCGCATTTGGGAACAGGAGCCGCTGTCGGCCCGCTTGCTAATTGAATTTGTTAAGGCTGCGAAAAACAGGCAGCATAATAAAAAGAAATAATGCCTATTCGTGGTGCAACGCCACTACAGGCTCCAGACGCGACGCTTTGATGGCGGGCCAGAGACCAAAGAAAATCCCCGTAACCAGGGAAACCAGCAGTCCAAGCCCCACAGACCAAAGCGGGACTGCTGATGGAATCGATGGATAAAGCCAGCGCAAAAGCCAGCCAACGGCAAAGCCTGTTAATAGTCCTAAAATTCCGCCGGACCCCGTCAATGCGATGGCTTCCAGGAGAAACTGCTGGACAATGTCGCGGCGGCGCGCACCGAGACACTTGCGGAGGCCGATCTCGCGGGTGCGCTCGGCGACAGACACGAGAAGTATGTTCATGACCCCGATACCGCCCACCAGCAAACCGATGGAACTGAGCAACAACATGACCACCGTGACAGCGCGGGTGATAGCGCGGAATTGATCGATGATGGACTGGGCAGTGGAGACATAGAAACTGTCTGGCTCGCTGGGGGAGTCCCGGCGAAGGCGTCGCAGCAGCAAGCGGATTTGATCTACGGCCTGGTCAAGCTCGCCGGGCCGGGCTTGGGCCATCAGAAAATGTTCCCGGACCGATGGGTACAGCTTCCGGAAGGTTTCATAGGGGACAATGACAAATTGATCGGCCGCTTCGCTGCCGAAGAAATTACCCTTGCGGCGATCCACCACACCCACGATTTGAAGCGGCTGGCCGTTGACGTCAATATTTTTGCCGAGCGCGCTGCCTTGCGGAAATAATGCCTGAGCAACTTCGTAGCCCACCACCGCCAGTCGCGCTCGATGGAGGCTATCGCTCTCCGTGAAAAAACGACCTTCCTTCATATCCAAGTTGGCAACGCGGGGGTATTCCTGGGTAACACCGGACAAATGATGCACCGGGATAAAGGCTTCCTCCGAGCGATAGCGAATCGTCAAGTACTCGGACTGGCCTCTTGCACCTTCGGAGTAAACAACAGCCGCCACCCGCTCGACTGCCGGACAGGAAAGAGCGATGGCCTGAGCCTCTTCAATAGACAGTGGCTCCCTGCGCATGAGTTCCCGGTTTCTGCCCTCTCTTTGTTCTCCGGGAAAAATTTTGGCGACCATCACCGTCTGCGTGCCGAAGCGCTGGAGCAGGCTCGCTACGCTGCGATCCAGGCCGGTCAGAACGGCAGCAATCACCATCACGATTGCTGTTCCGACAATGATGCCGAGCATTGTCAGTGCGGTTCGCATGCGCTGTGACGCGAGGTGCCCGAAGGCCATCTTCCAGTTTTCAACTATGTAATTCATATTAAAATAGTGATTGCAGGGTAATCATTTCCATAGATTTGTTGTGTGGATTCTCTCTTACATCGTTTCTGCCCGCAGCGCGGCGATGGGGTGCAGGCGGGCGGCGCGGCTGGCCGGATAAATGCCAAAAAACAATCCGACAGTAGCTGAAATGAAAAGCGCTGCCAGGGCAGTCCACAAAGAGAATTCCGCTGTCACCGGGCTGAGCCAGCTAACCAATTGCGTGAAACACAAAGCCAAAAGGATGCCAAGAAATCCGCCGCCGGACGCGATGCAGGCCGATTCCACGAGAAACTGCATGCGCACATCGGAGCTGGTGGCTCCCACAGCTTTGCGTATACCGATTTCCCAGGTCCTTTCAGTGACAGCAGCAAGCATGATATTCATGATGACGATGCCGCCGACCAGCAGAAATACGACTGTCACGATTGTGGCTACACGCGCGATGGTGCCCGTCAAGTCTTGCCACAGTTCTAAAACAGCCGACGGACTCACGATTCCAAAATCATCTGGCTCGGCGTATGACAAATGATGACGAGTGCGAAGAATCAGTCTCGCCCTGTCCTGCGCCGCGGCCATATTTTCAACAACCTGTACGCGAAATTGGAAGGAAAGACTCTGACGGGAGCCAAACATTTTCTGCGCAGTAGTTAGAGGAATGTATACGAAATTGTCTTGCGACTGGCCAAAAACAGAACCTACCGGGTTGGCGAGACCAATGATCTGAAATCTTAATCCTTGCAGACGAACCGTCTTGCCGACCGGATCGCGGCCTGGAAATAGCTGATCGGCAACATCCTGCCCGATGAGGCAAACCAGTCGCCTGTACTGTGAATCAGTTTCATTTAAATAGCGGCCTGATGCCAGCGTTTCGGATCGAATTTGGGCCATGTTTGAGGTGATGCCACGCACGCTTGAGCGAATGGTCGTGGCTCCTGAGGTCATGCGTCCTGATTCAAAAAGGATCGCACCGACTAGAACCGAATTCCCCATGCCCTCTTCCAAAGCTCGGAAATCCTGCATGGAAAGGCGCGGACGCTTCTCTGCCTCGACGATCTGCCGGGCGTTGGTCAGCAGGCCGAAGCGGGAGATGATAAATACATCGGAGCCTAGTTGGGATACTCTCTCGGCCACATAGCGATCAATTCCCGCCACGAGAGACACCACCGCAACCAGAGTGAGGACGGAAATTAGAACACCAAGCAGAGTAAGAAACGAACGCAGTTTGTGTGACCAAAGGTTTGCCAACGCCAAATGAAATGATTCAAGAAATCGCATCGAAGGAACCCTGAAAGAGCATTCGATTAAATAAATTCAGACAGGAATTTCATCAACGCAGGCGCTCGTCGCGCGCGACCCGTCCATCACGGATATAAAGAATACGGCGGGCACGCGCGGCGACGTCATGCTCATGCGTAACGACGATGATCGTGTTGCCTTCCTGATTGAGCCGGTCGAACAGGCGAAGAATCTCCTCGCCAGTCGCCGTGTCGAGGTTCCCTGTCGGCTCGTCGGCCAGCAAAATCGACGGACTGTTGACCAGGGCGCGAGCAATGGCCACTCGCTGCCGCTGGCCTCCGGAAAGCTCATTGGGCCGATGATGCATACGATCGGTGAGATCAACCATCGCGAGGGCATTTTCCGCCATCTCGCGACGCTGCGCCGCAGGAATTCCACGGTAGACCAATGGTAATTCGACATTACCCAGCGCAGAGGAACGGGGAAGCAAGTTGAAGGTTTGAAACACAAAACCGATCTCCCGGTTTCGGATATATGCCAGTTGGTCATCGTCCAATTCGCTGACTAATTTTTCGTTTAGCCAATAGCGGCCGCTCGTGGGAACATCCAAGCAGCCAAGAAGATTCATGAGCGTTGACTTGCCCGACCCGGACGGCCCCATGATGGCAACGTATTCGTTACGCCGTATTTCCAGACTGACGCCTTGCAGGGCATTCACCACTTCCGCGCCCATGCTGTACATTTTGGCGAGATCCTCAGTCCGTATAAGAACTCCGTTATGCGCCAAAACCTTTGGCGAAAGGATTGGCTGGGAAGCATTGTCAGGCATCAGAAGCTCTGTGCCTCCCTTCGGTTGGAAGAGTTGTCCACTCTCACACGGTCTCCCGACTTCAAAGTTCGCAGAGCCTCATAATTACCGATGACAATCTCATCGCCTTCCTGCAAGCCCGATAAAATTTCGATCTCCGTGATACCGCTGATGCCCGTCTTCACAGGCTGGAAATTCGCTCTCCCATCACGAACAACAAAAACACCTTCCACATCGTCGGATAAACGAGAACCGGAGGAAATGGATGAAGAATCTGCGTTCACCGCACCAGGCTCGGTTGATGCATCGATCTCCCGCCGGCTGCGAATGCTGAGTGCCTGGAGAGGAATGACTAATGCATCCTGATGGGTCGCCGTAGTGATCTCCGCCGTGGCCGAAAGTCCTGGGCGGAGAGTTGCCGCCGGGCTTTCCAGAGTTAGGACTATTTTAAAGTCCTTGGCCTGCTGGCTAGAGGTGTTGCTTTGCGCGGCTGCCAATCCGGTGGAGCGGATCACTGCGGTGTTGCCGATTTCGGTGACGTGGGCAGAGAAAGGCTGATCGGGAAACGCATCCACGGCGATCCGTGCCTGCTGCCCGAGCAGCACTCTGGAAATCTCCGTCTCATCGACCAACACCTCTGCCGTAATGGTAGATAAATTTGCGATCGTCATGAGCAAGCTGCCTGGAGCGTTCTGGACACCTGGGACGACATTTTCGCCAACGCTCACAGGCAGATCAGTAACAACGCCATCGATAGGAGAAACGAAAGAATATTTGCTCAGCGTGTCACGAATACGATCTAATGCGGCCCGTGACTGCCGAACACGTTCCTGAGAAACCTCAGCCTGTGCGATAGCCTGCTGGAGCTGTGCTTGGGCTTGAGCGAATCGAGCCTCGGCCTCAGCAACGGAAGCTTTGGCAACGTCATGATCGGCGCGAGCTTGCTCGAAACTAGCCCTTGAGATTAATTGCTCCTCGGACAGTGCTGTAGCACGAGAGAAATCCTGTTGGGCGCGTTCATACAGCGCTCGGACACGGACCAGAGATGCTTCCGTAGTCCGGAGGCTTGCCTTCATGGAATCTACGACAGCCTGTGCACCACGAACTTCCGTGGTCGCCGCTTCCACCTGAGCTTGCTGACCTTTAACGTCAGCTTCAGGTTGAATTGCTTCCAAACGTGCCAGCAGTTGGTCTTTACGGACAGATTCACCTTCCCTCACATGGACTTCCAGAATCTTGCCAAAGGCGCTGGCGCTGATATTGACGTAGTCTAGTGGCTTGATTTCGCCGGAGGCCGAGACAACAGCAGTGAGATCCTGCCGCGTAACTGAGCCTGTCTGCACCACGGTTAGTCCCCGCCGATACCACAAGTAATACCCAACTGTGATCAACAAGGCAGCCACAATTGTTCCGGCGACCAAGAACAGCCTTTTGTAGCCGTGCTTATCCATAGGGAAAAATCTCCACTGAGCAGCTAGTCCTGTAGGAATTATAGCATCCAGGGATTAGGGGGCAGGAGTTTCCCCCCAAGGGATCATGCGATCGTATTCTGAGCAGCAAGAAAAACTATGGTGTGGCGGAAGTTGATGGGAATAGTTGAGACATTACGTCGCGATGAATTTCCAAATCTCCGGAATCGGACAGATTTTTGCGGAGACTGTTCTGGAAAATAGCGAACGCCACGCGGCGTTTTTGGCCCGCAAGTCGCTCCACAATCGCCTTTTTTTGGTTTTCAAAGTCTGCGTCAGTGGGAGATATATGGTTCACGATCTGATAGACAAATCTTCCATCCCGAACAGTCGCTGGCCCACCGATCTCTTTGACCTGCAGATTAAATGCATTCGGATCAATTTCTCTGACAGCTACCAAAGACGGAACTGGGGCGGTTCTGGCAAGCTCTGCTGTAGTCTTAACAGACAGACCGGTGGAGCGGGCCGCAGCTTTGAGGTCCTTGGTCGTCTGCTTCTCAATAGCCCGTATTAGATCAGCGGTCTTGGCGGTAACAAGGTTCTGCGCCTCCTCATTGATCGAGTCTGTGCGCACGGTGTCGCGGACTTCGGTGAACTCACCCTGATGCGCGGGAATGATATCGGAAAGCAGAGCCACCGCATGCCCGCCGGAAACAGTCATCGGCAGGCTAACTTGCCCCTTCTCCAGAACAAAGATTTCCCGTTGCAAACCTTGTGCATCTTGAAGCTCTGGAATAACAGCATCCTGCGACAGGGCAGCAGGTTCCAGTAACGTTGCGTGAAATTGCGTTGCAATCGATGCGTATTGATCAGGGGATTTCCGCAAAGCTGCCGAGGCTTGCTCTGCAAGTTTTGGAACTTCAGCGAATGTTTTGTTTTCTAAAACATTGTTTTCGATTTGGCTTTTGACTTCGTCCAGTTGCTGCACATGTGCCTGCTCATGAGTAATGACCTTGAGAATATGGATCCCGTATGTTGTTTGGACAGGCTCACTGAGAGATCCTGGAGCCAAAGTAAAGGCTGACCTCTCAAATTCTGGAACGGTCTGTCCGCGCTGTATCCAACCCAGATCACCCCCCTTGGCCGCTGACCCGGGATCTTCCGAGTTTTCTCTAGCAAGCGTTGCAAAATCCGCTCCGCCTTTTAACTTCGCCAGCAAATCCGCAGCTTTTTTCTTTGCCTGCTCGATTTTTTCAGTCTCCTTGTCAGTGGCCCGCAGAAGAATATGGCTGACGAGTGCACGCTCTTCGATACGGAAAGAATCCTTATTGTCGTCGTAATACTTCTTCACTTCGGCATCAGTAACAGTCATGCCTTCGCGAACTTTTTGATTTTCGATGAACAGGATTTTTGCCAGCCGCCGCTCGGGAAGCTGATAACGACTAACGTTTTTATCGTAAAATGCTTTTAACGCTTCCTCCGCAGGGCGAATCTGCTTGCCCAATTCCGTGGGGTCCACATAGACATAATCCATGACGATCCGCTCGTTATCTTCCAGAAAAGTCTCCCGAATTTCCTCCGGTGTAACGGCTACCGCATCCGTGACCAGCATGCGCATTTTATCAACAAGGATTGCATCCTGGTATCTTTGCTCGAATTGATCAATGCTCAGACCCGTATTGGAGAGAATCATTTCTTCGTATTGCTGCTGGCCAACAAACTTCCCTTGCGGGAAAATGTTCTGGTCTTTTCTCAACCGATCAGCAAGTTCCTTTTTCGTCACGCTAACGCCCAGGCGTCGTGCCTCTTGCATGGTTAATTTTTCCGCGATCATCTCATCCAGGATTTGCTCTGTATACATATACAGCATCTCCTGCGGGAAGCGATTGGCGCGACCGACCTGGAGCACCCTTTGCTGCAAATCCATGGAGGTGATTTCTTCGCCGTTCACTTCGGCTACAACGGTGCGGAGCGCGGGATCAACATCGGTCCCTAAAATCCCAGGAATCAAAGTGATGACCATCGCGACAGAAACCAACGTTAAGAAGGACCCCACGAAAATTCGCATGACAAGATCTTTGCGTCGGAAAATTTTTAGCATAACAATAACCCTTTATCGGATGATTCCATGGAGAGCAGGCAGGTGATTCTCCATGCTCCTCGCCAAGTTCAGACCGGCCTATCGACCGCATCAATCATTATAATCCTCTTTTTGCATTTCCGGTTGCACAGACCTGCGGCTAGCTTTAGAAACTGCACGTGTACCTTCGGCAGAGAACAGAAAAACTGCAATTTTTTTACTTCTTAATATCGAATCGACAGGGCAATACCGGAAAACATCAGTCCTAATCCCCAGCCAACTAAAACATCGCTTGGCCAGTGCGCGCCCAGCCAGACTCGGCTGATACCAACCAGGAGAGGCAACAGAATAATCAGAGATGATAGGATCGTACGCCATTTTGGAACGGCGCTCCCACTACTTGAAGATTGGGAACAGGCCATGAAAATGAGGCCCAAGACATAACTGTAAACAATCATCGACTGCGTTGCATGACCGCTTGGAAAGGATTTCCCGACTGCGAATACGAGCAGCGCAACAGGAGGCCTTTCGCGGCTGATCAGAAACTTTAGCCATTCAACGGTGAGAGCACATGTAGCCCATGTGGCGACGAAAGCCAGCGCTGAATTTCCACGACCCTTCATCAGCAAGGAAATACAAATCACTGCCACCAGAGGACCAAGAAAGTAACTGGAGCCTAGCATGGTAATCAATCTCCACACGGGAGCCATCGGCGATTCTCCGGCATATATCATGCGCAGAAGATCGCTGTCATAACCTTTGTAGATGAATACGCCAAGTAACACGAGCCAGAGGCCGACCGTCAAAAACCAACCAGGACGAAAGTGAAATGAATTGCGCTCCTGATTATCGCGGGGGATCATCACGAGGCAAGGGTATGGGAAGCAAACTGCTGGGTCAAGCGGCATAAATGGCGGTGGTCAACGAATCGGTTCCCTCGGTTCTCTCGGTTCCCACCATTCCTTCGGTTGCATCGGTTCCCTCGGTTGCGGCAGAGGTGATATTCTTTAGTCCGTGGAAATCGGGAAACTTTTCCAAGAAAACAGAATTGATCCGGAAGACAAGCCGCCGTTTCTGGGCACATGGCGAAAAGTGTATTTCGCCGTCGCCGCATATCTTGCAACATTGATCTTGCTGTTCTACCTATTCACTTCAACTTATCGGATTCCGTCATGAGACTGGCCGACTGGATTGTCCTCATCCTGTCCGTGGTGTTGATCGTCAGCTATGGCCTGTGGCGCAGCCGCGGGACGCAGACACTGAAGGGGTATCTGCTCGCCGACAAGACCATGCCGTGGTGGGCGATGGGGCTTTCCATCATGGCTACTCAAGCAAGCGCGATCACGTTTATTGGAACCACAGGGCAGGCTTACGTGGACGGGATGCGTTTCCTGCAATTTTATTTCGGGCTGCCGCTGGCGATGATCGTGATCTCGGCCACGGTGGTTCCGTATTTCCACAAAGCGGGCGTAATCACCGCCTACGAGTTTCTGGAGCAGCGGTTCGACTCCAAGACGCGATTGGCAACGAGCATCATCTTCCTGATCCAACGAGGACTGGGCGTGGGGCTGGCGCTGTATGCGCCGGCGGTGGTGCTGGCCGTGATCCTCGGTTGGAGCGAGCGGGTGACGGTGATCCTGATGGCGGCGGTGGTGATTTCTTACGTCGTGCCCGGGGGCATCCGCGCGGTGACGTGGACCGACGTGCAGCAGATGCTTTTAATTTTTCTGGGCATCGTCGGCGCTTTTTTGCTGGCGATCTGGTCGTTGCCTTCGGACGTGACGTTTTTCGACGCGCTGTATCTGGCGGGAGCGTCGGGAAAACTCAACGCAGTGGACTGGTCGTTCGATCCTAATAATCGTTACACCGTGTGGTCCGGGCTAATCGGCGGGGGGTTCCTGGCACTGTCATATTTCGGATGCGATCAGTCGCAGGTGCAGCGGTATTTGCAGGGGAAATCGATCACGCACAGTAGATTGAGTTTAATGTTCAATGCCTGGGTGAAGCTGCCGTTGCAGTTCCTGATTCTGCTGACCGGCGCGATGGTGTTCGTCTTCTACCAGTTTGAAACGCCTCCGATGTTTTTCAACAAGACCGAATCAGCGCGGATCGAGGCCGCCAGCGCGGGAGAATTCGGCGAGCGCTATAAGGCAGCGCAACAGCAATATGACCAAGCCGTGGTGCAGCGCAAAGCGGCGGCGCATGCGGTGGTGGAAGAACGGCACAATGGCGGAGAGCGGCTGGATGCGCAGGCGGCGCAGTTGCGCTCGGCGAATCAGGCGGTGAACGAGGCGCGGCAGGCAGGTGTCCAGGCGTTGAGCGATGCGAACGGCGGCAAGCCTTATGACGATACTAACTACATTTTTCTGACCTTCGTGACGACGTACTTTCCCGTGGGAACCGTGGGGCTGATCATCGCGGCGATCTTTGCGGCGGCGATGTCA
>MEKX01000073.1:282-683 GCA_001767075.1 Acidobacteria bacterium RIFCSPLOWO2_12_FULL_54_10 | reverse complement strand
GGTGAATTCGCTGGCGACGGTGACGATGGTGGATATCTACAAACGGCATTTCAAGCGGCAGGCTACGGACACGCACTACGTGCGCGCGGCCAAGTGGGCCAGCCTTTTCTGGGGCGTTTACGCGGCGGTGTTCGCGTCGTTCGGAGGGGGGCTGGGGTCGCTCATCGAGGCGATCAACATGGTGGGGTCGCTGTTCTATGGGTCGCTGCTGGGCGTGTTCGTGCTGGCTTTCGGTTTCAAGCGGGCGACGGGAACGGGAGCGTTCATTGGTTTGATAGCAGGCGAGGCGGCAATTGTGCTGACCGCCTGGCTGACCAATATTTCCTATTTGTGGTACAACGTGATCGGCTGCGCGGTGGTGGTGGCGGTAGGGCTGGCGGTGAGCAGGCCGGTTCGAAGGA
>MEKX01000073.1:0-229 GCA_001767075.1 Acidobacteria bacterium RIFCSPLOWO2_12_FULL_54_10 | reverse complement strand
GGAAATGCCAAAATGAAAATTTCAGCTAAACAATGAGCACATCTAAGAATTTCGGTGATTACAAAGTGGATGGTCATCTGTGGATCACCCTTTCAACTGGCGAATTTTATCCGGACATCCTTCCTCTTGCTTGCGAACTTTATAAGCCCGTTCTTGTTATATTCGGCGACCTCCTGCAACGGGCCCATTCTTCGACTAACTTGCTGATGATGATTTCGGAGATCAAGGA
>MEKX01000072.1 GCA_001767075.1 Acidobacteria bacterium RIFCSPLOWO2_12_FULL_54_10 | reverse complement strand
GTCGAAGTCGTGGACGGCGGCAAGCGCATCGCGGTTTTTCCGGACGAGCGTTTTCGGATCACCAGCAGCATTGATTTCCCGCATCCGTGCGTCGGCCGCCAAGCGATGGAGATTGAATTGACGCCCGCCATCTTCGAGCGCGAGATCGCTCCGGCCCGCACGTTTGGCTTTCTCGACGAGCTTCCGCAGATGAAGAACATGGGGCTGATCCGCGGCGGCTCGCTCGCCAACGCCCTGGTCTTCACGAGCGATGCGGTGATGAACGCCGACGGCCTGCGCTTTCCCGACGAATGCTGCCGGCACAAGATTCTCGACCTGATCGGCGACCTGGCGCTGCTCGGGCATCCGCTGCGCGCGCACGTGGTCGCCGAACGCGCCGGCCACGCCATGCACACCGCCTTGGTCTTGAAGCTGGTCCGCGATCACTCGCTGTGGGAACTGGTTTCCTCCGAAGAAGCTTCCGTGGAAACCCCCGCGCCGGTCTCCGCACTCGCCCTGGGCCACGCTGCCTCGGACTGACGCGCTGTCATCCTGATCCCGCAAAGCGGGAGAAGGACCTGCACTTCGCTACTGCCCATTCCCCGCTCCCTATTCCCTGCATTCGGTTTTTTCGGAAGTTTCGGTTCCCTCGGCTCTCTCGGACTCCTCGCTATTTGTGTTAAGGAACTAGGAATACTAAGCATTGAAATGCACTTTCGCTCCGCTTTCGACGCTTCTCTCAGTTCCCACCGCGCCATTTTGGTGGATGACAAATTTCCACACTGCCGTCGGGGCGCCCACCAGAGCTTCAGCGGCGGAGGGCCGGAGCGGAGTCCTGAGCACAGGCGAAGGGCGCAGCGACATCTTCTTCCGAAATGAAGCACTCCCCTCCGCGGGTAGCGGGTCAGTTTTCGGACAGTGCATCTTTAGGGTAGCGCCACCGCTGGTTCTTCAACGAACCTTCTAGGGGGGAACCTCAATTCGATACGATTCACCTCTTTCAGGGTCTGGGCATCGATGACGGAGAGCGAGCTCTCTGCGGCGTTCCCAGCGTAGACCGTCTTGGCGTCGTGAGAGAAAATCATCCAGTTCGGGCCCTTCCCGACGTTGATGTGTCCCAACAGCTTGAGATCAGGAAGTGAATATACGAAAACAGCGTCGCCCCACTTGCTAATCTGCCAAAGCGTCTTCTTGTCCGGGGCGACCTCGATGCCGTGGGTGGGCGATGAATCTAGCTTCTTGAGGGCATTCGACTTAAATCTGTCGGTCTCGGGTACCGCAATTTTCGCCACCACCTGTTGCTTCGCAAAGTCCACTACGTTAATCCCGTGATAACCCTTCTCGTTTACGAGTAGACGGCGGGTTGAGCCGTCGGGGCCCGCCTCGGCAGTGAGGGTTTGAACGTGGGAGTCGAATTCCATTTCCCACACTGGTTCCAAGGTCCGGACATCCACGACGGTTAAAAATTCTCCAGCTGTCGAGCCGGCGATTACAAATTTGCCATCCGGCGACTCAATCGTGTCGTGCATTTCATTGCGCATCGGGATGGTCTTGATTCGTTCCAGTGTGGTTGTGTCGATGACATCTATCCCGCCCGGCAGCGATTTGGCAGGGACAAAAAGGCGCTTGCCATCCTCAGTCAGTGTCATATTGCCGTGGGCCACACCGCTGAGAGGCACCTTTTTGATAATCTTTCCGGTCATGACATCCACAACGTAGAGGTCCTGCTCACCCGGCTTCTCAGACTCACTGGCGGCATAAAGCCGCTTTCAGTCCGGAGAGAAAGCCAACCCATGAGCCATTGGAATGCCTTTGATCGTTCGCAAGACCTTGTGAGTCGCCAGGTCAATGACATCAATGATGTCCTGGTTTTGGTAGCTCACATAGAGGGCGCCCGGTGGGTTGGCGGGCTCCGCAGCGGCAGCCGGCCTGCTCCCTAGCGCGGCCACTATCCCACTACACACAATCCCCATGACGAGCGCATTCGTGATGAAACGTTTCATGGAACCCTCCTTGAAGTAAATGTCTCCGTGCTTTCTGGAATCACTCGAAAAAATCATCTTCTCTCCTTCTACTTGTTTATTCTTGTCTTTGGCAAAGCCCCCAGAGGTTCTTTACAACCAACCGCCGCTACTACTATCCGGAATTTCGCCCGCTTTATCACACCGTCCAGACCTAAAAATTGATCCGGAGCGCAAATTGAATCTGCCGGGAACTCGTAGTGGTGTACGTAATTCGGCCCGCAGCAGCGTTAGCAGCGCCCGATGTTGCTACCGCGGTGGTGTTCGGAAGACCAAAATTTGCATGATTCATCAAATTGAAGACTTCGGCTCTAAACGTCACATTTACTTGTTCCCGCAGTTGAAAGCGTTTCTCCAGGGAGAGATCCACGTTTGCAACCCCCGGCCCGATGATCGTATTTCTCCCCAGGTACCCATACGTCCCTAGCTCCGGCAAAGAGAAGCTACAGGGATCATAGAACCGGTCGGCAGTTCTCAACTTCTGCCCTGCGGGAATCCCCGCACACCCCACCGAAGTTCCCTGATTCGGATTCTGGCTGGCCCCTGGCTTCAAGTCTGGACGTTCAGCAAAATTGTTGGCCAGATTCCTGGAAACAGATGAGGCAAGACGAGCAGTGAACGGCAGACCCGCTGTGAATGTACCGATGCCGTCCAGGGTCCAACCGTTTACTACGGCCCCCAAGGCCTTCGAACTGGCTCGGAACGGCACCGGGTAGCTAAAATTAAGAACGACGTTGTGTCTCGAATCAAAGTCACTGAGTCCCCAGTCTCGGGCGCGATCTTCTGGATCCAGCAGCGCGGAAGCAGAACGCGCGCTGTCAGAGCCTAGCATACTGGAACCCTCGTCCATGGCCTTCGAGAAGTTATAGAAGATCTGGCCCAGGAATCCGCTGGAGCTCTGCCGCCGCAGCGTGACCGTTACGGAGTTGTAATGGGAATTGGTGGCCGCTTCATACGTCGTGATCCCCGCCCAGGCGGGGTTCCGCCGAGGCGCGCCAGGCGGGAAGAACTTCCGGCCATCGGGAAGAATGGTGGGAATCGGAGTATCTGTGTCTCTTCGCGACACCAGATGATTGGCTTTGTTCCCTGCATAAGCGACCTGAACGACCGTGTTCCGGAAAATCTCATGCTGGAGCGACAGGTTGTATTGATCATTGACAGGAGTTTTGTTGAACGGAGTCCACGCTTCCATGGCGATTAACGCTCCCGCCCTCAATACTTCGTATCCGTTGGGAAAGGGCGGATTGCTGGTGCTAAATCTGCCGAAAAAGGGAGGCAGGGCGGTTTGTTGCTGGTAGAACCACGGCAAAATCTGGTCATGGTAAATGCCGCCACCGGCCCGCAGAACCGTTTTCCCGCTGGCAGTGAGCTGCCAGGCTATGCCGACCCGAGGTTGAAAATTCTTTTTGCTGGTACTGATAAATCTATCCGAGATCACCGTAGCGGTAGCCGCCGGTGAAGGGAAGATCGCCTGCTTTCCGTTTACGTCATACGGATTTGTAGTGATTTCCCACCGCAAGCCCAGGTTCAAGGTAAGGCGGGAATTGACGGTGTAATCATCCTGCCCGTAAACGGCATACAGACTCTGGCGTAGTCCCCAGTAGGAGGGGATTCCCAGAGGCGATGCCGCCTGTAGATTGGAGGCGTTGCCCGCTAGAAAGTCATTGAACGAGCGGAAGGTATAGAGCCCCCGAAGGCGACTCGGCGTCGCCGTGTTATCCCGGAGTCGTTGGATGTCCACACCGGTTTTGAGGGAATGTTTCCCAGTGACATAGGTGAAATCATCACTCCATTGAAAAACGTTGAATGCAAATACAAAGGCACCGTTTCCGCCGTTTCCGCCTAGTTCCGTCATCGCCCTGGGACCGCCGCCTCCCAGAGCCCCTAATTGGATCTGCCCGAACGGCTGGCCTGGAATGATGGACACCTGCGGCCCGGGATCGGGAATGGTAAGGTTCTCGTTGCGGCTATACGCGCGGTTGAAAGCGAAACGAAAGTTATTCAGAGCCTTGGGTCCCAATATGCTACTTGCTTGCAGAGTTGTGTATTGTCTTCGGGACGCAGTGGTGTTGTAAAAGATTCGGAGGCTCCCCGGAAGGTTCCGGTTGTCGTTGTCAAATGTATAGCGACCGAAGATGCTGGTCTTCGCATTCAGTTGATGGTCCACCCGAACCATGAAGTAGTCTTGGTTGGTTACGATGGTGGGGGAGGACAGAAATTCCCCCGCCCCGTCCCCAAAATCGCGCCCATTCGGGAGCGGGTACAGCGCCAGGAAAGGTACAACGGCAGGATTCACTGGCACCGTTACGGTGCTGGCGGATCCTGCCGTGGTCGGCAGAATCCCCTGCCTGGCCAGGAGCGTGGGCACGGTACCGATCTGACTCGTTCCCAGCCCCTCCCGCATTCCCTCATAGCCTCCAAAAAAGAACGTCTTGTCTTTCTGGATCGGACCTCCCAGCACCCCTCCAAACTGATTTCTCTTGAAGGACGGCGGCGAAGGGCCGGGATCATAGAAGTTCCGCGCATCCAGAGCGCTGTTGCGAATGTACTCGAAGGCAGTGCCGTGAAGGGTATTGGTCCCGGATCGGGTGATTGCCGTTATGACCGCCCCGTTGGAATGGCCGTACTCCGCCTTATACGAATTGGTGAAGATCTTGAACTCCTGGATCGTATCCACGCCCAGGTTCGTTCCCGCCGCGCCTCCCGGCGTGCCATTACCCTGATCATTGATGCTCGTTCCATCCAGCAAAAAGCTGTTATTGTACGGCCGCTGGCCTCCCACGCTGAAGCGTTTGCCGCTCCCCAAGTTAAGGTTCGTGCCGGAGGTTGCTCCCGGCGAGGTGAGGATGACGCCCGGCTGCAGCAACGCCAGTTGGTCATAGCTTCTGCCATTCAAGGGGAGGGCACGGATGGTGCGGGCGTCCACCAGGGAACCCAGACTGGCCGTGGTCGCCTCCACCAGTGGAGCCTCGCCCCTTACCTCCACCGACTGTGTCACAGCACCAACAGCCAGCGACAGATCCACTACGGCTTCCCGTCCCACGGTCAGCACAATCCCAGTTCTCACCACTGTCTGAAACCCTTCCAGTGTGGCCGTCACCCGGTAGTTGCCCAGGCTCAGCGACAGCGCAGAATAGCGTCCTGCCGCATCGGTCTCGACGGTGCGGGAGATCCCAGTCTCTTCATTCAGAAGCACCACCTTGGCTCCCGGTAGCACTGCCCCCGTACTGTCTTTCACCGTCCCCAGGATCGTCCCCGTGGTTACCTGGGCCAATGCGATACCACCAGACAAAAACACCAACAGCACAACAACCTGCAAAACTCTGCGTTTCTCCATGGAAAGATTCCTCCGCCGAAGGATCTGCTGTGACGCTTATTAGCAGAAATAATTGCGATTGTCAAGAAAAAATGAAACCGCTGGCCAGGAAAGCGATCCAGGCAGCGGAAAGCTTCCTTGGCCCTGAGGAAGGAGGCTGAATTCTTGCGTCCGGGGTCATCGCCTGCTACGGGCGCGTGGCTGGTCCCGGCTTGCTGCCGGTGTACTCCAGAATAAAAAGCCCCGTTCCGGCGCGGTCCGAGGCGTAGGCCAGCCCGCGGTGGTCCATGTCCACGTCGTTGATCTGAATCACGGCCGGCTGCCCTTCGGCGATCGAATAGGAGTTCTGGTTGGGCTTCGGGATGTAATAGCCGAGTTCCGTCAGGCGGTACGGATCGCTGAGATCGAGGACCCGGACCCCGGCGTTGAAATAGGCGAGCCAGGCGATCTTGTCTTCGAAGCGATTGATCTGGCCGTTCACCGTTTCCGCGGACTGGTGCGGGCCGAAGCGCCCGCCCTTCTCGCAGAAGTTGCCCACGGGCACCTGATACACCGACACGGGAAACGGCTTCGTCTCGGTCGTGATGTCGAGCATGTACGACCCCGTGCGCACGCCGTTGGGGCACGGTTTCATGTCGGCGGCGCCGCCGGCCTCGTCTACGATGAAGGCGTAGGCGCGCGGCAAGGCGTCCTTGCCGAAGTTGGGGACCGTGTTGTAGAGGATCGGCGAGACCGTGTGCGGCCCGCGGTGCGGCGGGTTCATGTCAATCATCCAGACCAGCTTCGGCTGCGCCGGGTTGGAGATGTCGAACGACGCCGCCTGGCCTCCCGCGTTGCGGTAGCCGACGTAGAGCCGCCGGTTCTCCTCGTCCACGACCGGATGATGCGAGTACTGCCCTTCGTAGCCCGCCTCGCCGTCCTTGAGGCCGGGGATCCAGGCGCGGCCGACCAGCTTGGGCTGCTTCGGATTCTTCAGGTCGAAAATCTGTACGATCACGTTGCGGAAACCGGGTTCGCCCGACGCCGCGTAGAAGTACCCGGTTTCCTGCGACCACCAGCCTTTGTGCGCCCGCATGATGAACTTGCCGCCGCAGCCGGCGCCGCAGGAGTTCGCCGGCGTTCCGGTG
>MEKX01000071.1 GCA_001767075.1 Acidobacteria bacterium RIFCSPLOWO2_12_FULL_54_10 | reverse complement strand
CGGTTGTGTTCGCAGAGAATCGCCAGACATTACTATACACCATCTGTAAAAATGGTCTAGGCGGCTACGGACCTCTTTCGGAAACCGACGGATGGCGTCGCGCGCGCCCGGATGGAAGAGGATCGGCCTCACATTTGCGAATGTATCATATTTGAGACAAGCGGGCAATGAGCGAAAAGGGGACAGCCTGACGAAGCACCGCCGGCCTGACGGCTCCATGGGACAGCGGGATCCTTCGGCAGGCTCAGGACAGGCTGCTGGCGCTACGTGCGGCAGGCACGCGTTTCGAAGCGACATCAGGCCACGCCGAGGGATTCCTCAATGGCGCGGACTATAGCCGAGGCATGTATTTCGACTTCCTTTTCGGTGGCTGCTTCCACCATGACCCGCAGCAGAGGCTCGGTGCCGCTATAGCGGACAACGATTCTTCCCGTCTTGCCCAGTTGCTCCTGGCTGTGATGAATCTTGTCCATGACCTGAGGCAGCTCTTCCAAGGGAACCTTTTGCCGCACTTTGACGTTACGAATGACTTGCGGAAGCACCGCCAAGTCCCGCACCAGATCATCCAGGGATTGATTATTCTCGGAAAGAATTCGCAACAGGAGAAGCGCGGTCAGTAGCCCATCGCCGCTGGAAGCGATATCGAGAAAAATAATGTGACCGGACTGCTCCCCGCCGAGACTGGCGCCGGTGCGTTGCATCTCTTCGAGGACATAACGGTCACCGACCGGCGCACGCAGCAATTGCAATCCTTCTCTGGCAAGGGCTTGTTCCAGGCCGAAGTTGGACATGAGCGTGCCCACCACGATTCCATTCGCCAGTTTCCCCTTGGCGCGCAAATAGCGGCTGGCGGCAAGCATGACGCCATCGCCATCGACGATGCGGCCGCTGGAGGACACGAATAGAGCGCGGTCGGCGTCGCCATCAAAGGCTATGCCCAGGTCCGCTTTCTCCCTGAGCACCACGGAGCGCAGACCGTCGAGATGCAAAGAACCGCACTGCAAATTGATATTCACGCCATTCGGCTGGTCAGCCGTGAGGAGAAGCTTCATGCCGTGGCCGGCGAGAGCTTTGCCAGCCAGCGCCGACGCGGAGCCGTTGGCGCAATCGACGACGATTTTCCAGCCGGGCAATTTCCATTCGGCCCCGGCGGAGTGCTGCAAGAATTGAATGTAGTGAACGGACAGACTGGCATCCGGCATTAGAGGACAGCGCTGGGGGGCAACCTTAGCGGCATCGTGAAGAACCGCCGCAATGTCTTGCTCGATAGCCAGCTCCGTCGCGTCAGAAAGCTTGAAGCCGGAAGAGGAAAAGATTTTAATGCCGTTATCCTGATAAGGATTGTGGGAAGCCGAAATCATGATCCCGGCGGCGAATCCTCGCGACTTGGTCAGGAACGCGGTGCCGGGGGTGGAAATGACGCCAGCGGAAGTCACCTGGCATCCAGCCGCCACGCATCCGGCGGCGATGGTTTCCGCGATCCACCGGCTGGATTCCCTGGTGTCCTCACCGATTAGAATCTTCGACCCGGATGACTGGTGGGCAAAATAACGGCCGACGCACAAGCCCGTGGCAAAGATCGTAGCGGGGTCCAGCGGAGGTTTTCCAGCGACGCCGCGAATGCCGTCGGTGCCGAACAGTTTTTTCATTGCGACTATTTCCATCATACTCAATTTGATTTACTCACGGAGACCACGACATCCACCGTCAAGGGTTCCACGAGACGAACCAGCGGGTCAGGCGAATACACGGAAGTCGTAAACGTTTTCTCGCCTTCCAGACCGGCTAGATCGACGGGATCGGCAAAGACCTGCACTAATTGCCCGACCCTGCTCCTGGGGCCTGCCACGGTCACCTGAGGCGGCTGAACGCGAATGCTGCTGATGATCCAGCCTTGCGCGATGTCTCCGGTGGTCTGTGCTTCGACAGGGAGCTGCGCGGTTGCGGTTTGATCCAGAAACATTTGGACTTGCCCAGGGATGACCTGGACGACCTCGACGAAAGTGGGGCTTTGAATCTGCTCCGGATGAAAAGTGTACGAGCGTTCGCCGATGCCCTGGATGGATTGGAGATCGGCCTGCACGGAAAAATCCGTGGGCGATGCTTGCCGAACGGCGCGGCTGGGACCGCGAACACGGATCTGGACTTCGGTCTGCATCGGCATCAATTCCATGCCAGCGGGGAGGTTGCGAAACGCGATGGGCACGCGAAGAGTCGCTTCAATCACCGGATCGTTGCCGCCCGCCAGACCCCAAATGGCAATAGCGATAACCAGCGACAGAAATTTCAGCACGATATTTTTGGTAAATAATTCCTGAATCCAGTTCATGGCTTCTCCCGGATGGCAGAAGCGTCTTGAGACGAATCAGATGGTGTGGACTCCCACGAAGAGCCAAAGGCCGAAGCCGGCGAGGCGGGCAGCGGGTGGCCGAAGATTTCGCCCAGCCTCTTTGCCAGTTGTTCCCCGGTAATGTTGATTTCAATCGCTCCCCGCTCGGCCAGCGAGATGCCGCCGGACTCCTCGGAAACGACAATGGCCACGGCATCGGTTTCTTCCGTGATACCCACGGCGGCGCGGTGCCGCGTTCCAAGCTGCGTGCCCCAAATGGGGTTGACGCTGAGAGGCAGAAAGCAAGCAGCGGCGGCGATGCGGTCTTTTTGAACGATCACAGCGCCATCATGCAACGGGGCGCGCGGCTGGAAGATGGTGACCAGCAAATCGTAGGTTAGTTTGGCCCGCAACGGGATGCCGCTTTCCGCATAGGTTCGCAAACTGGTATCGTGCTCCACGATAATCAATGCGCCGGTTCGTTGCGCCGAAAAGCGGCTGACGGCGAGCAGAATATCTTCAAACACATGGCGCGCCTGCAAAGCGGTGTATCGGGAAGCAAATGGGTTGCGCCCAAAGCGAGCCAAACCCCTGCGAATCTCCCCCTGGTAGAGCACGATCAATGCGAACACCAGATAAGGAAACAGGTTGCCGAGCAGCCAATGCACTTCCTCGAAGCCGGTCCATTGCGAAGTGTAATAGAGGCCAGCCAGGGCCATGATCCACAGGATCAGAGGAGTCGCGCCGGCAGCCTTGACCATCACCAGAATCTGGTAGATGACGAAGGCCAGGATCAAGATTTCCAGGAACTCCAGGCCGCCCCAAGGCCATTGCCAGACCAACATCGTATTCAATATCTTCATCAGCTTCCTTGCAGCGAATCAAACGCAACTATACTCGCCCTGACAGAGGGTAACAAAACGAATTGTTCCAGGCGGTCTAGAATTTATCTAAACCAATCTGAACTCCCGGCCAATGCCTTCGAGCCAGGGGTCCATACCAGCCAGCGGCTGGATGGCGATCTGCGCTTCGGATAATATTTTGGAAACGCTATTTGTCGAAGGCGAACCCCAGTCCGCCTCGGCCACAACCGCTGTCATGGAAGCCTCCGCTTTTTGCCGAATCCTCCAAAAGGTATAACTCAAAAGCTTTGCTTGGTTCCAATCGCGGTCGAGCGAAAGAGCGTGAATATACTTCCTGACGCCATTGGGACGATAGGCGAAATCGACATGGAAATGGTCGCCGGGCGCGGTGAATTCAGAAACCGAAACCTGCTTATCGAACCGATCCCACAGCGAGTGCCTCTGCAAAGCCTCGGTAAGCAAGCCATGAACCCAAGACCGGCTGCCCTCACGAGGAGATGATTTTGCAACTGACATGTGGGGACGTTCAAGGTATTGCCGGTAGAGTTGATCGAATTCCGATTCGGGGTGGAGCGTGAGCACACCTCTGGGCTGAGCAATGCGAATACCGCCCGATGATTCTTCTTCGAGCAAATGCAGTTGGCGGTAGAAGGCATCTCCCTGGCCATCGGCGGCGCATTCCTGTGCCAGTTGGAGGAAGTGCGCGGATAAACCGGCCAGATAGTCCATGTCCGCTCTGGGGTCCAGGCAGCGGACGGCGCGCCAATCGTCGGTGATCTGGTGGCGGATCAGCTTTCCGGCTTCATCGAACAAGAAAATGCCGATGGGCACCGCCGTCTCCCGCAAGGCCGACGGCGCATACTGAAGAAGAAAATACTCACATTTGTGCATGATCCCCTCCTGCAACATTCCAGATCAAAAAAGCCCATTCAAAGCGGCCAGTTCAAAAACGGACGCTTGGAAGAATTTCGCGACTCCATAAGCAAGGACCGCACCGCAGAGCGGCGCTTCGCCAAAGTAGCCAGCAGAGTGCGCAGTTCCTCCACTTGGCCGTCATACCATTGCGGAGGCACCGCTGAGGCGGCATCTTCGAGCGCGTCTTCGTCCAAATGCTCCAGCCGAGTGAGATACGGCTCGAAGGATTCCAACCCCGTCACAGCCTCATAGACGCTCATGCGGGCATATAACCCTCTGGCGGGGGCATCCGGGAAAGTCCAGTCCGCAGCGTTGAAACAAAAGCCATGGTCAATCATCATGGCCGTGAAGGCTGGGGTTGGACCTTCTTGAGAGCGATAAAAAATCGCCTGCCGCGCATCACAATTGCAAGCCCACTTGTCGAAAACCAACATGCCCAGAAACGCACTGCGGTTCAAAACACTGCCCAGCAGCGCGTCGGGGAGAAAATCATAGACGGGAGTAAGGAGCGGGTCGCAGGGAAACCGGGAGCCGAACTGAAAGCCGCTGGCGCATCGCTGGCGAGCCGATCCGGAATCGATGAGAAGTTCTGGAGTGTGCTGCACCAGCCAGTCATCGACTTCCACAACTTCGGGAGTGGGAACAGGCAAACCCAAAGCAAGCGCCAGCCGGCCGGCCAGCATTTCGTTGGTTAAGATGCGCAAACCTTGCGGGTTGTTGCGGAACTTTACGACGTAGTAGGCACCATCATCGCAGCGCATCAAGTGGGACTGCGCTCCACCCCGCAGCTTGCGGATATATTCAATCGCTTGTCGCGCCACGACGTTAAACTCCGTTTAGAATCACTGTTATTGATGCTGTAATCAGTCTCATTGCAACCAGTTACACAGCCTGTCTCCTATTGGGTCCGGCTCGCAAAGTGAAAAACAAGTCTACCAGGAATTGCAAATCGTCTTGACACGTTGCAAAGGATGCGATACAACCGCAGCTTGAGCACGTTTGCGGAAGAAACCAACGGTTCGATCTGGCCGGGGGAAAACCCGTCGCCGGTAATTTTGAACGGCACTGCCGTTCCAGGAGAATAGCAATGGAATTTGATTCGAAACTGCGAATGTCCATGGACGACGAAGACGAAACGAACGACTTGGAGAGTTTATACCAGGACGATTTCGAAGAGAGCATGGAGATGGACCTCGACGAGGAAGAAGTGCATGGGGAAATCCCGATCAAGCACGAGGTGCCCATGACGAGCCAGCCTGCTGCCCCCAGCCAGCCTGCGGTAGTTACTCCCGCTGCGGCTCCTGCGGCACCTGCTGCCGCAGCTCCGGTGAGCAAGAAAAAAGCCAGCAAGCCGAAGGCGCGGAAAGCAACGATGAAGGCACCGAAGAAGGCTCCCAAGAAAGCTGCGAAAAAGGCAGTCAAGAAAGCAAAGCCCGCAGCGAAGAAAAAAGCTGTCAAGAAAACCGCAGCCAAGCCGGCTGCCAAGAAAGCGGTGCGCAGCACCAGAGTAGCAGCCAAACCGGTGGCCAAAAAAGCAAAGCGCAAGGCAAAAGCCGCGGCCAAACCAGCCAAGAAAACGGCAAGGAAAGTTGTTGCCAAGAAAAAGGCCAAGCGCCCGGCAAAAAAAGCCCGGACCTCGCGGAAGCGAAAATAATCGCGACTCTTTCCACGCATCAACTGCCCAGCAGTAACAGCTTTGCGGCAGAATGAAATCCGACGCCAAGACCGGTTCGCAGCACACGAGCCGGTCTTTATTATTTCATCCCGCTGATAGCTCATCGTATTGAGGCGATCCTATGCCCGACTTGCATTATGTAACTCGACAATTGGCGGTCGGCGGAGCGATCTGGACCAGCGACGTCATGCGAGAAGTTGCGGCAACCGGCATCACGCATATCGTGAATCTGCAAGAGGAGTTTGACGACCACGCCATTCGCGGGAATACCGAAGTGTCGATCCTATGGAACGCATGCATCGATGACCTCCTCCCCAAACCCGCCGCATTTTTCTGGCATGGCGTGCGGTTTACATTACAGGCTTTGCAGGACGCAAACTCCAAAGTGCTGTTCCACTGCGCAGCGGGAATCCACCGCAGCCCGATGATGCTGCTGGCTGTCCTGCGTGTATTGGGTCACGGCCCTCAAGAAGCGGCGGAAATGATCCAGGGCGTCCGTTTGCAAGCTGATTTCCCGATGGTCTACCTAGAGAGCGTGGAAAACTTTGTTCTGGAGTACCAGGCATTTCAGAACGCAGAGATCGACACAGCATTTTGAGGCTTGCTGACGCCTGCCGGTTCAGAAATCCAGGAAAAACCTGGCTTGCAATCCATGAATGCGATACGCGGAGCGCCGCACGGCGTAGTCGTAGGAAAGCACAATGCCATATTGGGGAGCGAGCCATTTACGAACAAAAACGCTGCCGCTGTAGCTCAAGAGCTCGGCATCCTGCGGGGTGAGCGCCAGAGTTTGCCAAGCCTCCCTCCCTCCGCCCGCTGAGATTCCCAGCCAGTAACTGCCCTCCTTGCCCTTCTGCACGGCTCCCGAAACGGAATGGGAAATTTTGTCACCGGGACGCGATAGATTGCGGTTGACGTAACCCTGAAACACCCACTGGTTGCGATAGTAAATCGCCCCGGCACGGAATGTGCGTCCGCTGTAGGGAGCGCCGAAGTAAAGATTAGTCAGGCCGCCGGTCAGAATGACGCCAGGAAGCTGGGGCAGTTTCAGGTTGGCCGTCAGGTCGTAACGGAATCTGGGAAAGAACGCGGCTGGGTCATTGGCGCCGCCCCAATTCAAGGTAGTATTCGTATAGAACCAGTCTCGCCAATTAATCTGCGCCCCCGCGCCGTAAAGCTGCTCGGATTCGCCCGGGCGCGACTGCGAAAGAAACTCTCCGGAAAGTAGCACTTTGTCTGACAAGCGAAAGGAAGTCCGCATTTCTTCGCCCCACCAAACCCCAAATCCGTTGCTGACTTGGTTTTCGAAGCCGCCATATTCCAAGTGAAAGCGGTGATTGGGAGGTTCTGGAGAAATCACTGGAGGCACTGTAGGGGACTGCACCGTTGCGGCAAGCGGGTCGCTTTGACTCGTGGCGATTTGTGGCATCGCCAGCATCAACGCGATTGCGCAAGCTATCAGTCGTGTTGCCAACCTGCAAGATTTTGGAACACGGCTCATTGTGTAATTACGCCTTTGTTCGCCACCAGTTTTCCGCAGACCGTGACTGAGGATTGCAGCAACAGGCTTTTCCCGGCGCTGACGGAAGCAAGCAGATTGGAGCTTCCTACGCTGACGCCGTTTCGCAGCATGACGTCCTGATCCGCCGATATGTTCCGGTCAATGCACGTAAATTCCCCTGCATCGATTGCGCCGCCGGAAGCGACGTTTCCATGAACCTGGTTGCGGGTACCCAATACGATTTTTGCCGCACGGATATCTCCGGCAAAGCAGCAAGCGTCACCCGACCGCAGAATGCCGCGAACGACCAGAGGTTTTTCGACCATCGTACCGGCAGGCAGGACCAAATCCCCGGGCACAAACCAACGACCCGCTAAAAATCTTGCCTTGCTGACGCCCAATAGAAAATTCGGCTTCGTAGCGCACTCTTTATAAACCATGCCATCGTTCGTGGCAGATTCAAATGACCGGCTATCATTGCGATTGGTCGCGGCGGAAGCAAAATCGGAGGTAAAAATCAGCGGCGCAAAAAGTGAAGCGACGCGAACCCCAGGCTCGATTTCAACTGACTGCAATGAACTGACGCGGCTTCCGATCGTGGTCCCCTGTTGCAGCAGGATTCTTCCTTTGGCGTCCACCCAGCGCAATATGGCGCTGCCCTTGCCCAGCACCACATAACCATCCGCAGCGATGGCTCGCGCCTGGACTCCATGTTGCGCCACGAAATTTCCCTGGCTATAGATTTCCCTTGTGAAATTGCAATCTGAGCGCGATATTTCCAAATTTCCCCCTGAGCAGATGATCTCGTCGCACGCGTTTTCGCTGGCTATTGCAAACGATCCATTGGGCACTACTCGTATGGTCTCGCCCCGAGGGGTGTGGACCGCGCCGAGAGGCAGATTCATCAGCGAACCTCCCAGCCATTCCCGCAGTTTTGCGCGAAATGCCGTTCCAAAGTAGTTTTCCAGGCGCACAAAATCCACGTCCACGGGCAATGGATTCACACTCTTGGGATATAACCATTCCCGTAGTCCAAGGCTCAAACTTAGAAACAGAAACGTTCCGAAGATCAAAAGCAGAAGAAAATATCCAAGCACCGTTTGCCTCCCGTACCGGAATCTCTAATCTCGGTCCGAACCACTCGCGGCCGCCTTGGCTCGAACACTTTCCAGACCGCGCTTGACGGGCGCTCCGGCTTCCGCTGAGCCCTGATCGATGTGCCGGAACCGCTGTGTTTTCTCCCAAGCCGGCAGACCTTGCGCGCGCCGCCAGTAGTATTTACCGAGGGCGGCAATGATAGTCGTCGTACTGAACATGAAATTCAGCAGATTCAGCGGCAGCAGAAGAAGCCTTTTTTCCACGGCATCCAGAATGCCGCTCGAACCGATCTCCAGGAACGAACCAAGATTCCCAAAGGTGTTGAAGGAAGTGCTGGCCAGGAAAAAAACGCTCAAAGGCAGCAGGTAGCTCTCGCCGCTGAAAAACAAAATGGCGCTGGCCAGCCAGCCCGCCAGTATGAGAGGAGCGGTCCAATAGGAGCACAGGAGGAACAAGCCATCCAGTTTGCCCAGCCAGCCCAGATGGGGCGTGCGCAACAATGATCCCAGATAGCGGTGCATGCAATCCGTGTGGCCGATGGCCCAGCGCTCAATCTGCCTCCTGCGGGCTTCCCAGGTTTCCGGCACTTCCTCATAACACTCGGCGCGATTGATGTAAACCACTTGCCACCCCTGGCATACCAGGCGCAGCGTGAGATCGGTATCCTCGGTCAGCGAACCTGGATTCCAGCCACCGACGGCGTCCAGGGCCGCTCTGCGCACGCCACCAACGGTGCCACCGAATTGCACAATCATGCCCATGTCATGCCGAGCCTGCTGGCCGATCTGGTATCCTCCGGCGCGCTCCAGGTCCAGCAAACGGGTAAGCAGCGAGTTTCCCACATTGCACGGGATCACGCGGCCCATCACCGCGCCGACGCCGGGGTCCGCAAACGGAGCGGCCAGAAAGTGCAGCAGCGACTTGCCGGGAATGTAGTCGGCGTCGAATACGATGATGATTTCTCCCTTTGCCACTCCCGTTGCCAATTGCAAGGCGGCGGCTTTGCCGCGAACTCCATTCATCCGGTGGATGGGCCGAATCCATGAATAACGGCGAGCGTATTCATCCAGTATTTTTCCGGTCCTGTCCGTCGAATGGTCGTTGATGGGGATGACTTCCAGCAAGCCTTTCTCCCGCGGGTAGTTTGATTCGGCAAGCGCTTCAAGAACGTCCGGGGCCACCGCCTCCTCATTGTGCATCGGGAGCAGCACCGACAGGCGTGGCTGATGGTAACCAGCCAAGTCCATATAGTTCATGCGCCGCGGACCAAACAGACGTCGCAGCGCAATAACAATATGGCGCACGGCATAGGCTCCCAGAATCAACAGAACCATCAGAGCAATTATTTTCGCTGACCAAATGATCACTCCCACACTTCACTTCGCGATCTCATCCAGACAGCCGCTCTGTCCGCCGTTACTGAATAGAGGGCTATGATGTAGAGGAAATCGGCAAAAAATCCGAACAGAAAATAAAACAGCGGCATCCACAGCGAGCCGAGGTAATAAAAAGTCGCCAGTGCTGTAGCCAGACGAATGCAGGACCAAAGAAAGGAATACGCCAGCAGCAATGCAAGCGAGCCGAACTTCAGAGTCCAGGGAACACACAGGGGGAAAATTCCAATGGCGAGTATCCACGGCAGCAGCAGCCACAAGTAGGTTTCTCCGTGATACCACAAGGCGCCAAAATATTCCGCCGTGTACGGTCCATTCACGGAAACGAGTTGGGAATACAGGATCGATGTCCCGAGGCTGAATGGAACCAGAAACAGCAGCGGCCGGACCAGCGCAGGCCAGCGATAATAGCCAACGAGTGCGATGGCGCAGGTGATTGCGAAGCTGAACCACGGATAAATGGAATCCGGCTCGTATTGCAGAAACCCGGTGCGCAGCAGCCCGACATCGACGCCCGGAAGAATCGTCGCCGTTCTGCCAGCTTCCCAAGGCACTTCGGCCACAAGCAGAAAAAATTCCGTGACTCTGGAATGAAATGCCAGCAGGCTTTCGCCTTTTGCAAAAAGGAAAATATCCAAGCAAGCGGCCACTGCCGTTCCCGCAAGCAAGCCGTTCCAGTGAAAAATAGAGTGTCGTAAACTCTTATGCGGAATGATAATGCCCCGATGCATTCCCGATCCTTATCGCGCAGGTTTTTGCTGTCCCTTTTCGGAGAGGAGAAACTCCTCCCTCTAAAAGCAACGCTCCCCAGACTGTATGCTTTGCAGATTAAATGGACTGTGCTGGTTTAGCGCAGAACACTTGGCTTGCTTGGTAAAAGAAGCAAGGGTTGGAATCCTGTTGCTTACCCTGCGGGGCTATAATGAGAGGTTATGGCATCGTATGACGTTCTGATCGTCGGAGGGGGCATCATCGGCTGCACGCTGGCCCGATCTCTAGCCCGCGAAGGCGTCAAGGTTGGAGTCATCGAACGGGGCGCTCCGGGAGGGGAGGCATCTTCGGCTGCCGCTGGAATGCTGAGTCCTTCTGCCGAAGCGGAAAAAAACAGTCCGCTGTTCCCGCTCTGCCGCGCCAGCCTGGAACTCTATGGCCCTTTAGCCGCCGATCTCTATTCAGAAACGGGAATCGATCCGCAATACCGCACGGAAGGCGCTTTGCTGCTCTATGCCAATGAGAATGACCGGCAAGCGCTGCTGCCTTCCATCGACTGGCAGCGCAGCCAAGGATTAACAATTCAGGAGTTGTCCCAAAGCGAATTGCGCAGCAGGGAACCGCAGTTGAATGCTTTTGGAGGCGGTTTTTTTCTTCCGGGGGATCATAAAATCGACAATCGAGCGCTCATGCAAGCTTTGGTTCAAAGCTGCCGCCAGCGAGGAGTTACCTTTCTGCTGGGGAAAAATGTGACGGAGATCAAACCAAATGGCAAAGCTGAAATTCGTGTGATCGCCAATGGGGAAATATTTTCCGCGCCGCAAGTGGTCAACACATCCGGCGCTTGGGCGGCGCAGATCAGCGTTGCCGGGCTTCCGCCGCCGCCGATCCGTCCCGTGAAAGGCCATATTCTGGTTTTAGAAAATTCCGAAGAGCCGTTGCGCCATGTCATCCGCAGCCACCGATGCTATCTTGTTCCGCGCCGGGGCGGCAAGGTTATTGTCGGCAGCACGATGGAAGAGGCCGGATTTGACAAGTCGCCGCGTGCAGGCCCGCTGACGCGGCTGCTGGTAGCCGCTCAGGAAACGTGTCCTGCACTTGCTGGAAGTGTAGTTTCCGACCTATGGGCTGGATTGCGCCCTGCTTCCTCGGACGGTTTACCTCTGGTGGGTCCTACAGAAATTAAAGGATATTTCCTGGGGCTGGGGCATTTCCGCAACGGGATTTTGCTGGCGCCGGTCACGGCGGAGATCCTCGCCGGTTTGCTTCTCCGGGGAGAATCTCCTTACCCGATTTCTCCGATACTTCCGAGCAGGTTTTCCTGATCTTACATGGTCAAAGGATTTTGGAGCGCGAACACTAGACGCGATTCTGCGGGAATTTGCACCTTTTCGCCGCCCGTCAGAACCTGAACGGCAGCGCCAGCGCCTGCTCCAGCAGCCGCTCCCTTGGCAGCGCCGCTCCCCCCTCCAGCGATGGCTCCGATCACAGCGCCAACCGCAGCCAGCCCGCCGACCCTCTTGGCCGTCTGGGTTCCCCTGGATGCGCCAGCCTCAGAAACCGCTCCGGTTGTAATGTCGTATTTCCGCCCATCAATCTGAATATCCAATAACACCAACGTCAGCTCCGACCGCCCGGTCATTCGACCAGACTGTTCTACGTCCGTCAGTTTAGCGGTGGCCATTGCCCCGCGAGAGGCAATCGTCTGCCCGTTCACCACCAGCGGTTCATCCAGGCTGGCGCGGAACGTCTGGCCCATTTCATGGACTGATGAATCCACGGCATCAATCATGCGGACAACCATCTCCGTCCCGGCCGGGATGGTTACGGTCTGCTTCGGCGCTGGAGCGGGTTTGGCCGAACTGGCTCGAGCCGCGATTGCCGTTGAGCTTGGCGCTGGCGCAGTGGCGGTAGCAGCAGGAGGAGCAGTGGATGGCGTAGTACCGCGCCCCGTGCCGTAGGCAGGCGCGGCTGCGGTCGTTGCCGCTGGAGCGCCCGTGAAGGTGAGGCTATTCACCTCCCTAAGCTGATACTTCCGCATCTGTCCGTTGACTTCAAAATTCACGGAGGCTTGATCGCCTCCACGGAAGGTGCCGGTGATGGCTTGTCCGTCTTTGAGCATTAATACATCGGCAAATGCCATTCCGGCAGCGCCGCTCATCAGCAGCAATCCTGTTAAAATATAATTCGCTTTCATCTCCCAACCCTCTCTTTCTAAACGCGTAATTCACTTCCTGTAAATCCAGGTCTATGGATAGCTGTTGCCCGGCGCAAAAACACCTATCTTTCTCTCCTTGTATGATGCTTTCTGACCCCCTGGCGGTCAAGAAAGATTGCTGCGCAAGAGGAGAATGAGGTTTGTTATAAGGAACTACTTGTATATCGAGGACGCCAGGATGCGTGTGCCTCATCCGGTACGCTGCACTCCAATGCCATTGACAGAGTTTTGGTCTGTTTGATAGGGTTGACTGGGTTATCTTCGCACAGTGCCGCAAGGGGGGTGGATCATGAAGCAGCTTACGATTTCCGCTGGTCTAATTCTGGGTCTAGTGGTGTTCTCCGGTTTGGCGAATGCCCAGAGACCGGGGGAGGCTCCCACTGCTTCCGATCTTTATTGCGCAGGATTCTACTCCGCTCAGCCAGTAGCTTCGAGCATGAGGATCCTGCCCGGTGAAACGGATGGGTTCAAGCATGAATACGGCACGGGCGACACGGTTTATCTAAACCAGGGACGACAGGCCATTTCATCGCCCGGGACGCAATACTTGCTGGTTCGCCCGGTCAAGGATGTTAATGAAACGGAATTCTTCCCCGGCCAGAACGATATGATCGCAAAGCTTGGAACGCAGTATGCCGAAGTGGGCAGAATCCGCGTTGAGATCGTGCACGAGCGCAGCGCAGCGGCCCGCGTCGAAATGGCTTGCGACCCCATCCATGCCGGAGATATCGCCATCCCCTTTGAAACACGCACCGCGAGCGCTTACAAAACGCCGCGTGCCGTCGCTGATTTTGCTCCTCCTTCCGGAAAAGCGAACGGATTGATTGTGGCCTCCAGGGAATTCAAACACGCCCTCGGTGAAGGAGAGATCGTTTACCTGACGCTGGGAGAAGCACAAGGGGTTCAAGCTGGCAACTATCTTCGAATCTTCCGTGACCCAGCCAATAGCAACGATCCGCTTGCCGAGCTTAATAAAGATTACATGACCGAAGGAATGGGCGGAGTTTCCGTAGGCCACCGCTTGACGGAAGCAGAGCTGGCTTCACTGCCGCGCAATGTAATTGGAGAGATTCAGATTCTTTCGGTGCGCCCTGGAACTTCTACAGGCATTATCACGTTCAGCCGGAGTGAAGTTTTTACGGGCGACTCAGTGGAATTAGAATAATCGTTGAGACAGATGTTTATCGATTATTTTCTTCTGCCTGGTCATCAAAAACTTCTGAAGTGAATACTTCGATTCTCGCTCCCCGCTGCCAGGCATCTGCCGGCAGTCCAGCCTTGTGGCAAGTTTCCGCCAGGAAAGTTTCTCTTGACCAGCGATGCTCCGCGGCAACCTGCGGCAGAAGCAATCCGCGAACCCGCCCCCTGGTAATCATAATGCCATGCACTCCAACTTCTATCTGGTCTGGCGGAATCTCCTGAAGCGCTGACAATACTGAAATTTCCAACGCCAGATCGGGAAGCTCTGATGGCTGAACGGGATGAAACCGGCTGTCGTAAAGCGCCGCTGCCTTGGCCGATTCTTTCACCGACTTATACAGCGGCTGATCCGCCAAGACATGCCCTACGCAACCTCTCAAGTCCCCGTTTTTCCATAACGTAACAAACGCTCCCGCAGGCTGCCGCAACGAATCCGCCATTTCCGCAGCAATATCCATCACCTTCTTAGTAACGGCGCACTCCAAGCTCAGGCGCGCAAAGTGCAATAGATTTTTTTTATCTTCAGCGGTGAGAGGAAACATCGCCCTCCGGCTGTTTTGTTATTTGCAGGATCGGCTGAGGGTAGGGAACTTCTTTTTGGACCGCTCCGGAATTGAACCAAAACTGCCTGCAATATTGGGCAGCCGAAATCAACGCTAGAATAACGGCTAACCACAACGCAGGAATACCCAATTTCCCCAGAAAACTAAATCTCGTCCCCAGGATTAAACAGGTGATGGCGACCACCTGCGTGGCCATTTTGGCCTTGCCCCATTCCGAGACGTGAATCGCCAAACCTTTCGCCAGCGCGATATTGCGCAACCCGGTCACGCCGAGTTCCCGACCCACCAGAATCACTACCATCCAGGCGGGAGCCAGCTTCATCTCCACTAAGGCAATAAAAACGGAGGTCACCAGCAGCTTATCCGCTACAGGATCGAGCCAAGTCCCCAGCGTGGTGATCTGCCCTCGCCTGCGGGCCACGTAGCCGTCTGCCCAGTCCGTGAAGGAAGCCGCCAGGAAAATAGCGACCGCAATAATGTCTGAGTGGGGAATGCGCGTCAGAAGAACAACGATTAAAAGGGGTATCAGAAACAGACGTGCTATGGTCAGCGCATTGGGAAGGTTCATAAACTGGGCCTGCGTCTTTCCACTTCCTGATGTGAATCTTCGGCTGGATTTACAACTTCAGCCAGCCTGCGGCTCTATTAGAACGATCGTCCGCCCTCAATATAGCGGAGGCGGTTCACCCTGTCAAAGGGAATTCCATGCCGAATCGCTTCCCCCAGGATACAATCCAGGCGAACTACTTGCCGATTTCAATACCGTTCAGGAACTTTTCCGCGCCGCTCTCCGCAAATCCGCCATCGGGGCTACCTGGCCATGAATCGGAAGAATGCGGTCAACTCGGAGGCCCAATCGCTCGATGTTCTCCAGAAGATTGATGGCCAGCAGATCAACCTCCGCCGGAGGGGGAAGGCCTGGCTGGTTGGGGCTGAAGGCGTCCGCTTCGATCAGCAGCCGTTCCGTGGGCAGGTAGGCCATCAGGATGCCTCCGTTATGCCCGCTGCCCTGCATCAGATGAATTTCCAAGGTCCGGGTACTATCGCTCAAGACATGTTTGTCGGCGACTGTCTGGAACTTTGGCGGCACCAGAGATTGGGAGAGCTTGTCGGAACGCAGGGTGTGCGTTGCCCGGAAAGTCTGATCATAAAACGGCTGGTTGATCTCGTGCGTTACGATGGTTGCGCCCTCAGCCACGTAGGTGCGCAGCCCCCCGGAATGATCAAAGTGGTGGTGCGTATTTACTACGTAACGGATCGGTTTGCCGGGGATTCTGTTTTTCACCTCCGCAATTACTGCCTCAGACCGTTCCTCATTCTGCGGACCTTCCACGATGACCACGTGGTCCTGGAATTCCACCGCTACGCTGTGATGCGAGCCGCCGGCCACAAACCACACACCGTTGGCTATTTCTTGCGATTCGACCCGCACCGGCGCAATCCGGGCCGTGCGCACATTCTCTGGAATCTCCACCTCCAGCCCCGGGTTCGCCTCCACGCTACTGACGGTAATTTCGAGCGAGGGATGCTCGCCCGTTCGCTGAACAATTCGCGCCGGAAACTTTACACCTTGATGGTCCTGGTAATCGGAATAACTAATTTCCACCGCCATGTCTCCCAAGACGGGATTGGCAATCTTTGTCTCCACCTTCTCGACCAGGTTCTGCGCGTTGATGGTAGCCTTCACGGGAAACTTCCCGCCGACCTGGAAGGAGACCACCGTGGTATTCCCGCCCGACGAGGGTTCCAAGACCGCGTTATTCTGCAAGGCAGCTTTGATCACTCCATGCGGGGTGAGCCAGATCTCCAAGCCTCTCTCTTCCGCCACTCCCGGCGCTGGAACGGCCTCCTCTCCCGCAACACTCCAGGCGTAGTTCCCGCTCACCATAGACACCTGGCGGCGTTCTCCCACGATGGGCTGCCGTCCACCGCCGCGCGGTGGGATTTCAAATTGCGTCTGCACGGTCTCTTCCCGTAGCGAGGCAGTTTCATAGTTCAAAGTCCTGGTGTAACTGGTGGTGTTGAATTTGGGCCAGGGCTCTTGCGGATGGAAGCTTTGACCAATCGCAAACGAAAATCCGTTTCCCGAATACCGGATCGTTTGTAGCTGGCCAGCTCCCATGCTGGCGGCGGTATCGTTCAGTACGTCTTGCGCAGTCCGCGAACAGCCAGTCAGTACCAGGAACGCAAAAATGCCCACGATTTTCCCTTGCATACCCACCTCCGGAAAGGAATTGGGGGAATTATCCCGCAAAAACAACGGATTTCCAACTGAATATTTCGCCGCAAACTAGCTATTTGCCCACGCAAAACCTAGAAAAAATGTTGTTCAAGATATCTTCCACCGTGGTCGCGCCGGTAATAGCGTCCAGCGGACGAAGCGCTTTGTACAGGTCCAGCAGCAGCATTTCATGCGGGACTTTTTGCAACAGGCTCTCGTGAGCGGCCGCGAATGTTGCCAGTGATTCTCCTAGCAGCCCTTCCTGCCGCACGTTGGTCAGATATTGAGATTCCCGGTCGGTGGATAAGGCTGGCAGAGCGATTCTTAGGATCGCCTGCCGCAACTCGTCGATTCCTGCTCCATTTTTGGCCGAGACAAAAACAACTGCGGTTTCTCCGAGATCGTTCATTTGGCCATCTAGCGCTCTGCTTAAAACATCGTGGATTTCTCGTTTCCATTGCTTCTCGGCGCAGCGCATGGGAAGGTCGCACTTGTTGACCACGACCAGGAGTTTCCCCAGCCCTGCAAGCTGCTCCAGCAGGTCACCATCTTCATTTCGCAGCGGCTCAGTGGCATCCAATACAACCAACGCCAGGTCGCTGTCGGCAGCCGCTTCATAGGATTTCAGGATGCCTATCGACTCCGCTTCATCAAAAGCCTCTCGGATGCCCGCAGTATCCACAAAGCGCAACGGGATGCCGCTCAACTCGATGGTTTCGGAGACTAAATCCCGCGTGGTCCCTGGCGCAGCCGTCACAATGGCCCGATCTTGCCCTAAAAGGCTATTAAACAGACTGGATTTGCCCACGTTCGGGCGCCCAACGATTGCCAGAATCAATCCCTGGTGAATGATTTTTCCCGTTCGGTAGCTCTCACGGAGAATTTCTAACCCCTGCTGGATGGATTTCAGCCGGCTCCCGATCTCCTCCGCTGGCAGCACCGGCACATCATCGTCGGCGAAGTCGATGCCGGCCTCAAGCAGCGAGATCAATTCCACAAGCTGCTGTTTAAGCGGAGCAATCCGATGCGACACCGCCCCTGCCATTTGCTGCGCGGCTACTTTCGCCTGATAGAGCGTCTGCGCGTCAATCAGATCGCGGATCGCTTCCGCCTGCGTCAAGTCGATCCTGCCATTCAGAAACGCCCGCAGCGTGAATTCTCCCGGCTCGGCCAGGCGCGCTCCGGCCTTTAGGCACTGCCCCACAAGAAATTGCAGCACCACCGGAGAGCCGTGGCAACTGATCTCGACTACGTCTTCGGCTGTGTAGGAGTGCGGTTTGCGGAAGCTGGTCGCCAGCACCTGATCCACCACTCCGCCTTGTTCATCGCAAAGCTCCGCATAGTGGACCCGCCAGGGCGTCATTTCAATGTGATTTTCTTGATGATCGTCTGCAGTGGAAAGCGCATTGGAAGCGCTTCTGCGCAGCACTTTTTGGGCAATCTCAATCGCCAATTGCCCCGACAATCGCACCACCCCGATCCCGCCTCTGCCGGAAGGCGTCGCGAGGGCAACAATCGTGTCATCTGTCTGCATGGAATGGAAGCAGGCAACATGCCTGCTGATTGGGAATTATTGCTATTTCGTCATTGCTGGATACACGACAATTTTACGGGCGGGACCGAATCCTGCGCTCTCTGTCCTCACTGCCGTGTTGCCTTGCAGCGCCACATGGATGATTCGCCGTTCGCGGGAGTTCATGGCATTCAGCTCCAACGGCTGGCCGGTTCGCGTCACCTGTTCGGCGGCCGTCGCTGCGGTCAAGCGCAGCTCTTGCAAGCGGCTTTCTTTATACCCGTGACAATCGAAGGCGATCTGGCTCCGCTCCTCCGCGCCCATGTGCAAAATTTCTCCGCAAAGATGCTCAATCGCTTCCAGCACCTCGCCATTTCGTGCCAGCAGAATATCCTCGTCCTGGCCAGAGAAATTTACGATGATTTGAGGAACCCCGGAAATAAATTCCTGCCCTTGCGCTCGCTCCACGCGGAAATTCACGTTCAGCCGCGCTTTCTGCAAGAGTTCTTTTAAAACCGGCTCCAGCTCGCTTTTGAAATCTTCTAAATTCTGTTCTGCCATGTCAGTCCTTCGCTTGGGCTGTTTTTTTCTTTCCTGATTTGGCCTTTTGCCGTTCTTCGATCAGATGCTTCATCTCCGTGCGGTTGATATAGACCTGCTGCACGATGCCCACCAGGTTTCCCGTCAGCCAGTAAAGCACCAAACCACTCGACAGGCTCCAGAAAAAGAACAGAAACATAAACGGCATCATCAGCATGATCTTCTGCTGCCGCGGGTCGGGCATGGGCATGGGACTCATTTTTTGCAATGCGAATTGCGTGCCGCACATCAGCAGCGGCAGTATTTTCACCGGCAGATTTTCCGGCGCGGAAAGGTCGCTGATCCACCACAGCCAGTGTGCGCCGCGCATTTCGATGCTCACCACCAAAACCTTGTAGAACCCGAACAGAAAGGGCATCTGCAAAAGCACGGGCAGGCATCCGCCCATAGGATTCACCCCATGCTTCTTGTACA
This sequence comes from Acidobacteria bacterium RIFCSPLOWO2_12_FULL_54_10, assembly GCA_001767075.1. Lineage (GTDB taxonomy): Bacteria > Acidobacteriota > Terriglobia > 2-12-FULL-54-10 > 2-12-FULL-54-10 > 2-12-FULL-54-10. The sequence continues at coordinate 11,102 of MEKX01000071.1, read as the reverse complement.
GGTCCATGGTTTCCTTGGTCATTTCCTGGCGGCGGGGATCGCTGATTTTCAGATGCTTGTATTTTTCCTGAATGGCTTTGATCAGCGGCTGGATCTTTTGCATCTTCATGGTGGACCGCAGGCTCTTGATTTTGAGAGGGAACAATAGAAAGTTGATAGCGATGGTCAGCAAAATGATCGCCCAGCCATAGTTGCTCACGGCATGGTCATGAATCCACCGCAACGCCAGAAACATTGGCTTGGCCACAAAAGCGAACCAGCCATAATCCACCACCTCCGGCAGCCGCCTGTCTACCGCTGCCAGCACGTCCAACGCTTTGGGACCCACAAATAACCGCAGGTCGTTTTTGGTGGAATTGCCGCTGCCGACGACAACGCCTATGGATGGCCGGGTCTTTTCCTCGGGCAATTGTAAAATTTGCCGGTAGGCTGTTACGCGCAGACCGCCTTCTGCCGCCAAAACCGTCGCAGTGAAAAAACGGTCTTCAATGCCCGCAAACGGAAAATTGCCGCTGGCCTCAGCTTGCGATCCTTCTTCACTGTCAGGCTTGAGATGCTCTACTTTTTCCGGTCCCCGGTAAAAAACAGATGCTTGAAGATTTTGTTGCACGATGTCGTGTTCATCCCCAAACTCCGCCGGCCAGGCAAGTCCATGCGACAACAACTGCCCGTTGCGGACAACCTCCGTTTTCACTTCCGCAACATAACTGTCCGGTGTAAACGAAAACTGCTTGCGGACAACCGTCCCGCCGCTGCTGTAATCAAAGGTAAGCGTAACCGGCGCGGTCAGATGCCCCTCGGCGGACGCCACGTAGATGCCGCTATTGATCTCCCGGCGGAGCGGCTCCTCGGCCACCCACAACGACAATGGGAACCCGTGCTGCGCTGCGGCTTCTGGATTGACCAGCTCCAGCGGATTGCCTGCCACATCTTTGTAAGCCCGCAGTTCCCAGTTCTTCACTACCGCGCCCTGCGTGCTGAACGTCACCTTGTAAAGATCCCCCTCCACGGTAATTTCCTGCTCGGAAATTCCTTGCACGGGTTCGGTAGGCAGATCGGGAGTTGGAGTAATTTCGCCAGGTTTTTCTGCGGCAACTTCAGCGGCGGGCACCGGCTCGCTGGCTGTTTCTTGAGCCGGCGGAGATGGTTTTACCAATAACCTTTGCGAAGCGATCAATATCACAAAGGAGATTGCAAACGCCAGCAATACGCGGACTTCAGTGGAAAGCTCTTTCTTTGCCATCAATCACTCAGATTCGGTTTCAATAGAATGGGGCTTCAACCCACGGGATCATATCCGCCCGGGTGGAATGGGCGGCATCGCAGCAATCGTTTGGCTGCTCGCTTCAGCCCCTGTAGCACGCCATACCGCTCGATCGCTTCCGCTGCGTATTCCGAGCAGGTTGGGTAAAACTTGCACGCCGAGGGAATGGTGGGAGAAATCGCTTGCCGGTAGAATCCAATCAGCGCCAGTATGAAAGTTTTCATCGTTGAGACTTCGTCGGTTCGTTGGTTCCGCTGGGAGGCAACTGCCGGGCTAAGGACAAAAAGAATTTTTGCACGATCTCTTCCAGGCGACCGAAATCGGCGGTTAGGGTTGCGCGTCTGGGGTGAAACACCACGTCCCATCCCGGTCCCAGGTCTTTCAGATGCTGCCGAATCGCTTCACGCAGCCTGCGCCGCATCCGGTTTCTCTCTACCGCCTTGCCTAGCGCTCGCGGCAAAGTAAAGCCGATCCTGCTGTGAATTAGCCGATTGTTTCTTGCAAAGGCAATCAGCGAATCCAGGCTGTATCGCCGCCCCTCCGCATACACTTTTTTAAATTCGGCAGTGCGCAACAAGCGCACGGCTTTAGGAAATCCGAGGGTTTTACCGGTAACTGACAATGTGGTTTTGCCGCGAAGCGGCAACCGGTCACTCAGAGGAAACCGTCAGCTTGTGGCGTCCCCGGCTGCGGCGGCGAGAGAGCACTTTCCGTCCACCGGGAGTCTCCATGCGCACCCGGAATCCGTGGCACTTAGCCCGTTTCCTCTTATTTGGCTGGTATGTACGTTTGGGCATAGGCTCTCAACTCATTTCTGCGGCCCTTGATCTCAGGCCGAATTCTCAATGATACGGGTCAGAACTCCGTCCTGTCAAGAACTGCATCAGTCTGTGCAAGCGTTCTGTCGGCATCTTCTCTGCCACAAGAAAGCCACCGCCAGTCCGCAGAGAGTCAAAGACCAAATCTCATATTACCACCTACCCGCACCATCGCTCTCCCGCCTCTTAATCTCTGTCCATCGTCAAATATCCGTCTAAATTCATTAGAAGTGTCAGCAAATCGATCTGTTTGATCATGCTCCAACAACTCCCCTCATTGAAAACAAGTGGGTTAATAGCATCCAACTTTGGTTCTCCGAATGCTCTTTATGACTGCGAAATAAAACTCTCAATGGCAAGCTTGCGGTCATCAACCTCAGTTGTGCCAATTTCTAAAGGGTTTTAGGAGGCTGAATAATGAACTTGAAATCCAACCGCGGGTTCTCTTTTATCGAATTTCTGTCAATACTCCCGATCCTGGCGGTTTTGGGCACGGGCGTTAACTCTCTGTTGCACCGGGGCAGGAATAACCCTTCGCAGGAAGAAGGCCTGGCGATCATCATCGCGCAAGGCCGGTCTGCCGTAGATCGCATGGTTCAGGAAATCGGACTGGTCGGCAGCACTCCGGTCAACAATCTTGCGGAAGGTGCGGTGTTACCGTCTTCTACGCTCAACGCTGACGAACCAAGTCCCTTCCTCGTTGCTGAACCATCTCTGCTAGTTTTTGATGCCGACATCAACAGTGATGGCACAAAAGAACGCGTCGAATACCGACTCAATGAAAATACGCTGGAGCGCGCCGTGACCAAGATTAGCAGTGACGGGTCCAAACTGGACACGCAATATAGCATCCTGGCAACGGAAGTTGAAAACGGTGCTTTTCCGCTGTTCACCTATTGGGGCGATCAGGTAGGAAAAATCCCTCAAAACGGCGTTTTCCGCTCCGTTCGTGTCCTGCTTCTGCTCAAGGAACAGGTTCCCGGCGCCAAACGCAAGGAATACAAGACGGTCGGATATGAAGGGATCGCTAACATTGAGAGCCAGTCCGTCGCTGACTCTACGACTCCCCCGGAACCGCTCGATCTGCAAGGAGCCTTGGAATTGCCTCAGGAAATTTCCTTGCCACTGGATTACGAGCTGACAGTGAAATCGAATCGCGTACTCGGAATCATGAGGTAACTGAACGACTCAGAACCCGCCATTGGTTTCCGCAGACGGTGCTATTGAAAATCAACACTCCGTCTGCAAATAGATAGGGCCGCATCCAGTCCCCCCAACGCAACCCTGGATCGGCCCTAATTTTCTTCTTAATTCCACATTTTTGTTAACAAAACCTGTGATGTTACAAATTACGCTGATTCGGTCTCACTTCGCTTCGGCCAGCATCGCCACCCATGCCAGCGCTTTCGACTTACCGATGTTATTTGGCTCCAGATAAGGCTTAATACCCAAGTCAGGCAGGTCAGGAAATCCGGCTCGCGTTAAACGCTCTAGTAATAGTTCTTGAAAAATTTCTGGCTGGTGTCGCGGAATTTTCTTCAGGCAATCAAAAAGCACTTGATGGTGGATGCTACGGAACTTGTAGTTGCCCAGCCGTACGATCACTTCTCTCTGCCATTCGATTTCCCCCAGCGGCTGGCACAGAACCTGCAAAAGACGTTTTTCCAGCTCCAGCACTTTATCATTCGCAGATTGCGGAGCTTGCCGAGTCATGTTATTAATTTCACCCCAAATCGTTACTCTTGCGACTTCTGCTTTGCAATCGCGTCTATTATATTATGGCTAGAAGATCACCGGAAATGCGAGGCTTGCGATGGTAACCGACCCGGTTTGCAAAATGGTCATTGAGGAAGAGTCTGCCGTCGGCACTGTCGACCACAAAGGCCAGACCTATTACTTCTGCCACCCATCCTGCATCGAGAAATTCCGCGCCGACCCGGACAATTATCTTGGCGAACGCAAGGAAGAAGTTGCTCTCCCTCCAGGCGCAACTGCCGAGTACATCTGTCCAATGGACCCGGAAGTATCCAGCCCCGTGCCAGGCGCTTGCCCGAAATGCGGCATGGCGCTAGAACCTGCGGTGGTCTCGTTGCCCGCATCTCGCACTGAGTATGTCTGCCCGATGCATCCCGAAGTTGTGCGGCAGGAGCCAGGTACCTGTCCCATTTGCGGCATGGCTCTGGAACCTCGTGTCATCACCCTCCAAGAAGAAGACAACCCGGAGCTGACCGACATGAGCCGCCGCTTCTGGATCAGCGTGGCGCTCACTGCCCCTCTGCTTTTTCTGGTCATGTCGGAACATATCCCCTGGCTGAATTTCGCGCATCAGATTTCGATGCAGTGGATGAACTGGATTCACATGGCGCTGGCCACTCCCGTGGTCCTGTGGGCCGGATGGCCGTTCTTCCAGCGCGGATGGGCTTCCATCGTCAACCGTAGCTTGAACATGTTCACGCTCATCGCCATCGGTGTCGGCACCGCGTATCTTTACAGTGTGGTCGCCGCCCTGGCTCCAGGAATCTTCCCGCCAGCTTTTCGCGGTCATGCAGGGGAAGTGGCCGTGTACTTTGAAGCCGCCGCAGTCATCACCGCTCTCGTCCTGCTGGGCCAAGTGCTCGAAATCCGCGCTCGCAGCCGCACCAGCAGCGCCATCCGTGCCTTGCTTGGCCTGGCTCCTAAAACCGCACGCCTACTGAAAGACGACGGCACTGACGAAGACCTTCCCCTCGAGCGCGTTCACTTGGGCGACCGCCTCCGCGTGCGGCCGGGTGAAAAAGTTCCTGTCGACGGCGTAGTGCTTGAGGGCGCGAGTTCCGTGGACGAATCCATGATCACCGGCGAGCCGATTCCTGTCGAGAAGACTTCCGGCAGCCGCGTCGTGGGCGGCACGGTGAACGGCACAGGCAGCTTTCTGATGCGCGCCGAGCACGTTGGCCAGGACTCCCTGCTGGCGCAGATCGTCCGCATGGTCAGCGAAGCGCAACGCAGCCGCGCTCCCATCCAGCGCCTGGCCGATGTCGTCGCTTCTTACTTCGTCCCCGTAGTGGTGGCCGTGGCTGTGCTCACTTTTATTCTTTGGAGTCTATTCGGGCCGGAGCCGCGCATGGCTTATGGTCTGGTCAACGCTGTCGCTGTGCTCATCATCGCCTGCCCTTGCGCGCTGGGCCTGGCCACGCCCATGTCCATCATGGTTGCCACGGGCCGCGGAGCCATGGCCGGCGTGCTCATCAAGAATGCGGAGGCCCTGGAAATTCTGGAAAAAGTGGATACCCTGATCGTCGACAAGACCGGCACGCTCACCGAAGGCAAGCCGCGCCTGGTTTCTATAGTGGCTTTGAAGGGCCGCACGGAATCGGAGATTCTGGCATTAGCCGCTTCGCTCGAACGATCCAGCGAGCATCCCCTGGCCAGCGCCATCGTCAACGGCGCGCAGAAGAAAACCCTCCTATTACAGCCAGTCGACAATTTCCACTCCATCACCGGAAAGGGCATCACCGGCTCCGTCGGCGGACAATCTCTCCTGCTCGGCAACGACAAGATTTTCTCGGAGCATGGCGTTGACCTTGCTCCTTTGCTCCCGCGCGCCGAGGAACTTCGCAAGGAGGGCCAAACGGTCATTTTCCTCGCCGTCAACAACCAACTCGCCGGCATGCTCGGCGTCGCCGACCCGGTGAAAGCTTCCACGCCCGAAGCCATCCAGATGCTGCACCGCGAGGGTCTTCGCATTGTCATGCTCACCGGCGACACCCGCACCACGGCGGAAGCCGTGGCCCGGCGTTTGGGCATCGACGAAATCCGTGCCGAAGTGCTCCCGAACCAGAAAGCAGAAGCGGTCAAGAGCCTCCAGGCGGAAGGCCGCGTCGTCGCTATGGCGGGCGACGGCATCAATGACGCTCCTGCGCTAGCGCAAGCCCAGGTAGGCATCGCTATGGGCACCGGCACGGATGTCGCCATGGAGAGCGCCGGAATCACGCTGGTCAAAGGCGACCTGCGCGGCATCGCCCGCGCCCGCCGCCTCAGCCGCGCCACCATGCGCAACATCCGCCAGAACCTGTTCTTCGCTTTCGTCTACAACTCGCTCGGCGTGCCCATCGCCGCTGGCGTCCTCTATCCCTTCTTCGGCCTGCTATTGAGCCCCATCTTCGCCAGCGCCGCCATGACCTTCAGCTCCGTCTCCGTCATCTCCAACGCCCTGCGCCTTCGCAAACTGGCGCTGTAGTAGCCGCGCGCTCGTGAGCAAGCGGCCCAAAGCGTTCGACAGCCTACCCAGGCTTTTGGGACGCTCCCTGACGGTCGCGGCTCCGATGGTATTCGCGGTTATCTCCGCAAGTGGTAAGATTCCTGTTGGGCAAGGATCTGGAGGATGCCATGCACGCTCAGAAAAAGATTATTGAGGACATCGCCAAGGAATTGAATTCAGCCCAAGGCACTTGGATTGCCCAAAGCTATCAGAATGCCCTGCGTCTGATTTCTCAGGTTGTTTTTACCCGGAGCACCGGCTTTATCCTTGAGTTCATACAGAATGCGGAAGATGCTGGCCAGGGCTTGTCCACTCGCGGCGTCTTCCAGATTATGCTCAACCGCCAGAGGCTCAAAATTGTTCACAATGGTAGCCCGTTCAATGAGACAAACGTGCGCTCCATTTGTGGGATTCAATCCTCGAAGCGGCCTGAGCAGGGCACGCTTGGATACTTGGGCATCGGCTTCAAATCCGTCTTCAAAGTAACAAGCTGCCCTCAGATTTATTCCAACGGTTTTCAGTTCAGGTTTGATAAGTCCCACTGGCCAAATCCCGCAGATTCTCTCTGGCGTGTCTTGCCGGTTTGGGTGGATTCTCCCCCCGAACCAGTTGAGTTGGACAAGACCACTTTCATTATTCCGCTTGAAAAAGAGTCCTTCTATGCGCATTTACAGGAGGGTGTTAAGAACCTTGGTACCCGGCTCTACCTGTTCTTGCGCTGGTTGAAGAGAATTGACATTGAAGATGAAGTGAGCGGGGAAAAGTGGACACTTGAAAATCTCGGTGAAGACGAGCAGGGGATCACTACGCTTCGACGTGATGGGGAAACACAGCGCTTCAAATTCTTCCGGGCAACAGTTAAGGTCCCTCAGTATGTTCAAGAGGACGACTTGACCCACGAATACCGAGCAAACGTGCAGGAAAGAGAAATTGCCGTTGCTTTCTCGCTAGATACCGGAAGGAATCTATGTTCTTCCGAAGCCGGTGCAATGTATGGGGGCGTTTACTCGTTCCTGCCACTTGGAGAGGCGAGCAGCGGCGCAAAGTTTCCCATTCAAGCCGACTTCCTTGTACAGCCAGGCCGGGATGCAATCAACTGCGAGGTGCAGTGGAACCACTGGCTTGTCGAAGAAATAGAGAAACTCTGCCGGGCGGCGATTGAAACGTTCAAAGCCGACGATAGATGGAAGTTTCAGTACTTGCCTGTGTTCGCAACGGACTTCTCCAGCAGTGACGCTTACACGCAGCTCTTTCTTCCCAAACTCCTTCGGCCTCTTGCAGAGTATCTCGAAGGACACGCCTCGGTTCCAACTGAATCAGGCGGGTGGGCCAAGCCCAGTGAGGTGGTGCGCTTGACAGAACCCGATGCCGCTGCGAAAGCATTGACAGACATGGGTGTGCTGGAAAAGGAGGAAATTGCAAGCGTCCTGGGTGGCGAGGTCGGATTGCATCTTGTACATCCTGCAGTTCTGAATGGCGAGATTCGGATTCGAGAGGTAAACCGGGACGACTTGCTGAAGAACAAGGAATTCTTACTCAGCAAGGCAAAGTTGCAGGACGCGGCTGCTTGGTTTCAGAAGCTATACTTATGGCTAGATTTATTTCCTGAGTTTAAGGAAGAGAAGTACCGAAAGACGGTGTCGAAAACAAGGGTCGGTCATCACACCAAAGAAATGGTCCTCACTGCGGACGGCAATCTACTTCCGGGAGGAAAAGTGTCTTTCATGGACGAAAGTTCGAGCGACCCGGTGATTTTGGGATTTGCTCAGGAGCTCGCGCAGAGCCGTCCAATGCTGCACCCGGAATTGCTCTCCGGCTGTGCCTCGGACACAGAACGAGAGAAACTGAAAGGCTTCCTGACAGGATATACAGGCCTTCAACCACTGAACGCCAGGAAAGTGTGCCTTGAGGGGATTCTTCCAAAGATAGTCACAGGAGCATCGAAATTATCGGCGGATGAACTGGTAAAGTACACTCAGTACTGTCATCAGTTCCTGGGCAGTGAATTGCCATACGGAACCGAACTGTGGGTTCTCGCTAAAGACGGCGAGATACGCCCTGCGAGGGAAACCTTGCTCGCGTCTGAATATGCTCCGCAGGTGAATTGGGAGCTGAACAAAAAATACATTGCTGGATTGAACTTTGTAAGCTCGAGGTATATTCACGACAATTCGCCCGCTCAGTTGCAAGGGTGGCGAGAGTTTTTCCGCAAGGGTGGTGTGAAGGAGTCCCCCGATGCCGGCGTTGAAGAGTTCGCCGTGAGCTTCGTTGAAGAGTACTTGATGCCATTATGCAAAAGAATCTCGCAGGTAGCTAAGCTGAAACAGGGCTACGATGTCGAGGCTGAAACTAACAGCGGCAGGCTGATGCGAATTGAGGTTAAGGGCCGGACCTCAGAAGTCCCAATTGACCTGGAAGACAATGAAAAGAAGGCAGCACAACAACATAAGGACGACTTCTATTTGTTTATTGTGTGTCCGATTCCTGTGAATCCTGCCATCTATGGAGTGAAAAATCCGGCTGCTGTGGCACAGCCGGAAAAGCTGACGGTCCCCGTGAGCGAGTGGAAGCCTAGGAAACTAACGGGAAATCTACCCTAGCTAGCGATTAGAGCAATTTCACGAATACTGTAGACCATATCCGCAGTGGGAAAACCACGCAGAAGCGTTCTGATTCGTGATGGTCTGAAGCGCCTGCGCGAGGGCCTGCTCCAAGACGACTACGGTGCGGGATTTTTCCCGTCGAAGGTGCTGCTTGATTTTGGACCAGGCTTTTTCGATGGGATTGAAATCGGGCGAATAGGGCGGCAGATAAAGCAGTTGGGCTCCCGCCGCTTCGATCCGCTCCCGCACCCCCGAGACCTTGTGGGCCGACAAATTGTCCATTACCACCACTGGGCCGGGGCGTAGCGCTGGACACAGCACCTGGTCCAGATACGCCAGGAATCCATCGCCGTCGGTCGCCGATGCCACTGTCCTGCTGGCCTGCATTCCGTCCTGACTCATGGCTCCCAGCAAAGTCAGTGTGCTCCAATGTCCCGCCGGGGTGGCTTCGCGGACTCGTTCTCCGCGCGGGGCGCGGCCATACCGCCGCGTCATTTCCGTAGTCGCTCCGCTCTCGTCCACAAACACCAGCCGCTCTGGTTGGATCCGCTTCACCGTCTCCCGCCACGCCTCGCGGCGCTGCCGGTTTTCCGGCGTGTCCTGCTCCTGCGCGTAGAGCGATTTTTTTTAAGCCGCAGCTCCATCTGCCCTAGCACCCCCCACAGCCGCGTGAGGCCCAGCTTCACTCCGCATGGCTCCTGCATCTGCCCCTGCCATTCGCTCAAGGTCCGATCCGGCTGCGCCCGCAGCAACCCACGCAACCGTTCCTGGACCAGCGGAGTCACCCGGCTGATCCGCCCGTGCCGCTGTTCACTCCGTTCCCTGCGCCCGGTTCGCCGCAGCGCGGCCGAGATTTTCTTCGCATACCCCAAGGCTCACACTGAATCGCCCGGCCAGCTCTGCCAGCGTCCCCTGGCCCTTTTCATGCGCCTCCAGAAGCTTCCGCCTCAAATCGTTCGAGTAAGCTCGTGCCATCGTTTCGTTTCAGAAAATCGCCAGATACATAGTTTACACTAATCATGAAATTGCTCTAGTTTCCGATCGCTGTGATCCCCCGCGCATCGACACACCCAGGATTTGAAGTCCCACGGAAAACCGTCGTCAAATCGAACTCCGGGGGTTTTCTGTTCGGTTTTCCAGCTTCCTTCGTCACGAGCTTTACGGCTGGGCCAGCAGGCCGTCGAAGTACGAGATCATTTCCTGGCTGGTCCAGTCGGCTGCGCCGATGATCTTATTCAGCAACAGACCATCTTTGCTGATGATGTAGCTTTCGGGCAGTTTGTAAGTCCCGTAAAGTTCGCTGGTCCGCCGCGACGGATCGCGCAGCGTGCGGAAGGCAATTTCATTGGTTCGCAGGAATTCCCGGTAAGCGTCGGGATCCTCATCCACGCTGACGGCGACCACCTCCACGCCTCTCTCAGCGTATAGCTCTGACAGCCGGTTCAGCGACGGCATCTCTTCGATGCACGGCGGGCACCACGTCGCCCAGAAGTTCAGCACCACAATCTTTCCTTTGAGATCCGACAGCGCCACCACCTGCCCCTGCTCGTCCCGCAGCGTAAAGGCTGGCACCACGTCGCCCAGCGCGGGAATCTTCATTTCGCCCGGCGGCTTCGAGAAAAACAACACGAACAGCGTCACAAAACCCAGCAATGATAGTTTCGCGGTTGTTTCTTGGCGGTCTGTCATGGCATCTGCTTATATAATAGCGGATCGAAGGGCGGGAGTGGATGAATTCTAAAGCTTCTTTTTCGCAACCCCTCAGGATTTCCATCATCGTCCCTGCGCGCAATGAAGAGCACAACATCGCTGCCTGCCTGCAATCTCTTCTCGCACAGGGGGATGACATCGAAATCCTCGTCGCCGACGATGGCTCCCAGGACTCGACCGCGCGGATTGTCCTCGACCTTGCTGAATCCCATCCGCAACTGCGGCTCCTCGCTGTGCCTCCTCTGCCGGAAGGCTGGGTGGGCAAAAATCATGCACTGGCGTTTGCAGTCGGCCACGCGCACGGCGATTGGTTCTTGTTCACCGATGCTGACACTCGCCACGAGCCAGACAAGCTCCGCGAAGTCCTGGCGGAGGCGATGCGCGATGGCCTCGATTGGATCTCCCTCTCGCCCCGCCAGGAGGTCCACGCCTGGTGGGAGCGCGCCACCATCCCTCTCATCTTCCGG
>MEKX01000070.1:2646-6516 GCA_001767075.1 Acidobacteria bacterium RIFCSPLOWO2_12_FULL_54_10 | reverse complement strand
TTTGAGGAAGCGATTCAGACAACCAAGGTCCACAGCGTCGCTGGCCTGCTAAATTCCGCTCAAGGCTTGGTCTCCATGCGTCCTTTTCGCGCTCCTCATCACACCATTTCCGATGCGGGCCTGATCGGTGGCGGCGTCATTCCCCGTCCGGGTGAGGTTAGCCTGGCTCACAACGGAATTCTTTTCCTGGATGAACTGCCCGAATTCCCGCGCAATGTATTGGAAGTCCTGCGGCAACCGCTTGAAGATGGCCGCGTTACCATTTCCAGAGCTTCCATGACGCTCACCTTTCCTGCCACCTTTATGCTGGCTGCGGCCATGAACCCCTGCCCGTGCGGCTACTTCAATGACTCCTCGCACGAGTGCACCTGCACGCCTCCGATGATCCAGCGCTACATCTCAAAAATCTCCGGGCCTTTGCTCGACCGCGTGGACATCCACATCGATGTGCCCGCCGTAAAGTTCCGCGAGATGCGCTCCAAAGACGCTGCGGAAAGCTCCGCGGATATTCGGGAGCGTGTCGAGCGGGCGCGGCATATCCAGCACGAACGGTTTGCCGGAAGCAAGATTTACGCCAATGCGCAGATGAACCCCCGCCTCATCCGCAAGCACTGCCAGCTCGATGGACCCTCCGAGCAGTTGCTCGAAAGCGCCATGAATCGCTTGGGTTTGAGTGCCCGCGCTCATGATCGCATCCTTAAGGTCGCCCGCACCATCGCGGACCTCGAAGGCGCAACCAATCTCATTTCCAAGCACATCGCCGAGGCTGTCCAATACCGCTCTCTCGACCGCACCTACTGGGCTTAACCCTCGTAATTATCAATATTGGAATTATTGCGTCTGTAATTTCTGCTGGCGGATATTTCAACGCTGCGAGGGTGCAGCTTCTCAATCGGTGGTGGTTTTGGACCTGCTGGCGGTTCGAAGTAGCTTGGAAGGAGTTAGTTCAAACTGCGCGATCTTTAATTCGTCCGGCCAATTACGCGGGAATTTGAGTCTGAATTATTTGATTCTGGCGCAGGCGGCGGGGGCGTCATGCCCAGGCTCTTTCGCAGGGCTTCGGCGTAGGCCATCACGGCGCGTGGATAGCCGTTTGCCGAGCCATAGTATTTCCCCAAAGCTGCCATTTGATCCTCATGCCAGCCATGCTCCACCAGGAAATTTGCGGCGCTGTAAATGGCATCCAGCGGATGGGTTAAATCGATCACGCCATTGCCGTCGCCATCGGCCCCGAATAACTCCGCAGACTTCGGCAAAAACTGCGCCGGCCCCAAGGCCCCACCATAGGAGCCACGTACATCCAGGCAGTCATAGCCGCCCTTCTTGCAATATTGCGCCAGGGCGATCAGGTTTTCGGCGAACCACTTCCATCTCTTTTCCTCTTCGGCGCGCATCATGGAAGTGTAAAACACGTTGAACACAACGTAATCGCCGGTGTTCCTTCCGAAGTCGCTTTCCAGCCGCAGCAGCCCGACGATTGCAGTCTTGTCTACGCCAAAGTCTTTCTGTGCCTTATCCAGAATCTCCTGATATTGAGAGTGGAATTTTTCGCCTCTCTGAACGGATTGGGGAGCCACCAGCGACGCGATGATCTTGTCCCAGTCGATCGTCCTGGGCGCTACTTCCCGCGGCGGGTACATCTTCACCCGTTCATCGGCAAACAGCCCCTCGGCCACTGCGCGCGGGAAACCGCTCTTCTCAAGCTCCGCAACGACATAATCCACCCGCTCGTTTTGCGCGGATGCAGGCATGGGCGCAAGCATCAGAAATAGAATCACTATGGCAACTGGCATTGCTGCCATTCTAACCCATTGCGCGAATTTCTTTGCCCCCACTTTTTGTTGGTTCCAAATTGGTCAGCCCAAGCGGTTGCTGACGAGCCTGTGGCGATGAGCACCCCGCGGGCGTATCCTATAGCCATGGCGGACCCTTCTAAACGCTGGCCGGAAAACACGGCTGGAGATTTTTTCGTCGACCGCTCTTGCATTGACTGCGATCAATGCCGCGAGATCGCCCCGGCCACTTTCGGCGATTCTTCGGGCCATGCCCGTGTCGAGCGCCAGCCAGACTCGCCTCCCCTTCTCAGCCGCGCTTTGATGGCGCTGGTTACTTGTCCTGTCGGCGCCATTGGAACTAAAGCTAAGCATGACTTGCATCCAGTCGTTGATCGTCTCCCCGAGCAGCTCGACGAGAATGTTTTCTTCTGCGGTTTTGCATCGGAGAATTCCTTCGGCGCTTCCAGTTACTTGATCGTGCGTCCGGAAGGCAATGTCCTGATGGATTCTCCCCGCTTCGCTGCGCGGCTGGTTCGCAAGATCGAGCAATTGGGCGGCGTGCGCTGGATGTTCCTATCTCACGTGGACGATATGGCCGATCACGCCAAGTTCCGCAGGCATTTCCAGTGCGAGAGGATCATTCATCGCCATGAAGTTCACTCATCGATCCAGGACATCGAGCAGCAATTGGAAGGTCACGACCCGATCTGTCTTTCCCCAGACCTCATCGCCATCCCCACTCCCGGACACACGCGCGGGCACATGGTATTGCACTACAAGAACCGATTTCTGTTTACCGGAGACCATCTTTGGTGGTCGCCAGAACGTCAAACCCTGCGGGCTTCGCCCCGCTATTGCTGGTATTCCTGGAAGCAGCAGATCGAATCCATGCAGAAGCTGCTGGATTATCCATTCGAGTGGGTCCTTCCAGGACATGGCTACCGACATCATCTCAGCACCCATGATATGCGCGAGCATCTAAAGAATTGCATTTCCTGGATGCGGCAAAGCAACTGACGCACCCATCTGGAACATTTATTTCCACGTGATAGAATTGAGACCTGAAATTGTATAAGTAGGTTCCCCATGGATCATCCGGTCATTCTTAGCGCCGTGCGCACTCCCATTGGAAAATTCCTGGGTTCCCTCATACCTTTTTCTGCCGTCGAGCTTGGTTCCATCGTGGTGCGAGAGGCCGTTAGCCGCGCCGGCATTGAACCCGCACAAGTGGATGAGGTCATCATGGGAAACGTGATCTCTGCCGGTCTTGGACAAAATCCCGCCCGCCAAGCGGCACTGAAAGCCGGCATCCCCAACCAAGTCGCTGCTTTGACCATAAACAAAGTTTGCGGCTCCGGCCTCAAGGCCGTTGGTCTAGCGTCGCAGGGCATTCAGACGGGCGACACCGAAATTGTCGTCGCTGGCGGCATGGAGTCCATGTCAAACGCTCCTTATCTTTTGCCCCGCGCCCGGCACGGCTTCCGCTTCGGGCATGCTCATGTATTGGATGCTGTCACACACGACGGGCTTTGGGATGCCTTCGAAGACTACCACATGGGTTGCACGGGCGAAGTAGTGGCGGAGAAATTCCACGTGACGCGCCAGCAGCAGGACGAATACGCTTTGCACAGCCACCAAAAAGCCATTGCTGCCATGGAGGCCTGCCATTTCCAATCGCAAATCATCCCCGTCGAAATTCCTCAAAAAAAAGGCGAGCCGCTTTGGTTTGCAATGGATGAGTCGCCGCGCAAGGACACTTCGATGGAAGCTCTCAGCAAACTGAAGCCTGCCTTTCAAACCAATGGCACCGTAACGCCCGGCAACGCTTCTCCTATGAACGACGGCGCATCTGCTTTAGTTGTTGCATCGGAAAAAATAGCCAAAAAACTTGGGGCTCAGCCTATGGCGCGCATCGCCGGTCAGGCCGTCAGCGGAACCGAACCCTCCATGGTTATGATGGCGCCTGTCGAAGCCGTCGAAAAACTTTTGCGAAAGCTCGGCTGGAAGCGCGAAGCTGTGGACCTTTACGAAATCAACGAAGCTTTTTCCGTGCAAATGGTCGCATTGATCCGCGAACTGCATCTGGACCCGGAAA
>MEKX01000070.1:0-2582 GCA_001767075.1 Acidobacteria bacterium RIFCSPLOWO2_12_FULL_54_10 | reverse complement strand
TCTCACCACGCTGCTGCACGAGATGCTTCGGCGCAATGTGCGCCGCGGCATCGCCGCGCTTTGTTTAGGCGGCGGCAACGCCATCGCGATGGCCGTGGAGCGATGATATCGCAATCGAATTTCTGACTTTAGGATTTTTTTTCTAATTACCGAGTTTTCGGGGCGTAATAACCCTTGCGGGTCTGTACGCGATATCCCCGGCTTTTCACGTCAACGTCAATTTCCCTAAATTTTCCGTCGCGGGCGCTGTTGGTGGGCGTAAACCCTAGGCTGTACTGGTTGCGCAATTCTTCGGAGATTTGACCGAAAGCCATTTCCAGTTCTTCTCGGCTCTCGGCTCGAAACAACCGGCCTCCGGTCTCCTCTGAAATTTCTCTCATCACGGTATCACCTTGATAGCCTCTCCCACCGTATCCATAAAACTCGCGGTCCAAAAACAGAATGGTGTAAATGATGGTATCCGTCTCCTGCGCTGCCCGTAGTGCGTCTTCGCGTGATATTGTGCTGCCGCTGTCTTGACCATCCGTAATCAGGATCAGCGCCTTGCGCCCCGCCTCTTTTTTAAGCACATCCATGGACCCCAGATACACGGCGTCATAGAGCCGAGTGCCGCCGCTACGGGTCGTCGGGAAGGGACCTGTGTTTCCACTGCTGGTGTTGACACGAATGCCGTCGAGGGAGCTTTGAAGATACTCCACGCTGTTCGTCACATCCTGCAAGAGCGTCACGTTGACGCTAAAGTCGATCAGAAAGGCCATGTCCTTGTCTCGAAGCACCTGCTCGAAAAACGCGGCAGCGGCATCCTGCTCGTGTGATATCAGGCGCTGCTGGCTGACGCTGGAATCCACCAGCAGTCCTAGCGTCAAAGGAAGTTCAGATTCGCGGGAAAAATAGCTGATTTGCTGCGGTTTGCCATCTACGCGGA
The DNA here is from genome assembly GCA_001767075.1 of Acidobacteria bacterium RIFCSPLOWO2_12_FULL_54_10. Lineage (GTDB taxonomy): Bacteria > Acidobacteriota > Terriglobia > 2-12-FULL-54-10 > 2-12-FULL-54-10 > 2-12-FULL-54-10. The sequence goes on along the minus strand of MEKX01000070.1, from coordinate 1,657 downwards.
TCACAAAATCTGGTTTCTCCAGATTGGAAACCAGCCGCCCCTTGCTGTCTCTCACCGTGCACAGCACGTTGACTACGGAAACCTCTACTTTGATAGTCGCTGCCGGCTGTTCTTGTGCAAATGAAGGTGAGTTGGTGAACAGAAGGCTTAATAAAATCCGGGAGGTGATTCGATGGCTCACGTTTGCACCGCCTAAATGCATTCTATGTTGTTCTGATGATCTAGGGCAACAGGCGGTTGTCCTTGCGAACAAATTCCAGACTATTAAGGCAGCGGAGTGTATTTGACCCAGTCGATGTAAAAGTAACGCGGAACTCCGTCGAGCGAGGCGGCTCCGCCCCAGGCGCTGTTCGTGCCCCAATGATTCATGAAAAAGCGCGCCGGAGCGCTGGGTACATTGTTCGTGTGGTAAGCCTTTAGCACATCGTCAATGTAAAAATAGATTTCGCCTGGTTTCCAGATGAATTTATAGGTATGGAACCCGCTCGTGACCCCGGAAACGACAGCAGAAGTCTCAAAATGTTCCGAATCATACGGACCATCGGCTGGCGTGACATTGTTCCAATTCACCATATAAAGAGTTTCATCGTTTAACGTCGGCTGATTCGGCGGCGAAGCTCCTGCCAGCACGTGGCCGGAAAATTCGAAATCAATTTCGGTTTCTGAATTGTTCACATAGTTGAACGCTGCCGACACACCGCCTGATTTGGGCACGCCATTTCCAAGTGCCGTTGTTGCTGTGGACGACATGCGCACTCGCCATTGGTAGGTTCCGTAGCCGTATGTGTCCTGCGTGTAAATTTCCGCCCCGTAGGAGAGTACGCCATTAGCGTTGCTATCGACGGTTCCGGTTTCTTGTGTCAGCATTAAGACCAGCCTGCCATCCTGAATTGAAGCATGCGTGGGATCGAACATTCCTAAGTGATTGCCTGACTTGTATCCGGGGGCTTGCCGGTTGGAGATCGCCCATCGTGGATGAGTCTGTTTGCCTCTGGTCGGATTGGCGATCGTTGTCCGGTTAAACTGATCCTCCCAGGCCGCGGAAGTTGTGGTTGAGCCACCACCGCTTCCTTTCCCATTCGCCTGTGCCTGGGAAGCCCCAGCCGCCGTCATTGCATCTTCAGCATCGGGTTCGTCTTGATTTGGTCCTCTATTTTGATCTTGGGGCAGGTCTAGCGACGTAGCGGGTGGTGGGAACGTATCATCCACGAATGACCCTTCGCTGGAAGATGTCGCATTCCCCGAGTTTCCCGCGGATTCTGGTGCCCGGCCCTGCGCAGCACTGAACTCTGCACTCACGCTCATCAAGATTAGAGCGAATCCAACCCATACCCAATATTTTGATAACGCCAACGGTCCTGTACGTTTCATCTCTTCACCTGGCTCGTGGGGGGAAAGCCTCGGAATAAAATGGATCGATAGTAACTTGGATTAGCTAATACGTCCACGTCTGAATTCTATGCGAATCCATGTTTGTGAAAACTATCACAATCATTGATGACGGTCAAGTCAACCAGGTGCCCAGATGGTTACTGCCTCTTTACTGCGTGTTGTTTTACATCCAACAATTCTAGTTGCAAGGATGTCTGTCCGGCATACTCGTTCCGATCCGCATGAAATGCAATATCAAGACTGGGTGAATCTTCTATCTCTTTTT
>MEKX01000069.1:30317-42977 GCA_001767075.1 Acidobacteria bacterium RIFCSPLOWO2_12_FULL_54_10 | reverse complement strand
TATAAGCGGTGCTATCTTCGCGCCACTTTCTTCACTTCTGAAGCGCCTGACGATAAGATCTCGTTCCACCATCTGTACGACGCCTTCGAAGGGAGGCTCCTTGCAATTTGCAACGATGGGTCGCTGGGTATCGCAAAACTATTTTGCAGCATTGAAGAGAAGGTGACATCGGATTTGATCACACCCGACAGACACTCAGGGGATTGTGAGCAATGTCGCAGTTTCGTCGCAGATCGATGGAATAATTGAAGCTGTGAGCCCCGGTGAGCGTTTTTCACGCCGTGGGTTTATTCCTGTGGATTTACAGACCCACGGCAAATTCAAACTGCAAATTTACCGTGGCTACCTCGCCTTCAACTCCCGCATAGTCCACCTCTCACAAACTAACCACTGCCTCTCATTCTCCTCGATTCTAACCTCCCCCGCTGCCTGTGCTATTCTTGCCTGAAACCGCTGGGAGGCGGGTGAATGCAACGATACGGATCGACCGCGTTGCGAGTGTCAAAAATCTCCGGGTATCTGGCTGTTGGTGACGAGTCACGGCTCGATTTAGAAGCCTCGCACGAAATGCTTGCGAGTAGCCCATTCGCCGTTAATGAACCGTCCAGGCTGGATGCCGGACCATGCCGTTCTGTTCCCTGGTCACGCTCTACCCCGAAACCGATCGAGTTTACGGCGATCGCGTTTCGATGGTTTGCCTTCCCGCGACGCTTCGAAATGCGGCATCGCTTTACGCTCCTCTGCCAGCTTTAACCGCAACTGCCGGCTCGTCTCTGTCTCGCGATAGAGCGTCTGCGCAACCGCCGCCGGGCCGCGCATCTCACTGAGGAGCATGACCTCCACCTGAAACTCTCCTGCATCGCTCTCCACTTGCAACAGGTCGCTGACGCGGACCTCGCGTGAAGACTTGGCTTTTTGTCCGTTGCACGCAATCCTGCCGCGTTCACATGCTCGTGCGGCGAGCGAGCGCGTCTTGAAGAATCGGGCGGCCCAGAGCCACTTGTCCATTCTCACGCGGTCCATCATCCCATTTTCGCATAACGGCGGGAACTTCCGTGGAGCATCACACTCGACGCCCATCAACACTGGATTGCGGAAGCGCCGGCTCAAGCCTGCTTCACACGCCGTGTTTTAGACGCACGACGGCGCCCGTGAGGTTTTCCGCGCCGCCTGTCAGTTTTTCCGCGCTGAACGAAAAGTACATCTCGCGGTCGGTGACGGACAGGCTGAAGGCGACCCGTCGCTCCAGACGCGCGACCAACGCGCTGATCATCGCACGATCCAGCGCATATAGCTCCAGCGCCTCGGCCCGGTGAATTCTTTCACCCGCAAGCTGCTTCAGGAACTGCGTTGGATCCTTGTGCGTGTAAACGGCAACGCGGTCTGCGGCCTTCGACGCTTTGTGCAGCCTCGCCGCATCAGGCGTGCCGATGTCAATCCACGTTTTGATCCCTCCGGTCAGATCGCGGACGGCGATTGTCGGTTCGTCCGGGTCCGACACGCCGCGCGAAAACTCGATGCCCTCCGCGAACTCCAGCAGGTACGCGAGCAGGCGCGCCACCAGATACTCTTCGGTTTCTGAAGGGTGACGCGCGACGCGTAGCGCGAGCGACTCGTAGACGTGGCGATCGGTGTCCGCGAGTTCGATGTCGAAGTTATATATGGTTGCGGAGAGCGCCATACAGTTCCTCCATTGTGCGGCTTGGTCCGCTCAACGCGCAACTCCTCGCTCCGGTTCGTTTAGTTCGCGAGTAACGCCGCAGCATTTACGTATCGGCCATCTGGCCCAATCTTTTCTCTGCCTAGCGCTCGCGCCTGAAAAAAAATTCGCCTGGAAGAAACCGCATCCAATTTCTTTGAGATTCTGAACGGGGGTTTGGACTCTCTCCCCTAGACTGCTCAACGTTGCTGTCTGGCGGGCCACGGGCGGGCGGCTGAGCGGCATGGCGTTACGCGTCAAGGACGCAGCCTACTACTTCAGCTTGCAGCGCGGAGCCACCACATCCTATACTGGCGCTAGTGGAGCTTCGCTTCTATCTCGATTCCGCCACGGGTCAGCCGCACATCCGTAATCACGGTGTAGACGAGGAAGAAGTGGAAGATGTCTTGACGAATCCGGGAGAAGATCGTCCGGGACGGGACGGCTCCCGCGTAGCAATTGGCCGAACAGCGAGCGGGCGATACCTGAAGGTCGTGTACGTTCGCGACCCCAAGCAAGACAGCGTTTTCGTGATTACAGCGTACGAGCTTCGAGGAAAACCGCTTCTGGCCTATCGCAGGCGGCAAAGGAGAAAGCACCGATGAAACGCAACCGATTCCCGGCTGGCTGGAATGAAGCCAGGGTTCGAAGAGTGCTGGTGCACTACGAGGAGCAAACTGAGAATGAGGCGGTTGCCGAAGACGAAGCCGCATACCAGTTGCGCGGTCAGACCGTGATGGTCGTCCCCAAACGCTTGGTCCCGGAAATCACGCGATTGATTGAAAAACAGCGCCCTGGCCGCCAAGCCCGCTCCCCAAAACCTTCCGGGCCGCTGCGACCGACCGGCTCCGCTCGCGGCTGAGCGCCGGGGGCTTATTGTGAGAAACGACCCGCACCGCAATCGTGGGGGGCTTGGGTTGAACCTGCCATCATGGACGGTTGAGGCGGATGGCCTAAACAAGATTTAGCTCGCAGTCGGACGGCACCTGGAAATAGGAAGCCTATGGCAGCTAAGGATGAACTGTTGGAGAAAGTCGAGACGTTTCAGAATCTGCTCATTTCGTATGCCACCGGCGGTCAAGTTACTGATAACGAGTTCAAGTTGCTCCGAAGTGAACTGCTCGACGACCTGACCCTGAAAGACCGCCTACCACGCTTCGTGCGCACTTGTCGCGATTTGAAGCAGTTTTGGGGTTTCATTAAACAAACTTCGCCCGGCTATCAGGGAAGGCGCAAATACCTATGGGATGAATTCAGACCTCTCTTGGAAGAACTCGAAGTCAAGACTGGATCTCCCGCTGATAAAAGAGTCGGCCAAGCGATTCAGGAATTTAACTCAGACGCCGTTCACGAATCGTGGAGAGATGCATTGGTGCGACGGATCGACGATCCTGATGGGGCCATCACTTCTGCTCGGACTCTATTAGAAAGCGTGTGCAAGCACATCCTAGATAAAGCTGAAGTTTCCTACGAAGACAAATTTGATCTCCCTAAATTGTACAAGCTGACAGCCGAGGCACTCAGCCTGGCGCCAAGTCAGCAAACCGAAGCCGTTCTCCGGCAGGTAACCGGCGGCTGCGCCGCTGTTGTGGAGGGAATTGGGGCCATGCGGAACGCTCTTGGAGATGCCCACGGTAAGGGTCTGTCCTCAGCAAGGCCGGAGCTCCGCCATGCTGAACTGGCGGTCAACCTAGCTGGTACGCTAGCTGTCTTCTTAATCGAGACCTGGAAGGGAACCAAGAGCGGAGCAATCTAACGCGTTTTTGCAGGCAACGACCAAAGGCGCGCTGCGCCTGAGCGCCAAGTTGTTAGACGGCGATCGGATGGAACGAACGGGTAGCCACGACGCGCGCTTTCCGCGCCGTGGACATTTCTGCGGTTTCGCAAGCCCACGTCGCTAGACGAGAACCCCACAAATTGGATTGCGAATTCGCCGTCGTTACCTCGCTCGGAAACTCACCCCCTGCTTCTTTCTCCTGGATTCTAACCTCCCGCACCGCCTGTGATATTCTTGCCTTGAGCCACAAGCGGGATGGCCTATTCTACAGAATTTGTTGGTTCTGCTTCCTCCATGAAGAACCGTATTTGTCTGGTCACCGGTGCCACCAATGGAATTGGTTTCGCTGCCTCCATGCAGCTTGCTAAGCTCGGAGCCACGGTGGTTGTCACTGGCAGAAATCCGCAAAAAACAGATGCCACCGTGCAATCCATCCGCGCAACCACTGGCAACAACTCCGTCGAGGGCCTGGTAGCCGATTTTTCCTCTTTGCAACAAGTCCGCGGGCTGGCGCAGGCTTTCCTATCCCGTTACGATAAGCTGCATGTCCTGATGAACAATGCAGGCCTGTGGGTCACGCGGCGTGCTGTAAGCGCCGACGGTTTTGAGCTGACCTTTGCCGTCAATCATCTGGCTCCATTCCTGCTCACCCATTTGCTTCTCGACACCATGAAAGCTGCTGCCCCGGCTCGCATCGTCAATGTCTCCTCGCAAGCGCACTGGCGTGGCGAGCTAAACTTCGACGACCTGCAATCCGAGACGAAGTTCAGCGGCTGGACCTGTTACGCAACCTCCAAACTAGTCAACATCCTGTTTACTGCGGAACTAGCGCGGCGGCTGGAAGGCTCCGGCGTCACCGCCAACAGCCTCCATCCTGGTGTTGTGGCCACTGGACTGGTGGACAGCAATAAGGGCCTGACCCCCTGGATCGCCAAACTGATCAAGCCTTTCTTGTGGCCCCCCGAGCGGGGCGCGGCCACTTGCACGTATTTGGCTTCCTCTCCACAGGTCGATGGCATCACAGGAAAGTATTTTGATAATTGTCGCGAAGCTCCGGTCTCGGCAACAGCCCGGAACACGCGCACGGCGCAGCGACTATGGCAAATCAGCGAGAAGTTGGTAGGATTAGGCGAAACGAAAAACAGCTCGGCAGCTTGAGTCTCCCTGAAAGGATTCGTCATGCCCAAGAATAAAAACATCAATACTAGCTCCATCTCAAAACGCCGGGAGGTTTCCGATGCAGACCCTCTGCCCGCATTGGTCCGGCAGATGCTCACCGCTCTTGGTGAAGACCCAGCGCGCGAAGGATTGCTGCAAACCCCTGAGCGACACGCCACGTCCCTTCGTTATTTGACCAGCGGGTACAGCAAGAACGTGGACGAAGTGCTGAATGACGCCTTCTACTCGGTGACCTACGACGAGATGGTTATCGTTAAGGACATTGAGGTCTTTAGCCTTTGCGAACATCATATGCTGCCATTTTTCGGCAAATGCCACGTGGCCTATGTGCCAAACAAGAAGGTGATCGGGTTGAGTAAAATTCCCCGCCTCATTGACGTTTTCGCAAGAAGGCTGCAAATTCAGGAACGATTGACCAATCAGATCGCCCGGACGCTGATGGAGAAGCTCCGTCCGCAAGGCGTGGGCGTAGTCATTGAAGCCCGGCACTTGTGCATGATGATGCGCGGCGTCGAAAAACAGCATTCCCAAGCGATCACCAGTTGCATGTTGGGCGTCTTCCGCAGCCAGCAACAAACGCGCGAAGAGTTTCTCACTCTCGTGCGTGACTCCTCGCGAAGCTGATGTCTGATTTAAGTTATTAGTGGGACTTTTGTAAGGTTGACTCTGTTTTGGGCGGAGCGTAATGTCCAATTGTGGGGCGGGCTGGTTTTCGCGAACCATGATTGCTGTCGTGATCCCAGCTTCCGAATCATTCCCCATATCTGCATTCGCAGTTACAAGAAGGAGAATTGCATGACGCACAAAAGAATTGGTTTTTTTTCGGCGATGGGACTTGCCGTCGCCTTGGTCGTATTTCAAACAGCATGCCAGCAGGCTGCTGAAACACCCGAGCAATCAGAAGCCCCGGCGGCTCAAGAGCCTGCTTCTACTGCTTCCGCACCGAAATCCGCTCCGGCAGGTTCTAGCAGTACCGCAGCAACCGCTCCCGCAGCTCCCAAAGAGCGCACGGTTACATTAGTTGCCGGAACTCAAATCAAAGTTCGGCCTACAGCCACTCTGAGCACTGCATCGCAGAATGCAGGAGATGCTTTTTCCTCAGTTCTTGAAGAACCCATAACAGAAGGGGATTGGGTGATAGCTCCCAAGGGTTCCACCTTGGAGGGCAAAATCGTAGAAGCCGACAAAGGCGGGCGCGTTCAGAACGTGGCTCATTTAACTGTTGCATTGACGAGCATCAAAACTGCAAGCGGCGAAACTCTTGCCATCGCTACGGACTCGATCACCGTCCAGGCACAAACCACCAAGGGCAAAGACGCCACTAAGGTTGCCATTGGCACAGGAATCGGCGCTGCGATTGGAGCCATCACCGGCGGTGGAAAAGGCGCTGGCATTGGCGCGGCCACGGGAGCGGGCGCTGGCACTGCGGTGGTTCTGGCCACGCGCGGAGACGCCGCTGAAATTCCCGCTGAAACCGTTCTGGAATTCAAGCTCAGCGAACCCGTCACCGTCACAGAAAAGATGTAAACTGATTCCTGGGGAATCTTTGATCGGATTGGAATAATCTAGATCGCTTCCCGTGGAAATTTTTGAAATTGCGGACTACTTCCTCACAACGGACACGGAAACTGAAAACCACGGGCAGAGCGATATCGGCGCGGCCCGTGGTTTCATCCCTTCGAACCGAGCAGCCCAATCCCTCCAGCGCGGAAATTGATGCGCTCGACACGCTCGGAATCCTGACGACGATTCAGAAGCAAGATGCTACAGTTCCGGCAGCCGTCGCTCTCGCATTGCCGGAAATCGCTCGCGCGGTGGAAACCGTGGTCCGCGCTATCCGCCGAGGCGGACGGCTCATTTATGTCGGCGCTGGGACCAGCGGACGGATCGCCGTCATGGATGCCGCGGAATGTCCCCCAACTTTCGGGGTCACGCCCAATACGGTGCAGGCCGTTATCGCAGGAGGCCGAACCGCATTAACCGAGGCAACCGAGAGAACCGAGGATGACGAACAACAAGCAAGGCACGATCTTGCGTCCCGGAAAGTCGGAACGCACGATGTCGTGATCGGTCTTGCAGCCAGCGGTCGCACGCCATACACGATTGCAGCATTACAGTTTGCCCGCAGCCGCCGCGCCGTAACAGTTGCGATCACATCCAATCCCGGTTCACCCATCACGCGAGCAGCGCGCATCTCGATCGTTGTTAATACAGGGCCGGAGGTTGTCGCAGGCTCTACTCGCATGAAAGCGGCTCTGGCGCAAAAAATGGTATTGCATATGATTTCTACAGCGTCCATGATCCGGCTCGGTCATGTTTATCGTAATTACATGGTCGGTGTTCGGCCAACGAACCAGAAACTCATTGCGCGAGCAAGCACCATCATTCAGTCCGTCTCCGGAATTGATGAAACCGCTGCAGAAAAGGCTCTCCAGCGAGCCGGCAGAAATGTGAAACTCGCGATTCTGATGTTGCAAACAGGCCTGAATCGAATTGCTGCTCAGAAACTTTTAAACCGTTATCACGGTAATCTCCGAGCGATTCCATAAAAATCATGCCGCTTATTGCCGTTACTGCTCGCCAAGTTTTTACGCCTTTGGAAACCATTGAAGACGGCGTGGTTCTGGTCGAAGATGGCTTCATCCGCGATGTGTTCTCGCGGCGAGCGGCGGAAATTCCTTCTTCGGTGCGCATCATCGATCTCGGAGAAAGGATTTTAGCGCCAGGCTTCGTGGACCTGCACATTCACGGCGCTTCTGGACGCGACGTGATGGAAGGATCAGAGGAAGCTCTCATCGCTGTTGCCCAATATGCCGCACAGCATGGCACAACCTCTTTTCTACCAACTACGCTAACTGCTCCAATAGAAGACCTTCAGCGATCACTGCATGGACTTGATTCAGCAATCGGATCGTGGAAAAAACAAACTGCTTCCAGCAATAAGCCATTAGCCACGCCATTAGGGATTCATATGGAAGGGCCATTCCTTAGCCCTGAAAGACGGGGAGTTCATCCTTCTTTACAACTATTGAATCCATCGATACCAGCATTTTCCAGATTGCGGGAAGCAGCGGGTGAAAGTTTGAGGATTCTGACACTGGCCCCTGAGCTTGATGGCGCTATAGAGCTGCAAGCCTACGCAATTCAAACCGGAGTACGCGTTGCTCTGGGGCATTCCAATGCTACTTACGAGCAAACTCAGCGCAGCATCGATGCTGGTGCGCGCCATGCCGTTCATGTATTCAACGCAATGCGGCCGTTCTCGCATCGCGATGCTGGTATTATCGGCGCAGTACTCACCGATGATCGTGTTTACACCGAGGTAATCGTCGATGGAGTTCATGTGGAGGAAACTGCACTGCGTTTGCTGCTGAAAGCGAAAGGGGATGAGAAAATACTTTTAGTAACCGATGCGGTCAGCGCTACAGGAATGTGTCCTGGACGGTATATGCTTGGCGGGATAGAGATCACCTTAGGGGATGATCCTCGCACCGGCAGACCTTGCTGTCGCAACATTGAAGGGAAGTTGGCTGGAAGTGTTCTCACACAAGATCGAGCTGTCCGCAACTTCTCCGCATTCACGGGTGTTCACTTACGCGAGGCGGTTAAAATGGCTTCTTGGAACCCTGCTCGACTGATGGGTATTGAAAATCAAAAGGGATCGATACAAAAAGGCGCGGATGCGGATATGGTCGCTTTAATGCCTGATGGCAGGGTTAAAGGGATAATGATTGGCGGAATAGGAACGTTTGGGTTTTAGAAATTAATCTCAGGCTATCTATTAAATATTAGGAAGAAAATAACTCATGGACCGATTTATCATCCAAGGCGGAATTCCACTTCAGGGCACCGTTCGTATCAGTGGGGCGAAAAATGCTGCCCTACCGTGTCTGGCTGCCTGCTTGCTGACCGAGGAACCCGTCATCCTCGAGAACATTCCATCTGTACGTGATATTGCAACTACGATTCACCTGCTGAAAACTCTCGGCGTAACGATCAAGGAAAGCGAGGAAACATCCACATCCTCAGGCAAAGAAGCGCATGCATCACAGAGGCGAATCGTTTCGCAAGCAAATCGCGTTGAAAGCGTAGAAGCTCCCTGGGAGCTGGTGCGCACGATGCGCGCATCCACGTTGATCCTCGGTCCGCTGCTCGCGAGGTTTGGAAAAGCGCGTGTTTCGCAGCCGGGTGGATGCTCAATCGGAGCGCGGCCAATCGATTTACACATAAAGGGCCTCGAAAAATTAGGCGCGACGTTCCACATGGAACATGGCATGGTGGTAGGCCAAGCCGACCGTTTGCGTGGAGCGCGCATTTACTTTGATCGCATCACTGTCACCGGCACGGAAGATTTATTGATGGCGGCGACCCTGGCCGATGGAGAGACGATTCTGGATAACGCAGCTCGCGAACCAGAAGTCCAGGACCTGGCAAGCTTGCTCACGAAAATGGGCGCGAACATCGAGGGAGCCGGCACATCTACAATCTGCGTCCGAGGAGTTTCTAAACTGCACGGAGCTGATCACAGAATCATTCCGGACCGCATTGAGGCGGGCACGTTTTTGGCAGCCGCAGGAATTACGAAAGGGGATTTAACCTTGCAGGATTGCTGCCCCGATCACTTGCAGATCGTTATCGATAAGTTTCGGGAAATCGGAATGAAGATTGAAAAGATTTCAACCAACAGCCTGCGCGCCTGGGCCCATCAGCCCTTGCGAGCTGCCGATATCGCTACGGAGGAATATCCTGGGTTCCCTACCGACATGCAGGCGCAATACATGGCGCTTGTCACCCAAGCAGACGGTACCTCCGTAATTCACGAAAAAATCTTTGAAAACCGCTTTCTGCATGCTTTGGAAATGGTTCGCATGGGCGCCAATATTCGCGTGGATGGCAGCCAGGCAATTGTGCGCGGCCCGGTGCAACTGAGTGGTGCGGGCGTCACGGCGAGTGATTTGCGCGCCAGCGCTTCACTGGTTCTGGCTGGTTTAGCTGCCCAGGGTGAAACCATCATCGAACGTGTTTACCATATTGACCGCGGCTATGAACGCATTGAAGAGAAATTGCAAGCGATTGGCGCAAGAATTCAGCGCATCTCTTACAAATGAATCGGATGACAAGATTGTTGCGTTGGGGCGGATGCTTACTGCTAATTCTCGTTGCTCCGGGGTGTTCAATGAAAAGACCGGCAGCCTCATCGCCCATTACATACCCCCGCAAGGATATCATCGCCGAGATCAAGGAATTTCAAAGATCGGTTGGCTTTGCGCCAACGGGTAATTTTCTTGAATACTCTGAAACCACTCCTGCATATTATCGTTGTTACTACACCGGTTTACTGGAGCTTCCTGATTCCTACGAAGAGCTGAAGCTCACCCAAGGCGATGCGGCAGGATGCTCCCTGAATGAACAAGAGGTTGATCTGTTTTTTTATGCTATCGAGGCAGTTGCCAGTGGCACCAATCCGGTTACTCCTTCGCTGGCGGAGGCGCCGCTGGAGCGCTTGTTAGTGGTTGTGCCGCACGAGGATTTTCACAATCAAGAAGAAACTGAAGCGGCTTCTCCGCAGATCGGCGAGGCCGCTGCAACGCTGATCGGTTTCCTTACTGCGAGCGAGTTCGCCAGCGGCAAATACGGGGTCTCTTCCTCGACAGCTCAAAAACTCCAACGCGAAGCGCAACTCTATCGTGAAAAAGCAACGATCGTTAATTCATATTATGACCGCGCAAAACAGCTCTATGCTCAATTCCATGCAGGAGAAATGACGCGCCAGGAAACGCTTGCGCGCAAGTCGGAACTTTTTACTGAGTTGAATCGCGAATGCACATCGATCCTGCCCGATCCGGTTTCTTTCAATAAGTGCCCTGCCGCAATGAACAACGCGGGTCTGGCTTTCGACAGGACTTATATCCGTTATTACCCTCTGCTTTACGAAGTTTATATCTCGCAGGGTGAGGATATCCGAGCAACCATTTCCGCCCTGAAACGACTAATGGCCACCGGCCCGCAAACGGAAATGGATTTAGCGCAATCCATACAAATGAACACTCCAAGCGGTCAGGCACCCGCCCCGCTGCCTTAGCAGTTCTAATTTAAAATTACATGTCCAAATACTTACGGCTTGATCCAGCAAAGTTTGATAAGCCACGGCGCATTCTGGAGGACGGCGTGAAAGCCCATGCATTCCCTGGCGCTGTTCTTGCCGTGGGGCGCAAAAATTCTTCGATCATTTTACCTGTGGGAAGGCTGTCATATGCCAAAGATGCTACCCAAGTGCAATCAAATACTATTTACGACTTGGCTTCGATAACGAAAGTCGTAGCAACAACGACAGCGGCAATGCTGCTGGTAGATCGTGGTCTGCTCGAACTTGACCGCCCAGTCGGTCACTATCTCGAAGAGTTCACTCGGCCATTCGATATTGCAATAGACCCCCTGTGGTTGTCTCGCAACGATGTGACGGTCCGTCACCTTTTAGCCCACACTTCAGGGCTGCCGGCCTATGAACGCTTTTTCCTGAACGCTAGAAATAAATCTCACATGCTCGAAGAGTCCTTTGCACTGCCGCTGGAAGATCTCCCTGGAAGGAAAACCGTTTACAGTGACATCGGCTTTATCTTGCTTGGTGAAATCCTGGAGCTCGTCGCGAAGCAACCCTTGGATGTATTTTTTCAAACGGAAATCGCGTCTTCGCTTGCTATGGCGGACACTCAATTCAATCCACCAACGGCCCTGCTTGGGCGGATCGCTCCCACAGAGCAAGATGAAACGTTTCGCAAGCGGCTGATCCGAGGCGAGGTCCATGACGAAAATGCTTGGGTCATGGAGGGTGTCGCCGGACATTCCGGACTTTTTGGGACAGCAGAAGATTTATCTCTGTTCTGTCGGATGATGCTAAACGAAGGACGGATCAATGATAAGCAATTTCTTCAACTCTCAACGATTCGGGAGTTCACGAAATATTATCCCGCTGAGCAAGGCGCGCCGCGAGGGTTGGGTTGGGACAAGCCAAGCGAGCCTTCTGCTTCGGGCCGCTACTTTTCTGCGTCTTCTTATGGGCACTTGGGTTACACAGGCACATCCCTGTGGATTGATCCTGAAAAAGACTTGTTTATTATTCTACTCACCAACCGCGTTCACCCAAGCCGGGAAAATGAAATGATCAAAACTATCAGACCATCAGTGCATGACGCTGTAGTGGAAGCGATGTAAATTCAGAACCCAGTACGGACATTACTGGAAATTCAAAAGTGTATCTTTCCATACTGGCCATACTGGGCCTAACTGGAATCACGATTGACAGCACGGTGAAGCATCTTTTAGCCTGCTCAATAGCAATCACTCTTGATCGGAGGCACGTAGATGAGGCTGCACGCTGGGAATGAAAAGGGATTCGTGAAGATTTTCTTCAGCATCCTGATCGCAGTGGTTGCTTTATTCATAATTTGGCAATGGACTGGTGATCTTCCGGCAATTCAACTAGCTCAAGAAATCAAAGGAATAGGACGCTCAACACCTGTAACGATTTTGTCCTCAGATGCTCGCGGACTTCGCGCTGTCTTAGTTGAAATCGAGCAAGGAGGGCTGAAAGTTCCCATACTGGAGGAAACATACGGGGCTAGGTGGGACTTCTGGCGAAATGGTCCGAAGAACATTAACCGTGAAGTTGTATTAGGGCCCTCAAAGCAAACTCAACTAAAGGACGGGGACGCAACACTTCGTATCACGGCTTGGAATAAAAACTGGTTTTCATCTCGCAGCGAGTTTTCTCAAACCTTTCCAGTACGCACGCGTCCGCCGTCCATTGAGGTTCGTTCGGGTTTGCTCTATATCAACCAAGGCGGCAGCGAAATTGTTACATACAAAGTCTCTGCGACCGCGGTCTCTTCTGGGGTGCAGGTAGGGACATATTTTTTCCGAGGCTATCAATTGCCTGGGGGGCAGGCAGGAGATCGGATGGCGTTGTTTGCATTTCCTCCGGACCTGCCGACCACTACGACCGCAG
>MEKX01000069.1:18885-30300 GCA_001767075.1 Acidobacteria bacterium RIFCSPLOWO2_12_FULL_54_10 | reverse complement strand
GAAATCGGCAACGAAGCGCGCGCAAGCTTTTCCTACCAGTTGTTAAAGAAAAACTTTCGTCACCGTGAAATCACGGTGGACGACGCATATTTTCAAGCGACCGTGCCGGCCATACTTGCAGAGACACCCGCATTGCAAGACCAAGGGGAACTTTTGAAGAATTTCCTTCTGGTCAACGGAACGCTGCGTCGTGAAAATCGCCAAAAGATCAAGGAGATGAGCAAGCAGACCGCGCCATCTTTTTTATGGGAAGGCCCATTCATGCAACTCGGCAATACCGCAGTGGAAGCGCAGTTTGCTGATTTTCGTTCGTACATCTACCAGGGCAAAAAGGTGGATGAGCAAGTCCACCTTGGGTTTGACCTGGCGTCCTTTCAGCACGCGCCGGTGATCGCTTCCAATGCGGGTGAAGTGGTGTTGGCTGAATATCTCGGGATTTTTGGAAACTCAATTATATTGGACCACGGATTAGGCTTGCAGTCACTTTATTCGCACTTGAGCGCCATCGAAGTTAAACCGGGGGACAAGGTCACCAAGGGGCAGGAAATTGGAAAAACTGGCACGACCGGTTTGGCCGGTGGAGATCATCTCCATTTCAGTATGCTTGTTGGCGGCGTGGAAGTGAACCCAGTAGAGTGGTGGGATCCGCTCTGGGTGCAGCAGCACATATTGGCAAGATTAAATGAAGCGAAATAATCTCTTTAAATGCCCACCGTACTCATAATGGTCATTAGGTTATTCTTAATGCTAAACAGTGTTGTGGCTAACCACTGCTTAGTGGACCGACGTGCTAACCTAGGATTTCATTTATGGGGTTTACTAACCCTCTTCCTGTGGATGAAAAGATGGGGAGGCCGTCCTCCAATAACGATTCACGAGAATCGCGAGGCGACTGCCGCCTAAGTTATGAATTGATTGTCTGTCTTCTTGCTATAGCGATTTATTTCGGCACCACTGTTAGTCCTCCCTCATTGATGGATGATGTAGATGCTGTGCAGGCTCTGATCGCGCGGGGAATGTTGGAGTCCGGTGATTGGGTAACGGCGCGCCTCAACGGCGTAGCAGATTGGGAAAAACCCCCGCTCATTTACTGGATGATTGCCAGTTCCTTCGCAGTATTTGGCATTAGCGATTGGGCCGCACGTATTCCCATAGCGTTGTCCTGTGTGCTGCTCTGCTGGCTCACGTTTCGAATTGGAGCATGGGCATTCTCCCTACGCACGGGCTTTTACGCAGGAATTGCACTATCTACCTGCGTTGGTCTATTTTTATTCACACGAATACTTATCTCAGATGTGGTACTAACTCTAGCCATTACCTTGACATTATGGTCGATGCTACGCGCGCTCGAGGAGAACGAACCACGCCCGCGTCTATGGGCTGCGCTGATGGCTTTTGGACTGGCTGCGGGGGTGCTACTGAAAGGATTAATCGGTGTGGCGATCCCGGGGGGCGCGGCTTTCCTTTACCTTGCCTGTGCTAGACAACTTTTCCTGAGACGGACTTGGCAACGACTGCGTCCTATTTCCGGATTCGTGATTTTTCTACTTCTGACAGTGCCTTGGCATGCATTGGCAACGTTCCGCAACCCTCCTTATTTCGACTTTACTCTGAGCATCGATCCATTTCGTTACCGAGGTTTTTTTTGGTTTTATTTCATCAATGAACACGTGCTCCGATTTCTAAATCTTCGCCATCCGCGCGACTACGATACTGTTCCCCGGTTGTGGTTCTGGCTGTCGCATCTATTGTGGTTGTTTCCGTGGAGTGTTTACTTGCCGGCCGCTGCGCAGCAAAGTTTCCAGCCTTCGGACCGTGCTGGCCGAGCTCGCCTGATGATATTGTGCTGGACAGCCTTTGTCCTGCTGTTCTTCACATTCTCAACAACTCAGGAATATTACTCCATGCCGATTTATCCTGCGCTGGCTTTGCTCATCGGAGCTGCAATGGACAAAGAAGGCAAATGGATTTCGTGGGGCACCCGAGCAGCAGCTGTCATCGTCACATTAGCTGCAATTGCGGCAATCGTAATTTTATTTGTAGTTCGCAACGCACCTGCACCAGGAGATATTACAACCGCCCTCACAAGAAACCCCGATGCCTACACACTGTCGCTAGGCCACATTCAGGATTTAACACTTCCAGCATTCGCATATTTGCGATTCCCACTGCTTCTAGCAGCCTTCGCACTGCTTATTGGAGCAGCCGGGACATGGCTTTTCAGAAACAGCAGAGGATTTCTGGCATTAGCTATGATGATGCTGATCTTTGTACACGCGGCAAGGACAGCAATGGTGGTTTTTGATCCCTATCTCTCCTCCCGCCCGCTCGCGGAAGCGCTGCGTAAAGTACCTCATGGAAAACTAATTGTTAACGGAGCTTTCTTCGAAGCTGCTTCTGTGTTTTTTTACGCTCCTCGTGAAGGCCTACTGTTGAACGGACGGTACAACAATCTCGAGTACGGTTCCTATGCTCCCGGCGCCCCTCCCGTGTTTATTGAGGATGAAGCCTTCAATCGGTTGTGGCTTGGATCGGAACGCTATTATTTGCTAGTTACACAAGATGCATTTCCGCGGCTGCACGATTTGGTTGGAGACGGCAGATGGAATCTTGTGGCAGAAAGCAGCGGAAAATTGATTTATACCAATCATCAAATGAAATAAACGGAACCGGTTTAATCAGCATTGAAATTTCATTATTGGGATGTTTTTGCCAGCAATTGGCGAGCTTCCGAACGGGGTGGATCGTCCGGAGTTAATGAGGAACTATTTATATATTCATTCAGCAGATTACGCGCAATCCCCATGTTGTGTCCTGATTCGATATAAATTTTCGCTCGCTCGAATTTTAGAGATTGGCTATTAGGCGCAATAGCAGAGGCTTGATCCATTATTTTCTCGCTTTCCTGATACCGTTTATTGCGAGCCAAGAATACCGCCAGATCGACAAGCCGGCCCTCTTCATCGGGTGCAAGTTCTGCGGCTTTATGAAAATGTTGCTCGGCTTCCTGTAGCTGCTTCTTCTTTTCGGCCATCCGTGCCAGCAAGGAATGGTACTTGGAAGGCGCCCGGTCACGTAGTTGCTCGGCGAGCCGCTGGGCCTTGTCCTCTCCGCCTCCCAGAAATCCTGGCGCCTCCTTGTAATACTCAAATAAGTCATCGACCGCTTCCAGATTGTTACGGTCCAGTTGCACGGCTCGTTCGAAAAATTGGCGGGTTTGGGAAGCATAGCGGGGAGCCGTAAGAAAACTGGACGTTTCCGCACGCCTGCCGTAGGCCTTCCCTAGCCAATTAATAACCTCTGCGTTATTGGGAGCCATGGCAACAGCTTTTTCGAACGACTCAGTGGCTTTCTTGTAATCTCCGAGCATGTAATAACACTTCCCAGAAAGCGCGAAGATAGCTGAATCTGAAGATTTGCTCTGCCCCAATACTTGTAGCGCTTCTTGATATTGGGTTCTCAGATAAAATTGCTCCGCCGCTTCTAAGTCGGAGATTGGTAAAGCAAATGCAAGTTCGGAGATGAATACAAATAAAATAGCGCATACGATCATGCAGACCGTATGAACATTCATTCGCAATTTGCCTGCGATTCTTTCGCTGATCATAAGCAGTTGTCACCGGTTCATTGGATGCTGAAACTGCCGAGAGCGAACAGGAATCTTGCATCAACAAGCACCCCAACTGTTTGGGTCCCCGGTCAGTGAGAGCTATAATATACTAATTAGGCTGACGGCGTATGGGGGAGAAATGTCAGACGCATTAAGGAAAAAGCTTGAAGAGGAAATTCGGGCTTTAGATTATGAATTGAAAAATGAGCTTCCTATAGAGCTCAAGAAGGCGGTTGCACACGGGGACTTGAGCGAAAACGCTGAATATACTGCGGCGAGAGAACGACAAGATTATGTAAGAGCGCGATTAGCGCAATTGAGCAAGCGTCTTTCCGACATCTCTCTGTTAAATTTTAACAATATTCCGCGTGACCGTGTAGCTTTTGGTTCCACTGTATTACTCTATGACGTGGAAAAGGGAACGGAGATAGTCTATAAGATCGTTACCACCGAAGATGCCGACGCGCCCAAGGGATTGATCTCATCCTCTTCTCCCATAGGCAAAAGCTTGATGGGCAAACAAGCCGGCGATATGATTACAGTTCAAACACCGTCCGGCAAGAAGGAATTCGAATTGTTGAAACTGACAACCATCCACGATGTGAGCGATGCTGGCTAAGCAAAATACAAATATCCTCTACAGATTCCAGATTAATTTTCAGAACTATAAATTCTTTGCTGTGCAATAAGTCCGCGATTCTGACGAAATCTTAAATCAAGAACAAAATACCTATCATGCTGACAAAAGGGATTGGGGACGGAGCCACACTAATTCTAAACCGGGTGGTCCGTTTATTTTCACTGACGAGGATTCACCCGAATGTTCTAACAGCGATTGGGCTAGTCATCAATATTATTGCCGCTGTTTTATTCGCAAAAGGCCACTTTTTCGCTGCAGGTATGGTCGTGATTTGCGCAGGACTCTTTGATATGGTGGATGGCCGCGTGGCGCGCGTGACTGACACCGTAACGCCATTCGGTGCTTTCTTTGATTCGGTAATGGATCGCTACTCGGACATTGCAATTTATATCGGACTGCTTGTCTATTATGCCCGAGAAAGCCGTTTCTTATATGTCGTGTTGGTAGCGCTAGTCATGGGCGGCTCTGTTATGGTCAGCTACGTACGCGCACGAGCTGAATCGCTAATCTCCAGTTGTAAAGCGGGGTTCTTGGAAAGACCAGAAAGAATTGTGCTGATTATCATCGGCTCTGTCTTTGAAAACCTGTGGCACACCATGGCTCCAGTTCTTTGGATTCTGGCTGTGCTATCCAATATCACTGTCGTTCACCGCATCATTTACACATGGCAGGTTATGCAAAAAAATCCTGCTTCCTCCCGATAATTCCTGCCTATCTCAAATCGCAAGCAATTTATGATGGTCTGAACAGGGAGCGATGTTCTGGTAGATCGTATCTAGGAACTGTGGTCCGTGTCGCGCCAGGAGAGAGATTCCTCCATAGAATCTCTCCTGAGGCGCTTTATTTGGAAACAGGCTGTTAGCTAGGCGCTCCGCATCTCTTTCAATCTGTTCCGATCGATTCTGCACCGCCTGCACAGCTTTGCGTTCAAGACTAGAAATCTGATAATGCATCTTACGGCCGCTGTTTTCCGCAGCATCAGCCAAGGTGGGATCCAATTTCTCCAGCGCCTGTCGAAGATATTTCAATTGAGTGTCCAAACCTGTTTTGGTTTTGTCAAAGATCGCAGTCAGGTCGGCAGGAAAAAACTTCGCGGCCATTTTTTCCTGCAATACATTGATGCCCTCAAAAACGTCGGTAATCGTCAAGCTGTACTTCTCCAAAATGCGGTTAGATGACCGGTCTACAATCGTAAAACTTGCGCGGGGCAACAAGACGGGCATGCGACCGAGAATGCGCCGATAAACTGGACCCGCTTGAGCCAAATAGGCAAGTTCCGAAGGTCCACCGACATAAGCAATTGTAGGAAGTAATGCATCCTGCATGACTGGCCTCAACAACACGTTTGGAGTTATCGTTTCCGGGCTTTCATTCAACTGTTTCAAAATTTGATCCTGGTTTAGGACCTCGCCATCCGGCAATGTAAATCCAGAATCTGAAAGCCTTAATGCGCGCCGCTGACCGTTTATTTGGAGAAACAGAAGGCTGGTATTCGGGGTAACACGCACCTGATGGTGATAACCCATTTCGCTCAGCAATCGGTTCCTCTCGATTAATTCCTCAACGATTGCAGGCGCCTCTTCGATAGCCTTTTTAAAAACATTTGTGCTCAATCTGTGCAGGCGAGCATCCAGCGGATCGACCAGCACAACGCCGTAATTCGAAAAGATTCGGGCTAATAGCCGACCAAAAGCCCTACCCATATTCTCCCCAGGGACATACGAACTGCTAACGGATTGGATTAACTCCTCTGAAAATTCTGATTCAGGGAGATGAAACTTCAAACTTGCCGTTATTTCTTTAATAGCATCAGTAAATTGTATCGATCCCACCGGCTGCCCTGCATTCGCTTCCGCGCCGGAGCATTGCAATCGCACTGGATTCCCGCTGCGGTCCTGAATAAAACAATGATTCACTTCTTCCAGATCGTGGTCTTCCGTTGCCATCCAGAAGATAGGAACCGAAGGCAATCCCATTTGGGTGAGTTCATCCGCCTTTTTAATAGCAGTCATTGCTTTGTAAAGCGCAAAAACCGGACCAGTGAACAATCCCACTTGCTGGCCGGTCAACACGGTATAGCATCCAGGCTGCTCCAATCTCTGAAGGTTTTGGAGCGTCTTTTCTCCCGCGGACATGGCTAAATTTTGTTCTCTCAGAATAGAAACGACACTTTTCCTCAACTCATCGGGATAATGAATTTCATTTGCTGCACTTTTATAACTAGACTCGCTGGCAGGATTAAATGGGTAGAAAAGACTTACAGAATCGTAATGATACAGGTAATCCGTAAACAGGCGTGTGACCTGGGGAAATTCGGTGAACGGGATGTGCCGGTGCTGCATGAAGAATAAATAGCCGATCCTTTGCTTACGTTACTTTTGCAACAGACATTGCTTGTACGTTCGAACTGCAGGAACTCTTTCGGAAGGAGCCTTAACCGAAAAAACCCATAAAGAATAAAGAAGAAACAAAGATTGCCAAACTACTCACTTAGCGGTCCACGCGGATGGCGTGAAGATCCTGCAAAGCTGTTACCCGTATGGGTTGTGCTTTCAGCGCTACGATTCCTTCAACAGCCGCTAACCCGCCAGCAATCGTCGTTATGCAAGGAACCCGATATTGAACGGCAGCTCGACGGATCGCTTTTTCGTCAAAGAATGAACGAGCGCCAAGGGGAGTGTTGATGACTAATTGT
The DNA here is from genome assembly GCA_001767075.1 of Acidobacteria bacterium RIFCSPLOWO2_12_FULL_54_10. Classification (GTDB taxonomy): domain Bacteria; phylum Acidobacteriota; class Terriglobia; order 2-12-FULL-54-10; family 2-12-FULL-54-10; genus 2-12-FULL-54-10. The sequence goes on along the minus strand of MEKX01000069.1, from coordinate 23,355 downwards.
ATTTCCCCTCCTTTTATCAAGTCCGCCACGTGGGGGCGCCCTTCCATCACTTTGTACACCTGCCGAACAGGAATTCCTTCAGACAGCAAAAATTCAGCCGTGCCGCGAGTCGCTACTATCTGGAATCCCACTTCCTGAAGCTTTTTAGCCATAATCAATGCCTTCGGCTTGTCGCGATCCTGCACGCTAATGAATGCTTGACCCTGTAGCGGTAGGCGACTGCCTGCGCTGAGCTGCGCTTTTGCAAAGGCTTCGCCGAACGCCTCTCCAATGCCCATCACTTCTCCAGTGGAGCGCATCTCTGGTCCCAAAATTGGATCGACTCCGGGGAATTTTGCAAATGGAAATACGGGAGATTTCACGCAATATCGCGTTACTGGCAAGACTCCCAGGAATGCTCCACTGGCATTCATCTTGCCCTTTGTATCAACGGGGAGTGCGATATCCTTCAGCTTTCGACCGGTCATCAACCGGGAAGCAATCTTTGCCAAGGGAACGCCAGTGGATTTGCTGACATAAGGCACGGTTCGAGAAGCGCGCGGGTTAACCTCTAGCACATAGACTTTGCCATTCTGAATTGCATATTGTACGTTCATTAATCCGACTACCTTCAAGGCCAATGCCAACCGCACCGTATAATCGCAGATGGTGCGTTTCTGTTCATCTCCTAGAGTGATTGCCGGCAAAACACAACTGCTGTCACCTGAATGGATGCCTGCTTCTTCGATGTGCTCCATAATGCCGCCGATCAGCACGCTTTCGCCGTCGCTCAGTGCGTCAACATCCACTTCAGTTGCCGCCTCCAGAAAACGATCAATGAGGATCGGCCGGCCTGGCCCGGAATACTCGACGGCTTCTCGCATGTATTCCTCAAGCATGGCATCGTCGTAAACAATCACCATTGCCCTTCCGCCGAGGACGTAGGAAGGGCGGACCAATACCGGATATCCGATTCTCGCCGCGATTTCACGAGCCTCTGCATAGGTGACGGCGGTTCCGTTTTCCGGCTGAGGTATTCCCAGGGACGTCAGCAAATTTCCAAACCGTTTGCGATCTTCGGCCAAGTCGATTGAATCCGGGCTAGTGCCGATAATCGAGACACCGGCCTTCATGAGCGGGAGCGCAAGATTTAATGGCGTCTGGCCACCGAACTGCACGATTACGCCATCCGGGTGTTCCTCTTTGACTACACTCATAACATCCTCGAAAGTCAAAGGCTCGAAGTAAAGACGGTCCGAGGTGTCATAGTCCGTCGAAACGGTTTCCGGGTTGCAGTTGACCATGATGGTTTCGAATCCATCCTCGCGCAGAGCGAATGAAGCATGGCAGCAGCAGTAATCAAATTCAATGCCTTGACCGATGCGATTTGGCCCACTGCCTAGAATCATGATTTTTTTTCGATTCGTAGGATCGGATTCATTCTCTTGCTCGTAACAGGAGTACAAATACGGTGTATACGACTCGAATTCCGCTGCGCAGGTGTCGACGCGCTTGTATACCGGTATCACCCCCAGGCGTTCTCTGTAGTTGAATATATCTTGCTCCGAAACATTCCACATCGACGCCAGGCGGCGGTCTGAAATACCCGCTCTTTTTGCTGTCCAGATATCATCACGACTAGTATTTTCCAGGGATTTGTTTTCCAACCCGGTCAGAATTAATTCTACTTCTCTGATCTGCTCCAGAAACCACGGGTCCATCGCAGTCATATCCGCAACCTGGCGTACGCTCCATCCGTTCCTGAGTACATGCCGCACATAATTCAACCTGTCTGGAGTAGGGTTGACCAGTTTTTGAACGATTAATTCTTCCTCTACTTTAATTGAATCCAGGGACTTTCCGGTTTCCAGAGACCGCACGGCTTTGAACAAGGCCTCTTTGAAAGTCCTCCCAATGGCCATGACTTCTCCAACTGATTTCATCTGCGTGCCCAGCATCGGCTCAGAACCGGGAAATTTTTCAAATTGCCACTTGGGAATCTTGACGACCACATAATCCAGCGTTGGCTCAAAGCAAGCAGGCGTTTTTTTCGTTATGTCATTTTGGATCTCATCCAACCGATAACCCACGGCCAGCTTGCTGGCGATTTTGGCTATCGGGAATCCAGTGGCTTTGGAAGCTAATGCTGAACTGCGCGATACGCGCGGATTCATTTCGATCACGACCATGCGGCCCGTTTCCGGTTGAACTGCAAACTGCACGTTGGAACCGCCGGTCTCAACTCCAATTTCCCGCATGATTGCCAGCGCGGCATCGCGCATGCGCTGATACTCTTTGTCGGTCAGTGTCTGAGCCGGAGCTACGGTGATTGAGTCGCCCGTATGCACACCCATAGGGTCGAAATTCTCAATGGAGCAAATGATGATGGCGTTATCAGCAAGGTCCCGCATGACCTCAAGTTCGAATTCTTTCCATCCCAGTACGCTCTCTTCTACTAGCGCTTCATTTACGGGACTGAGGTCTAACCCGTGAGCAAGTATTTCGACAAACTCCTCACGGTTATAAGCGATTCCGCCACCGGACCCACCAAGAGTGAAAGAAGGCCGGATAATGGCCGGGTAGCCAATGCGACCAGCGAACTCCTGCCCATCTTGGACGTTATTAACAAGCGCGCTCTGAGGTGTCTCTAACCCGATGCGCGTCATGGCATCTTTGAACAGGAGTCTGTCTTCCGCCATCTGGATCGCGCGCAGGCCTGCCCCGATCAATTCCACATTGTACTTTTCGAGAATTCCTTTTTCAGCCAGTTGAACCGAGAGGTTCAGGGCTGTTTGACCGCCTACCGTCGACAGCAAAGCATCGGGACGCTCTCGCTCAATGATTGCTTCCAGGTATTGAGAATCGAGCGGCTCAATATAGGTTCGGTTGGCAAGTTCCGGATCGGTCATGATCGTAGCTGGATTTGAATTAACTAGAACGACTTCGTATCCCTCACTCCTCAGCGCTTTACATGCTTGAGCCCCGGAATAGTCGAATTCACAGGCCTGGCCGATGATAATCGGCCCGGACCCGATGATTAATATCTTATGGATGTCATTTCTTCGTGGCATATCAAACCCCTACGATTTGCTTCCGCGCCTGTCTTCCATCATCTTCACGAAGTCCTTAAACAAGTAGTACGAGTCATGCGGCCCGGGAGATGCCTCAGGGTGATACTGGACGCAGAACACCGGATGAGAACGGTGGCGAAAGCCCTCGAGCGTCCGGTCGTTCAGATTCCAGTGAGTCATTTCAATTTCCGATGCGGGCAAACTATCTGGATCTACCGCGAATCCGTGATTGTGTGACGTGATTTCGACTTTATTCGTTAATGTATTGAGTACCGGGTGGTTCCCGCCACGGTGACCGAATTTGAGTTTGAATGTTTTGCCGCCAAATGCCAATCCCAGGACTTGATGTCCCAAACAAATTCCGAAAATTGAAGTCTTGCCAAATAATCGGCGAATATTATTAGCCTCAGCCTCCAACGGGGCTGGATCACCTGGACCGTTGGATAGAAACACTCCATCCGGTTTCAGGTTTAGGACCTCCTCCGCCGAAGTCAAAGCAGGCACAACCGTAACACGGCATCCTTCAGCTACCAGTCGCCGCAAGATGTTATGTTTGATGCCATAATCATACGCAACAACGTGAAAGCGCAATTCGGCAGCTGATTTTTCAGACGATACCAGATCAAGTGAAACCGGTGGGCTGTCCCATACGTAGCGTTGTTTTGTGGAAACCCCTTGTGCAAGATCGCGTCCTGCCATGGAGGGGATAGCTCGGGCTTTAGCAACGAGCAATTCCGTATCCGTCTCCAAACTGGAAATCACGCCTCGCATGACACCTTTTGTGCGCAAATGCCTCACCAACGCACGGGTATCTAAGTCGGCGATGACTGGAACCCGGTTCCTCTCTAGATATTGCTCCGCGTGCTCTCGACTGCGCCAATTGCTGGCAACGTGGCTGAATTCCCGAACTACCAGGCCTTCTATGTAAGGGCGAGCCGACTCGTCATCGTCTGGATTAGCGCCGTAATTGCCTATATGAGGATTCGTAAGAACTACGATCTGGCCCGAATACGAAGGGTCCGTAAATATCTCCTGGTATCCGGTAATGCTGGTATTAAAAACAACCTCTCCGTAGCATTCACCTTTGGCGCCACAGCTCAGACCGGCAAATACTCGGCCATCTTCTAAGGCCAGAAGAGCCTTCATTCCTGCATCCCTTTCGACTTATTTCTGAAAAAAGAATTGTTGCAAACTATGGGGACTTTGACGCTGACACTTTTGTGAGGTAGCCTCACTCGACCATCCCAAAATCTTTCATTGGCCAGTAAACAAGGACTGCTTTACCGTAAATATTTCTTCTGGTTACGGTTCCCCAAAGTCGGCTATCGTTCGAGGAATTGCGGTGGTCTCCTAATACATAAAATTCTCCGGCGGGGACCATGAACGGTCCATAATTTTCCCGATCACGGTAAGTGGATAA
>MEKX01000069.1:0-18876 GCA_001767075.1 Acidobacteria bacterium RIFCSPLOWO2_12_FULL_54_10 | reverse complement strand
CGGTAAGTGGATAAAACATAAGGCTCAGTTAGTCTCATGCCATCGATAAAAACCTGGCCACTTCTTAACTCCACGGTTTCTCCCGGAAGCCCGATCACGCGCTTAATGTAGGATTTGGTAGTATCCAAAGGGTATCGGAAAACAACAATATCGCCGCGATTAATTGACTCAAAATGATATATATATTTATTGATGAAAATCCGTTCTTGGTCGGTCAGGCGAGGGAGCATACTGGTCCCTTCCACTTTCACGGGCTGGTAAAGAAAAACAATCACCAAACCAGCTAAACCAACGGAAAGAACCACGTCTCTTAACCAGTAACGCCAAACGGAAGCGAATCCTCCATGGGAAGCATTATTTACTTCTGGAGGAGAATTTTCCGCCAAGTAATCAGTACTAATCCGGGAAGAATCTTTCATGCTCACACTATGTGTTTTGTATCACATTCCTGCTTTCAAAGGCAACCTATCCGGCACTCTGTTATAAAAGCTCATTTGTGTTATTCTCGCTCATTGGATGAATTTACTAAAGGGTTTGTCTTCAACATTTTCATGAATATAATTTTTCAAGTTATCGTAGTCCGGCAAAATGATCAGCATTCAAGAAAAAGTCCAACTTAAGGGAGAAGGTGATGATGACTGGAGTTGGATACTTTCTGTTCTTCCTGGTTGCATTTTTATCCCTGACAGTTCTTCTCATCTGGCCTGTATTCCCTTACGTTATACTTGGAATACTGCTCACCTATCTGTTCCATCCATTAGAAAGAAGATTGCAAAAATTCATTCATTCGGCCAGCGTGCGCGCTGGATTATTAACTCTGTTGACCACTCTTTTAATCAGTTTTCCCTTCGTATACGCAGTACAGCGCGTGACAAGGGAATTAGGTTCGCAAGCGCAAATTGATCGAATGCAAGGATTGCTGGAAGCTTCTAAATTGTGGCTTGCGAACCGCAACGTCCAATTTTTAGCTAACTGGCTAGCGGAGCTTTTTGAGCAGGGCCAGAATTTCATTCTAGGAAATATCCCTAATCTATTTGGTTCCGTGTTTGACATCGCACTGGGTATATTTGTCTGCTTGTTCGTCTTCTACTACTTCACCAAGCAAGGAACCGTTTTATGGGGCGGCATCATGGAAGCGATTCCTCTTTCCAGCCGCGTAAAGGCGGGACTCACACAAGAAGTAACCAGCGTTCTGCGCGCCATTATTTATGGCCAAATGATGACTGCGCTCATCCAAGGAAGCGTAGGTGGAATTGGATTGCTGATCTTCCAGGTCCCTCAGCCCTTTCTTCTAACTCTATTGATGATCTTTCTTTCATTTCTTCCCTTTGTTGGCGCTCCCCTGGTTTGGGGGCCTGCGGCACTTCTCAAATTGATGGCCGGACAAACCTGGCAAGGGCTGGGTTTGCTGATCTACGGAGCCGTCCTAGTATTGAATATCGATAACCTGCTCCGGCCCCGGCTGATTGCTTTGCACTCTCAAGTGCACCCGGTTGTGGTTTTGATTGGCATCATTGGGGGAACTAAAGTTTTCGGTTTTGTCGGATTCCTTGTTGGCCCGCTCATATTCGCAATTTTTATTCAACTGATGCGATTCTTCGTGGAGTACCAGCCTCAAGAAACGCTCACCCCACCGCCACGCACTCCATCAAAGTGACCAACTGCTGGAAGATTCATTGCACCTGGAATTAATGCAAAGAGTCATAATTTCTTTTCTTGGCTCTCTTGAAGGTCACGAAGGTTAGACGATAAGATATTGAACTAACTTCAAATAAATCGGAGGAACTATGGCGGGCGAGGATATCAGGAGACAATTTGTAAACTTTGCTTACTTTAAGGCGGACCCGGCGTGGCGCATGCTGCCCTCAGCGGAACGCGAGTTGGGGAAGGCCCAGGTTTGCAAAGTAGCAGAGAAGTGGAACCAATCAGGGCGCATGAAGGTGCTTTCATACACCACCGTAGGCATGCGTTCCGACGTGGATTTCCTGCTTTGGCGAATCTGCTACCAACTGGAAGACCTTCAGGAGATGACTACAGAGGTGCTTTCCACCGAACTGGGACATTATTTAACGACTCCGATCTCCTACCTTGCCATGACCAAGCGTTCCACCTACATCATCGAGCACCAGCATGAGGGACAAACCGATAGCCGCGGTCAGATTCTTCCCGGCCAATTCAAATATCTGTTCGTTTATCCTTTTGTGAAAACACGCCAATGGTACCGCATGTCTTTGCCGTCGCGACAAGGGATGATGAACGAACATATCGCCATCGGACATAAATATCCCCTGGTAAAACTAAATACGACCTACTCTTTCGGATTAGACGACCAGGATTTTGTGGTGGCATTTGAAAGCGACCACCCCGACAATTTCCTCGACCTGGTCATGGAATTGCGCGAAAGCGAGGCGAGCCTTTATACCGTTCGAGACACACCCATATACACCTGCATTCTTAAGGACATGAAAGCGACGCTGGACACTTTAGGAGGATGAATTACCAACAGGAGCGGCAGCGATGAATGCAGCACGAGTTGCTTCACCTGCGCACAAGAAAAAGAAGGCTAATTCCGTTGGACAGGACCCTGCTCGCATCAAGGAAATCCTGAAGCAGCTGAAGAAGGCCTATCCGGATGCAAAATGTGCGCTTAAGCACTCAAACCCCTTTGAACTGTTAGTTGCCACGATTCTCTCCGCGCAGTGTACCGATGAGCGTGTGAATCAAGTAACGCCCGGGCTTTTCAAGAACTACCCTACGCCCCAAGATTTTGCAGCGCTGCGGCCGGAGGTGCTGGAGCAGGAAATTCGTTCCACTGGCTTTTACAGAAACAAAGCAAAATCGATTCTAGGCGCATCAAAGAAGATTGTTCAGGAGTTTGGCGGGAAAGTCCCGGCGACAATGGACGAGTTGCTGACCTTGCCCGGCGTGGCCCGCAAAACCGCTAATGTCGTTTTGGGTACGGCGTTCCGCGAAGCCATCGGCGTGGTTGTGGACACGCATGTCCACAGACTGTCTAACCGTCTTGATTTATCACACGAGAAAACGCCCGAAAAAATTGAGCAGGACTTGATGCGGATTATCCCGCAAAGCGGTTGGATTGCTTTTTCCCACCAAATGATCTTCCACGGCCGCCGCTGCTGCCAGGCACGGAAGCCAAAATGCTCCATTTGCCCAGTGGAAGACCTGTGTAATTCGCCTGATAAGAAACTCTGAGCGATTAAACTGCTTGCTGTAATCCTTCGGAATTCTTCCTACATTAAAACAACGGAATAGCTAGCTTGGCTTATCTTCGTGATCTTCTGAAGTTACCGGGCTTCCCACGGGTTGCTTCTGTTTCTGATCACGCAGAACAGCTTTGCGGCTGAGCTTGATGCGGTTGCCCTCGACGGCCATCACCTTGACCAGGACCTGATCGCCTTCCTTCAGTTCATCCCGGATATTGCGGATGCGGTGCTCGGCGACTTCGCTGATGTGCAGCAGACCGTCCGTGCCAGGGATGATCTCAACAAAAGCTCCGAACTCGGCTAGGCGAGAGACTTTGCCAAGATAAGTTTTTCCTACCTCAGCAACTGCTGTCAGATTATTGATGATCTGAATTGCTTTTTGTGCCGAGGTTTCATCGGATGACGCGATATTGATGCGCCCGTCGTCTTCCACATCAATCTTTACACCGGTCTGCTCGATGATAGAGCGAATCATCTTTCCGCCGGGTCCAATGACATCACGGATTTTATCCGTATCAATTCTCATGGTGAAGATTCGCGGAGCGTAAGCCGATATTGCTGTGCGCGCTTCTGGAATGGTGGCGACCATCTTTTCGAGAATGGCAAGCCTCGCCTTGCGGGCCTGCTCCAGGGCCTCGGCCATGATAGCGTGGGTGATGCCGCCGACCTTGATGTCCATTTGCAGGGCGGTGATGCCTTGGTTGGTCCCGGCAACTTTGAAATCCATGTCGCCGTAATGATCCTCTGCACCGGCGATGTCGGTGAGAATAGCGTATTGCTTGCCTTCCATGACCAAACCCATCGCAATTCCGGCCACAGGGGATTTGATAGGAACGCCTGCGTCCATCAGGGAAAGAGTAGCGCCGCAAACGGTGGCCATGGAGCTGGAACCGTTCGATTCCAGAATGTCCGAAACAACGCGGATCGTGTAAGGGAAGACTTCTTCATCTGGGATCATGTTGAGAATCGCCCGCTCGGCAAGCGCGCCGTGGCCAATCTCGCGGCGGCCGGGGCCTCGCATAAACCCTACTTCGCCGACGCTGAACGGAGGGAAGTTATAGTGCATCATGAATCGCTTCTCTCCCTCTCCCTCCAGGGTTTCCATCCGCTGGACATCATCTGACGTGCCGAGCGTTGATGTGACCAGTGCCTGCGTTTCTCCGCGTGTAAACAGCGCCGACCCGTGCGTGCGCGGGAGGATACCGACCTCGCATGTGATCTGGCGAATTTGATCAAACGCACGGTGATCAGGACGCCGTTGGTGCTTCAGAAGGTCTTCACGGAAAATACGTTCTTGAAGAAGTTCGAAAATTCCCGCGGCTTGCTTGGCGGTTTCGGCTTCTTCTGTTGAATAAGAAGCCAATAATTCTTTCTTTAGAACCGCTATTTTGGCATAGCTTTCGAGCTTGGTAACGTGAGAAGTATCCAATGCATCGGCTAACTTGGCTCTCCATTTGGTTTCAATGTCGCTGCTCAATACCTCGTTTATCGCAGCCGGCTCCGTTGTTCGTTTTTGAATTTTCATGCGGCCGTGAAGTTCCTTAATCAGAGCGACAATCCGTTTGCATGCAGCGTGCCCGAACTGAATGGCATCAACGACGGTTTGTTCGGAAACTTCCTGTGCGCCTGCCTCAACCATGACAATAGCGTCCTCGGAACCGGCAACGATCAGGTTCAACTGGCTGTTCCGCAGCTCAGCATAGGTGGGATTGATGACAAGTTGGCCATCGACAAGGCCGACGCGCACTGCCCCGATGGGCGTGAAAAATGGAATGTTCGATAAATAAAGCGCTGCTGACGCGCCAACAATGCTAACCACGTCCGGGTTATTTTCCGCATCGGCGGAAAGGACCATGGCAATGACCTGGGTCTCACACTTGAAACCATCGGGGAAAAGTGGTCTCACGGGGCGGTCGATCAGACGGCTGGTGAGAATTTCTTTTTCTGTAGGCCGACCTTCGCGCTTGATGAATCCACCGGGAAATTTCCCGGCGGCGTAGGTGTACTCTCGATAATCGACCGTAAGTGGGAAAAAATTGGCTCCTACTTTAGGATCATTATTGGAACAGGCTGTGACCAGTACGACGGTATCTCCATACCGAATAAAAGCGGATCCATCCGCTTGCTTAGCAATCCGTCCTGTAGACAGCGTTAACCGATGCTTTCCTAACTCAATACTTTCTTGATATTCCATTACTCCTCCATGGGATAGGGAAAAACTGGATAAGGGGAGGCGCTAGTCGAATCTTTCACTTGGTTGCTGGGGATTTTAAGAGGATTTGAACACCTTTCGCCGACACCGGATATATTAAATTCTCAGTGAGCGAAAAGTAAAAAAGCGACCATCGGATGGTTGCCCACCGCTGAGGTCGCTGGCATGCATACCCACAAATCCCAAAAATCGATCGATTCGCTAACCATCCACCAAAGGGCAATTTCAGTCGCTATTTCTGCCACTTTCGTTCGGAACCTTTTTAAGAGGAACACGAACTAATACCGCCAACTAACGACGTATGCCCAAACTCTGGATAAGTTGTAGATAACGATTGGAATGGCGCACCTTAAGATAATCCAGCAAACGGCGGCGACGGTTAACCATCATCAACAAACCCCGCCTCGATGAATGATCCTTAGAATGAATTTTAAAATGATCCGTCAATTGCCCAATTCGCTCCGTCAAGACGGCTACTTGCACTTCCGGCGAACCGGTATCCTTAGGATGCTGCTGGTGCTTCTCCATTATTGGTGCTTTCTGTGCGCTTCCCAAACCCATCCAGTCTTTTTCCCTTCTTAATTTTCTCTTTGACTCATTTGAAAAATACCACAAACAGTGTTGCGTGTAAAGCAGTTGGTTCGATGGGATGAGAATCTCAGCAATTGCGATTTAAAGAATTTGTGGCAAACCTGCCATATTCAAGGTGCTAATCTTGCTTAGCAACACATTTTGGGCAGTTTTCAGCTTCATTAAACTAAACCGAAAGGAATGCACCTCCCTTATGGCTAAAATAGCCATTGCAAATTGATTTAACAATTTTAAGGGGAAGTGCCGGTGGCTAATTGCTGCCCGTCTGACGGCGCTCTTGGCAAGTTACGCAATACTGCGCCCATGGTACTGCTTCCAACCTCTTGCGAGATAAAGGAAGCCCGCAATCAAGGCAAGTACCAAAATTTCCATCGCGGAGCCGCACTAGCGCGCCTTCGATCTCTCGAAGCAGGGCAACTTCGGAATTATTCTTTTGTAAGAAAATCCACTCTTCGTGGCTCTTTTCCGCCCAGTCGGCAGTGTCGTAAGGGTCTGGAATTGCTTTCAATGCCGTGTGAACAGTAGGAGTCCCGAGTTGTGCTTTCAATTCTGTGGATTTCTGCTCTAGCATTTTCCGAAATTGCCGTACATCACTTGATTTTGCTTTGCTTTTTACGTTTGCCATGGGTTTCTCTCCTAAACTCCCTTATCACGTCTATTAGATGCGCCACTTGTAATTGGGATGCCTTTCGCAGGAAAGTTCTTAACCCTTGTCAAGTGTTCAACTTCCGAGCTATTCCAACCATCAGTTTCGATTGCTCGATTTATGATGGTCTGCAAAAACCTCAGATTGTATGCAAGTTAGTGCTGAATGTCAAATGGAAAATAATCCCGTTGTTGACAGTTGAAAAGAATGCTTGTTACGATGCGTATATAAGGATCGAGTCCCAGGCATACATGCAGTAAGGAGAAATTAAGGCTTGGCAACGCTAACGCGGAAAGAACTGAAAACAGATAAAGTATCGCAAAAGGTTACAGGGCTGGCGGAATTCCTCCTGAACCATAAGCAAAAACTTCTCCAGGCAGGGGCAGCGGCTCTTCTTTTAACCGTTGCAGGTTTGGGGATCTTTTATTATCAGAGGAGCATAGAAGCTGCGGCAGGGGAAGCCCTCGGAGGCGCGTTGGTAACCTTTCATGGTGTAGTTACCACGACTCCTCCTGTCGACATTACTGTTCCGGTTTTCGATACAGCGGAGAAAAAATTCCAGCAGGCTAGGCAGGAATTCCAGGATGTGGCCAAAACACATTCAGGAACTAAAGCAGCCGATTGGGCGCAACTCTATGCTGCGTTGAGTTTGCGGGAGCTGGATCAATTATCCGAAGCTGAATCCGAGCTGAATCAGATCACAAACAACGACAGCCGGGAGCTTGCGGCACAAGCAAAAATGGCACTGGCTGGTATTTACCACAATACCAATCGAACGTCGGAAGCCGAGAAGCTTTATAAAGAATTGATCGATGGAAGCCCTTCCGTCACAGTTCCAAAACCTACGGTACAAATGTCCCTGGCTTCGCTCTATCTGAGAACTGACCCGGACCAAGCCATGCGGATGTATCAACAAATGTCAGAAGAATACTCTGGGACGGTCATTGGGGACGTGGTTAATGACCTTCTTGAAAACCGATCTCAATAATTCAGCCGGGTGCTAATGATGGATGGAGCAATCCTTCAAAGCGGACTCATGCGTGAATTCGCGCTGCACCCGGAACAAAGTCGTGGTAGAAAATTCGCAGAACCTTCCCACCCTTTCCGCAACGATTTTCAGCGTGACCGTGACCGTATAGTTCACTCCAGGGCATTCCGCAGGTTGGAAGCCAAGACGCAGGTTTTTACCACTCGTTTTTCGGACCATTTTCGCAATCGCCTGACTCACACCATCGAAGTCACTCAAATCTCTCGCACCATAGCCAGCGTAATGGGCTTGAATGAAGACCTAACTGAGGCGCTTGCCCTTGCGCATGACATCGGACATCCTCCGTTCGGTCACGCTGGGGAGAAATCTCTAAACCAGGTCATGCAAAGATTCGGGGAAAGCTTCGACCATAATCTGCATGCATTGCGCATTGTTGAATCATTCGAGCAACGATATGCTGAATTTCCAGGCCTGAACCTTACCTTCGAGGTTCGGGAAGGTATCGTAAAGCACTCCCGCGATTATGATCCCGGTAAGCATGTTGAGCTGAGTGAATATTTGTTGGACCAGAAACCTCCCCTGGAGGCTCAACTGATCGATCTGACCGACGAAATAGCTTATTGCACGGCTGACCTCGATGATGGATTTGAGGCTCGATTATTTGATTTGCCTGTGCTGGGGTCGGGACTGGCTCTTTTCTCCGAATTTCACGATCACATCAGGAAGCTTTATCCAAAAGCATCAAGAAAATTGCAATTCAATGAGGTTTTGAAGCGGATCATCAATTTTCTTGTTACCGACTTGCTGGAAAACTCGCTGGCACAGATAAAAACGGCGGCAGTCAGAAGTCTGGAAGATGTTCGTCGCTTCCCGCGCCGGCTGATCGGGTTCAGTGAACAAGCTGAACTTCACAAAAATGAGCTTCGTGAATTCCTTTACCAAAACCTCTATTTCCTGCCGGCTCTTGTGCCAGAAAAAGTGCAGGGGGCGCAGGTAATCGAGGAAATGTTTGATTACTACTTGGAGCATCCGGAGAAGATGCCTGTTGCATATGCGGAATTAACTAAGAGTTTGCCAAAGCATAGAGTGATCTGTGACTACATTGCCGGAATGACGGATCATTATGCTCTCCGGTTGCACAAGGAGATGCTATCTGCATCAGCAAATTCTTCTGTATCTCACTGATGATTCACCGAAAATAGGCATTGTGCTGCACACTACCGCTCGCCTCAAGTATAATAAGTAAGGCGGGCGTTTAGTGCGTGCCGGGCAGAAAGGTGCCGCATGTTCCTGGACATCCACGAATTACAAAAACATCCGATTATTCTGGATATTAAGTTCCCGTCCGGCAAGTTTGATTATGGAGAAGGGATATCGCAAACTGGTGATCTGGCAGTAAAGGGAATAGCAGAGCTGCATGTGGATGCCATACGGTTGCGAGGCTCCTTGAAGGTTGAGATGGCTGCACCCTGCGCCCGGTGCCTGGAATTAACACCTTTTCCTATCGATCAGGCGTTTGATCTTTTTTACAGTCCTATCTCCACCATTGCCCGTGAAGAGGAAGTGGAGATTCAGACACCTGATCTGGAAGTTGGGTTTTACCACGGAGACGGTTTACAATTGGAAGATGCGATGAGGGAACAAGTCCTGCTTTCCCTCCCCATGAAAAGCATCTGCCGAATTGACTGTGCGGGGCTTTGCCCGCAGTGCGGCCAGAATCGCAACGCAGGAGATTGCGGGTGCCATCCGATGAAAGTGGACCAACGGTGGTCACCGCTGGAAAAGTTTAGAAGTTAAAGGAGATCCATGCCCAATCCAAAACGTAGACATTCCCATTCCCGGCAAGCCAAGCGCCGGTCTCATGATGCATTGGAGGCGACTCTATTGGAAGATTGTCCGCAGTGCCATGAAAAAAAGCTTTCTCACCGCGCATGTGCAAAGTGCGGCTATTATAAGGGTCGCCGGGTCTTGGAAGTTTCTGCAACCTAGAGCCCGTTTTCCCCACCTTCGGTCATGGCTGATGACACCCCTGCGGTTTCTTAAAGATTCATGACAAAGTCTCTGACATTCCTTTTCCCGGGACAGGGCTCGCAATACCCCGGCATGGGAAAAGAATTCTGCGAGAACTATCCCATTGCGCGACACTGCTGGGAAGAAGCGGATGAAGCATTAGGCTTCCCTATTTCCCGTTTGTGCTTTGAGGGTCCCGCCGAAGATTTGCAGCTTACAACCAACACGCAGCCCGCCTTGCTTGCCTGTGCGCTTGCGACATTTCGCGTATTCACCGAACAAGGAATGGCAGCAGCTTATATGGCTGGGCATAGTTTGGGAGAGCACACAGCGCTGGTGGCTGCGGGTTCCCTGTCCTTTGCCGATGCGTTAAGATTAGTTCGATTGCGGGGTCAGTTTATGCAAGAAGCAGTTCCTGTTGGAACCGGCGCCATGGCAGCCCTGCTTGGATTGAAACTGGAACTAGTGGAACAAGTATGCAGAGAGTCTGCGCAGGGTGAGGTTGTACAACCAGCCAACATCAATACTCCTGAGCAGATTGTCATTGCCGGACACGCTGGAGCCGTAAAACGCGCCATCGAGAATGCCCTGGCAGCCGGTGCCAAGCGAGCCGTGCCTCTGCCAGTAAGCGCCCCTTTTCACAGTTCGCTCATGGAACCGGCCCGGAAACGCTTGGCTCCAATAATGGAATCCACTCACTTTGCCGATCTGGCCACGCCTCTGGTCAACAACGTCCGCGCCGAAGTCGTGCGATCTGGCCAAGAAGCACGACGGGGCATTCTGGAACAGATTTCATCTCCGGTACTGTGGGAACAAGACGTGAGAAAATTGATTTCTCTCGGCACTGAACTTTTTATCGAGGTTGGCCCGGGGCGAGTTTTATCGGGCTTGATAAGACAAATCGATCGCTCGGCGGCCACTACGAACGTGGAAGATATGAAAAGCATGGACAAAGCGCTAGCTGCTATTGCCAACAGCAATGGTTGAAAGGATTCCGGCATGAGTTGGGAAGAGAAGGTTGCTTTCATTACAGGCGCATCGCAAGGGATCGGGCGCGCCTGCGCACTGGTTATTGCCAGTACGGGCGCCAAAGTAGCTATTGCCAGCCGTAATTTCGAAAATCTTCAGTCTGTTGCCAGGGAAATCCACCAAGCGGGCGGAACTGCCGATCAAGCATTGCCGATATCGATGGATGCGGCCAAGGAAGAAGATATCCGCAAGGCCGTTCAGCATACAATCGAACATTTTGGAAAAATCGACATTCTAGTGAACAACGCGGGCATTACGCGAGACGGTTTAGCCATGCGCATGAAACGGCAGGATTGGGACGCCGTTTTGAATACCAATCTGACCGCTGCATTCATTTGTATTCAGGAGGTGTTGCCTGGCATGATCCGGAAGCGGCAAGGGAGAATCATCAACATTTCATCTGTCGTTGCGCAAATTGGAAACGCTGGACAGGCCAATTATGTTACCTCCAAAGCCGGCCTTATCGGCCTCACACGTTCCATCGCCCAAGAAGTGGCATCACGCAATGTTACAGTCAATGCCGTTGCCCCGGGTTTCATCGAAACCGCAATGACGGAGGCTCTCAGCCCGGAAGCTCGCGAAAAACTCTCATCACGCATTCCGCTTGCCCGCCTTGGACAAGTTCAAGACGTGGCTTATGCCGTAAAATTCCTGGCCTCGGACGAAGCTGCTTACATTACGGGTCATGTGCTCAATGTAAACGGTGGAATGTATATGTGAATCGCAGCGTTCGGATTAGGAACTCGTGGACCCGGGCGAATTGAGATCTGCATCCTCTTTATTTTCCGGAATGGTAATGCTTTTTACGAGGTCGATGAGTATTTGCCCTTGCTTTCGGATATCCACCGCCAGGTCTTTGGACGACTGATCAAGCCCGCTGTTCATCGCCAGCAAATCCGCGCAGGCTAACATGACCGTAAGCGTAGACATGGACTTCTGATGGAAGTCTGCCGCAGCTTCCGGTGATAATACGGCAGAGCCTTGCGGCTGAATCGAAGGCCCCGAAATATTCTGCTCCATTCGATCCGTAGCTCCCATCCTCTTTACAGCTTCCTGGTTTAATTTTCTTAGCTCTTCGAGATCCTTTTCTTTCTGGACCAGTTGCCGCTCTAATTTTCCCCGCTCCTCCTGCGCCTGCCGTAGCTGTTCTTCGAGTTTGCTTCGGGAATCTTGCAAATCTCGACTCGTCACATCGAGCTGAGCCTCCATGCCGCGTGTTTTCAGCTGCAGGTCAGAAACTTGTTGATGAAGGTTTGTGGAGTTGATGGTGGACACCGTCCCCAATTCTTTAATTTGCGACGAGAGCTGATCGCATTCCGATTCCAGTTCATTGATTCGCCGTAACGCTTTTTCTTTTTCCTCTGCAAGCCGCATTTCGCTCAATTCTAATGACTTGCTCAGTGCGCGGATTCTGGTTTCTAATTCCTGTCGCGCATTCGATTCATTCGCAACCTGCTCCTTAAGGTGCTCGATCTCTTTTTGGGCAGCCTGTAGCTTCCCAAATGAATCTTCCATCTCGGCTTGAATGCGTTCCATATGAAGCCGGTTCATGACCTGCTCAGCTGCTGACTGCCTGGGGATGGGCTGTGCCTGCGGGCGATCTCCCGGTTGTTCCGGAGCACTTTGTGGAGCAGCGACTACCAGAGGTTGATCTGGATTTAATAAGTTTGCTTCTTCTTGCCGAGTAGGTCTTGGGGTTTCCGGCGCTGTTTCAGCAACCGGCTCACTCTGAAACCAGCCTGTCAGCTTGGCAATTAGGCTTTTCTTTGAAGCCATGTTCACTGACTCTGCAGGTGAAGGTTGTGGAGAATGGGCTATGGGATTCTCATCTCCCGGATTCAGCGAATCGCCAGCACTCTCGGACAGTGAAGTCTGTTCATAGTCGGTCATTGAATCGTTAGGCACTGATGTTTCAGTGTCTCCAATAGATTTTCTTTTCTTCTTCCGGCTCACCTAACGTTAACTCCTTAACAAGGATATCTAACGCATATGCTATCAAACACTAGAGGTATTTGGATGATTTTGAGAGAAGAAAGAATTTATTATCGGTGCGGGTCCTGATCTAGAACAATCTTTACAGGAATGTATTTTCTAGAATTCGGGCTATTTTCTCACTGGCTTTTCCGTCGCCATATAGGTCTCGGCGCTGGCTGCGGCGTTCGTATTCGGTGTGGTCATCCAGCAACCGGCAGGTTTCAAGATATATTTTCTCCGGGTCACAACCTACTAGCTGAGCAATGCCTGACTCAACTGCTTCGGGGCGTTCCGTATAATCACGTAAAATGAGAATCGGCTTCCCGAACGAGGGTGCCTCCTCCTGTATACCTCCAGAATCGGTCAGTATCAAATAGGATGATCTCATCATTTGGATAAATGTTAGGTAATCATAAGGACTATGCAAGTGGACATTTTCGATTCCGTCCAGCATTTCGTGCACTGGCTCGCGAACTTTCGGATTGAGGTGAACTGGAAAATACACCTCCACATCTCCGCGCAGCGCAATTTTGCGAATCGCACTGCAGATTTGCTGAAGGCGATCTCCCAGGTTTTCCCTCCGGTGGCATGTGACCAGAATCTTTGGCCGCGTGCCATTGGATGCCATTGTCGGCTGAATCTCTTCAAGATCTAGTTGTCTGCAGGCCATGTGCAGAGCATCAATCCCGGTGTTTCCTGTAACATGAATGTCCTGATCTGCTATGCCTTCATTGAGCAAGTTTTCTTTTGCTCTCTGCGTAGGAGCAAAATGTATTTGGGCATGATGTGATATCAACCGGCGAATGCTTTCCTCTGGAAAAGGGTGGCGTTCGTTCCCCGTTCTCAAACCAGCCTCGACATGTGCCAGAGGGATCTGTTCATAGTCAGCTGCCAGTGCAGCGGTGAATGCCGATATGGTATCTCCTTGCACTAATACAAAATCTGGGCGCTCCCGGATAACTATTTCCCTCAATGGCTTCAGGCATTGCCCGATCACTTCAAAAACATCCTGCCGCCCTCGCATGATACCAAGATCATAGTGAGCAGTAATGTCAAACACCTTCATTGCATCTTCCAACATGGTGCGATGTTGTGAAGTAGAGCAGATGCGCAGATTAAAAGATTTTGGACGGTCGCCAAATGCATAGATAAGTGGCGCCAGCTTGATTGCTTCCGGCCTCGTGCCAAATACGATCAGGATTTTTTTCTGGCTGTGGATCATGACATCAATTTAAAAACTCAATATGAAATACTCGTAATGCTTCATCTTTCTTGATTCTTGCAAATAATCAAACCGGCCAATCCAATCGGCTAGTTAATCCCTTTTAAGCTCAATCGGATGAGTGCTGTATCTTTTGCTTCGGATGCCAAGAATCGACATAGCTACTCAGAAAACATTCCCCAGCTCATTCGACGCCATCCATTTGATTACATAGCCTGTTAGCCATTAGAAAGGTTCCGGGAACCTATTTCGTGGCACAACCATGAAACGTTCTAAGTCTTTAGAACATTTGATTTTTTGCGCGGTTTTGAAGACTAGGCTAATGGAGAAGCAGAAGTTATTTCTGCCGGATTTCCGGTAAGGAAATTAAAGAGCTGCTCATAGGCAGTCGTTACAGCATCCCATTGATAGTGAGTCTGAACTCTTTCAACAGCGAGAGCTTGGTATGCCGCCCTCTTTCCGGGGTCTTGCAGAACGGAGGTCATACTGGAAGCCAGACTATCCGTGGATTTTTCAAAAGGAATCGCGGCATGAGCGGCGACTTCTCTGTTTTCTTCTGTATCAAGATATAGAACGCAGCGACCGCATCCCATAGCCTCAATCAAAGCGGGATGCGTGCCCCCTACTTCGGTTGCATGGATATAACAGTACGCATGAGATTGCAGTTCCCGGTAACCTTGTCCGTAGATCGCTCCGGGAAATATGATTCTCGGATCAGAAGTGGATTTCAATTTCTCAATATAGTCTTTTGCATAAGGTGCATCGCCAACTACAACTAACTTCTTGTCCGTGGTTACCTTCCGGAAAGCTTCCACCACCAACTGAGCATTGTTTTCCGGTTCCAAGCGACTGACATAGAGAAAATATCCATCGGGCTGCAAACCAAGCCGACTTAAACTTACTCTGGTTTCCACACGGATATCGTCGGCGCCGTAGGGTATAAAACTGGATCGCTTTTTATAGCGTTCCAGATAATAACGCTGGATAGCCAGCGCGTCGGTAACAATGGCGTTAGGCAGGAACAGAGAAAGTCTTTCAGAGAATGCATAATACGTTCTGCCTAACCAGTTCCACTTTTGGCGATTCCGCTCCAGGCCATCGACATTGACGACCGTCTTAATCCCAATCAATCGAGGGAGAAAAGAAAATATGCTGTTGGCGGCGTTGCAAATGAGCACTACCTCTACATCTCGAAACAAGACATGCCAGATGGACAGGAAACTATTTGCGACTGTGTCTAAATATTTGTGCGGAATGGTTGGCAACAAGATAATACGCACGCCTTTGTAGTAGGGCTGGCTGTAACGCACATTGTTGGTCCTGCCGTATACTATAACTTTGTGTCCACGTTCAACTAAATGGGTGGAAAGTTCTTCGGCAAACGTTTCAAACCCCCCATAGTTGGCGGGGATTCCACGGGTGCCTAGTATGGCTATTTTCATGGTTACAACTGTGGAAGTCGGCTTTGATTAGCCCGGCGTGCAGGGACCTGCAATACAGAACTTGTGCCGCGTGCAACCGCAGCAGCGTGTGGATCGGGGAGCGAATTCAGGTCCACGGGAATCACTGCAGGAGAAAACCGGAACCAGCTTCGCAGGTAAGCATCGGACACTTTCCGTTTTTGCTGTATGATCCTGCGCTTGCTCCAGGTACGCCGCATGCTTTTCACAACGGAAATGAAAGCTTTCAATGATGTCTGTTCTATGGACAGACAGTATCCTAAGATGGCCAGATCTCTGGCTGTCACGGTTAGAAAATTCCTCATATACAGTGGCCCTGTGACATTTTTCAAGCGCATCAAGAATCTGTTCTTGACCGAATGCAGATTGATAAGAGCTGGCAACTCTCTGCGGCTGTCGGGGAAAACCCTTCTCACATGATAGCCAACCGCTTCTGGAAAATAGAGGCATTTCCACCCCATGAGCTGCGCTCGCCAGGATAGATCAGCATCCTCCCGGTAAAGGAAAAATTCTTCATCAAAAAATTCGCCTTCGATGCTTACGTCCTGGATCATTTGGCGCCGATATAAAGCCGCAGCTGCCGTTGAGCCAAATACGAATGCCGGTTCGTTGAATTCCTCTCCGTCTAATTCGTGCATGCCCCGGTCAAAATGACGGAAAGTAGGAGTGAAATAGATGCCGGCGGAATCCAACCTGCGCTCAATCGGAATACTCAAGCCCGGCCCAGCGCGGAGGAGCTTGCCGCAAACGGTTCCGATGCTTGCGTTCAGGTTGCCTTTTTTGACCAATGAAGTGATAAAGCCCTGGGTTAGCAAAACATCTGGGTTCAGAACCAGAACCCAATCGCTGCTCGTCGCCTGGATCGCCTGGTTTTGAGCAGCAGGAAATCCAACATTCTCTTGATTGTAAATTAACCGAACTTGTTTCTGATATCGCTCCATAATGGAACACGTCGCATCGTGGCTGGCGTTGTCCACCACGACGATGTCCAAAGAGGGCCCGTCCTGTGACAATACAGATTCCAAACAGCGGCGTACGTAAAGTTCGCTGTTGTGCGTGACGATTGTGACGGCAACTGTTTCAGCTTTTACAGTCATTGGTGTCACTCGAGCCTGTCTCCCATACAAACTAATTCATAGTATTTAGAACACAGGGAATACGCGTGGAATCGCGCTGCCGGTCGCTTCACCGGCCACAATGGATCTTGGCAGGAACCTTTGTGTTGCATTCCAGGGGAATTATAAGCTTCCCAGCATTTCGAGTGATTCTCTTATTCTGCTGGTGCATTCTGGAGCTCCCCGAGCGCTAGTCTCCCTTTGAGTCCCCTCAGTCATCCAGGAATTGCGCTTTTGTGTATCAGGTATTCATCCCCAACAACTTTGCGCGAATCCCTTTTCTGCCTCCCCCTAGAAAATGCGTAACCAAATCATACCGCAAAAGTGGACCGACCGTAAATCTGCTTTTCGCTTCCTGAAATTTTTAGGCACTACCCGGAATGTTTTCCAGCTCTTGTGGTGGGTGTGGGAAAAAAATAGAGCTTCCAAAACGCACCTCGAAGCGGGCGGTCATCAGCGGTAACATCTTGATAAAAATCGGCTTCCGATTCTTTTATGAGCTGCAAAATCCTGCTGCGATCTTCCTGTAGCCACGGACGCCGTTTTTCAAAAGTTTTCCTGAAATCACGTATAAATCCTATTACCCCACGCAGGTAGGCTCCCAGCAGATGTCCACTGTCAGCCACCAAGAGCCAGTGCAATTGCGCTAACGCAATGCGGTGTGCCCATTGAAAGAACCATTGCCAGGGATAATGCATCACCAGAAGTAGCAACTGGTTTCTCATGGATAATTCGAAAACTGCTGAAGATTTTTTTCCCAGCGTGGCGCTTCCATGGTGAATGCACTCAGCCTGAGGAATGTATTCTCCCTGCAAACCGAATCGCGCAGCGCGAATGGACCACTCCACATCCTCCAGATACGACACAAAATCTTCATCGAAGATACCTGCTATTTCAAATGCCGATCGCCTGAAAAGTGCCGCCGTTCCCGATATCGCTGCAATCCGTCGAACGGTATCGTATTGTCCAGTGTCCTTGCGTCCAGATCCCAGCCGCCAGGCCAAGCCACCCAGTGATATGGCATCGCCCACGTTATCCAGCAGTTTCCCATTTGCCTGCCGGATTTTCCCGCAGCAAAATGAACATTCCGGGTGTGCATCCATCCATTGCGTAGTGCAACGAACCCACTCTGGGCTCAATTCGACGTCATCATTCAAAACGATTACATATGCCGAATCGCTGGCTCTGATCCCGGCATTCACTGCGGCGGCATAGCCTCGGTTATTGGGAAAATGTATGATCCGGCTGGAAAACTCTTTCGCCAGCTCATCGGCCCAAGTGCCAGCCCCGTTTGAAATAAGAATGATCTCAAAATCGGTATAGCTTTGCGCTCGAATGGATTCCAAGCATTTCCGCAGCAGGTCGCCACGCAGCCACGTCGGGATCACAATGGAAACTTTTCGCTTTTGGCTGGCCGGCATGGACCCTGCTGATGGAAGATTAGTTGTCAAAACTAAACCACCGCTGATTATAGCAATGCTGGAACCGACTGCGTGTATTGCGACGCAAATGGCAGTAAATTTGCGTTCTGAACCGGTGTTTTTGGTATACTCCCCCTGCTCGTTGATGAAAGGATCTCCCCGGGCAGTTCTAATCTAACGATTCATCCGGAGTTATCAGCAACTTATCATAATTCACTTATGTTCAAGATTTTCAGCGCAGCGGTTTTTGGCATTGATGCCTACCTCGTGGATGTCGAGGTGGACTTAAATCCTTCGCGCAGCGACTGGAACTTCACCACCGTGGGACTTCCCGATGCAGCCGTAAAGGAGAGCCGCGACCGCATCCGCTCGGCGTTGCGCAACTGCGGCTACAATTTTCCGGCGCAGAATGTCACGGTCAACTTGGCTCCTGCCGACATGAAAAAAGAAGGCTCAGGCTTCGATCTGCCCATTGCGCTGGGTGTGCTAGCCAATATGGGCGACATCGAAACCAGCAATCTCTCCCAATTTATCTTCCTGGGAGAAATGTCTCTGGATGGCCTGCTGCGTCCGATCAAGGGTGTGCTGCCTGTTGCCGTCAAGGCCAAAGAATTGGGCATCCCCAACATGGTCGTCCCGGAGGCGAATGGCCCGGAAGCAGCCACGGTCGAAGGTCTTCGCGTTTACGCATTGAAATCCCTGCAAGAGGTATCGTCGTTACTGCGCGAACCGTTATTGTTTTCCCCTTGTCAGGCTGACCTGAAAGTGATTTTAGATCAGGAAACCAGCACGGGAGCTGATTTTCGCGACGTACGCGGCCAGACCTCCGCAAAAAGGTCCCTGGAAGTGGCTGCTGCCGGGGGACATAACATTCTGATGATCGGCCCGCCCGGTTCCGGAAAAACCATGCTGGCCAAACGCTTGCCCACGATCCTTCCCCGTCTCACCTTTGAGGAAGCAATTCAGACAACCAAGGTCCACAGC